>NZ_JBWYIU010000002.1:0-322141 GCF_056783995.1 Acinetobacter sp. ANC_7588 | reverse complement strand
GTTAAAAAAGCATCTGATGAATTAGACGCTGCAGATGCTGCATTAAAAACCAATGCACAACAAGAGTTTGAAGATTCGTTAGCAACTGAAGTGGATCTACTTGCGCTTGAGACGAAGGCGAAAGACCTTCAGACTAAACTTAATGAAAATGCAAAGTTAGAAGAGTCAGCAAGATATACTGATGAAACACGTGATGCACTTCAAAAAGAAATTAATGAAGCTTTACAACTCGTTGCTGATGGTCGTGATCCATCGAAAAATGTAACTAAAGAAGAAGTTGAAAAAGCATCTGATGAATTAGACGCTGCGAATGCTGCATTAAAAACCAATGCACAACAAGAGTTTGAAGATTCATTAGCAACAGAAGCGGATCTACTTGCGCTTGAAACGAAAGCAAATGAACTTCAAAAGAAACTTGATGACAATGCAGAGTTGGAAGAGTCAGCAAGATATACTGATGAAACACGTGACGCACTTCAACAAGAAATTAATGAAGCTTTACAACTCGTTGCTGATGGTCGTAATCCATCAAAAAATGTAACTAAAGGTGAAGTTCTAACCGCAATTGAAGAGCTTAATGCTGCAGAACAAGCTTTAGAAATTAATGGGTTACCGCAAGAAATAGTACTTCCTGCGGATAACTCAGTTAATTTCATTCCTGAAGTGATTAACCCGACTACTAAATTACCTTCAGCAGAACAACAACTTGAAGACAAAACTGCATTTGCGGTAGCAAGTGTTGGTTTGGGTGCGGTGCTCGAAGCTAATGTTTTAACTGAAGTTCTTCAAAATTCATTAACAGTAGATGTTGCTGATGGGACAGTTCGCAACTTAACATTGAAATCACAATCAGGTGGTGTTTCGATCGTCTCGATGTACGATCTTAAAATTTATCAATTTGATGAAGAAACTGGTCAATACAAAGAGTACATGACTGAGAAACAATGGTTGAAAGCTTATTTACTGGCTGGTGTTTCTGAAGAATTGAACGTGAGCCTTCCTGAAGGTAAATATATTGTATTCTTAACACCTTCTGTTGGGGTAACAGTATTAAGTGGTTATACATTGAAGGTATTGAATGACATTATTCTGGATTATAATGAAGTTGTGTCAGTCGATGGCGAAGCAACTGGTAATGTAATCACAGATGCAGATGCTGTTGATGGTCAGGATGTACTGCCAACTGGTACGATTGTAGAGTCAGTTATGGCTGGTTCTAATGCAGCAATTACGTTGAATAGTAATTCTGAAACCGCGATCGAAGGTAAATTTGGTACGTTATTTATTAATCAAGACGGAAGCTATCGTTACGAGATTAATGAAGACTTTAAAGGTCCATTCGGGCAAGTAGATGAGTTTACCTATTACGTTAAAACAGAACTAGGTAATACAGCTTCTGCAAAGCTTAATATATCGATTGATAATAAAGTTGTTGAGGTAAAACAATCAGAAATCAACGACACTGTTATCATCAATCCACTTCCTGAAATTAAAGATATCACTGGTGAAGTGCCTAAATTAAAAAATGTCAAAGTTCTAGATGTAAGTTTGTTAGATCCAGTTATTAAAGCTGGTGCAGTTGATTTATCTTCGTTCATGAATTTCACAGTGAATGAAAATAATGTTCGTGAAATGACTTTCCAAGGCGATGGCGGCGGTGTAAGTTTAACTTCATACTCTTTATTTATTTATAAATTCAATGCTGATACCAATGAATATGTCCAAGTTCACAGCATAAATAACTGGTACACAGTAATTTTAGGTGGTAAATCTAAGGAAGTTACACTTAAATTTACAGAGGGTGACTATTATGCAGTGACTGTTCCAACAGGACTTAATGTACTTGGTGGATCTGGTCTATATGTTAATAAAGACACACTTTATGATTATTCGACTGTTAAAACAGACAATGATTTTGTCGGTCAAACTTCAGGTCAGATTGAATTAGCTAATGGGTCAGAAATCATTATTGCTGGTAATACTCAGCTTGTTGAAGAATCAGAACTTCAAGGTGTCTATGGTAAATTAATTCTCAATAAGGATGGAACTTACCAATACTTCGTAAATAAACCTAGTGAAGGCACAAGCTTACCATATGGTGAAATCGAGACATTTACTTATGTCATTAAAGATCAGAATGGAAATAGTTCACTAGAAACGTTGACGATTAAAATTGATTTAGCTGTTGCGCAAGATGATTTTGAAGAATCTGAAATTGTAATGCAAAATAAATCAGAAACTATTGTAAATGATACAATTTTAGATATTGGTCTGGCTCAACGTACTATCGATGCTAAATTTGCAATAGCTGAAAACTCAGTCAGTACAGTTGCAATTTCTTTTGAAAGTACACTATCTTTAACTTCATCACGCAGTATTAGTTACACAGTGAAAAATGCAGCTGGCACTGTAGTTAAGACCGGTGAATTAAATGCTGTTACTGGAAAAGTATTACAGTTAAATGATCTTCCGGCTGGCGTATATACTGTACAAGCTAGTCTTGTTAATCCTGGACTTGCTTATTTCAAAGACTCTACAATTACGTTTAATACAACATACTTGAATGAATTTACTCCAGTTGCTTTAGAACCAGTTATTGGAAACGTTTCTAATAATGATGACGGTTTAAATTCTATTAGTTCTTATACTATTAATGGATTAACGACGTCGACTTATAGTGGTAATCCTAGTGTAACTGTCGAAGGTAAATTTGGTACTCTTGTTTTCAATAATGATGGTAGCTATACGTATACACCATCAGGAAAAGGATTTGGTAAAGAAGAATTTAGCTATACTGTTTCGACAGTTGGTGGAACGACTTCAACAGCTACTTTAAGTTTTGATGTAAACAAATCATTTACAAGTTCGAAATTTAATGACGCATTCACTGGAAGCGATATCGCGGATAAATTAATCTTCAACTTACTTGATGAAGCCGATGCAACGGGTGGAAATGGTTTTGATACGTGGTCAGATTTTGAAGCAGGTGTCGATGTAATTGATGTATCTCAACTATTTGTTGATGCTAAGACTTCAACTACATTCTCAACAGATTCGACTGATCAAGTTGCGGATATCTTAAGTAAATATATCACTGTTAAAGATTCTGTAATTTCAATCGATCGCGATGGTGAAGGTACACAATTTGAAGCTACTCAATTGCTGAATATTGGTCCTCAAAATGTAGATCTGACTTTGGAGCAGTTACTTCAAAACGGTCAAATCATTTATTAATTCTTTAAAAACGCATACTTCGGTATGCGTTTTACAAAAAAAGGCGAAACATTGTTTCGCCTTTTTTATGCCAATTTAATCTTTTATTTCAGGAGGAAATCCATCATCAGTTAAAACTTCAGCGATTTTTTTAAAGTCATATGTTGTTTGAATATCCACAATTTTATTTGCAACATTTACATTCACGCTAGCATTAGGATCAAGTGACAGTACAGATGCAGTGACACCTTTAGCACAACCCGAACAACTAATATTTTCAATAAATAATTTCATAATAACCTCTTGCATTAGTTAACATTTATCACTGTCAAGATTGAATATGTTCAATTTTATTCAGAATACTGCAGTTTGAACTCGAATCATTAGAGCACATCTGACTCGCAGCCTTTAATTTTAAAATCATTGATTGCATCGAATGAATTTGTTCTGTCAAAAAGTGGATATGTTGATCTGTAATTTTTTTCACATCAGCACTTTTTCTGTCAGGATTTTTCCAAAGCTCAACTAAACTTTTTATTTGATCGATCGAAAAACCAAGATCTTTAGCATGTTTAATAAAACTTAAAGTCGAAAGGTCTTGCTCTGTGTAAACACGATAACCGCTAGCGCTTCTGATCGGAACAGAAATGAGATCGATTTTTTCGTAATATCGAATCATTTTAGCAGTTAAGCCTGAACGTCGTGCTAATTCGCCAATATTCATGATCTTTCCTTTGTTTTAAGCTGCTAATTTAATTTCAAAGTTTTGAGTCTTAAGGCATTCGCTAATACAAATACCGAAGAAAGTGCCATTGCGATCGCAGCCAAAACAGGTGAGAGCAGGATACCAGTCAAGGGATAAAGGACGCCTGCAGCAATTGGAATCAAACAAATATTGTATAAAAAAGCCCAGAACAGATTTTGATGAATATTTCTAATGGTCATTTCGCTTAATTTGATGGCTTTAGATAAGTTATTCAATTTTGATGACATTAAAATAAGGTCAGCCGTTTCAATGGCTACATCTGTACCTGAACCTATCGCAATACCGACTTGAGCTTGCGCAAGTGCTGGAGCATCATTAATCCCATCACCAACAAAAGCAACATTTCCATATCGCGTTTGAAGGGTCTCAACGATGTTTAACTTTTCATGTGGTTTGACCTGTGCATAAACTGCATTGATATTAAGTTGATTCGCCACATATTGCGCTGCATTTTGATGATCGCCAGTAATCAAAGCAATGTGCTTGTCGTTCTTTTTAAGTTGAGTCATAACCTCATAGGCTTCAGGTCTCAATTGATCCGTGATTAAAATAATTGATGCAAGCTCACCATCGATGGAGACCGCGATGGGTGTTTGAGCTTCATCTAGTAATCTTTGATGTTGAGAAAGTGCATGAGAGATCTTAGCGTTTTCTAGAGTAATAAATTCTACAGATCCAATTTTAATATCCTGACCATTCAATTGTGCTTGAATGCCGAATCCTGAAATACTCTTAAATTCTGAAATTTCGATCATCTTTACATGATGATCGGATGCATATTGAACAATCGCTTTAGCAATTGGGTGCTCGGAATGATATTCAACAGATGCAACAGTTTGTAGAACCTGTTGATGTGTAAATGGTGCGAAAATCTCGATATCACTAATCGCAGGTTGACCTATTGTTAGGGTTCCAGTTTTATCAAATGCAAATGTTGAAATTTCTCGAAGTTTTTGAAGTGAAGTCGAATTTTTAAATAAAATTCCGTGTTCAGCAGCACGTCCCGTCGCAACCATAATCGACATTGGGGTTGCAAGACCCATCGCACAAGGGCATGCAATAATCAAAACAGAAACGGCGTTAATCAAAGCATAGCTGAGATTAGGTTCAGGTCCAAGCACAAACCAAGCGATGAAAGTAATCATCGAAATCAAGAGGATAACTGGAACAAACCATAAGGTGATTTTATCGACTAAAGATTGTATGGGGAGCTTTTGTGTCTGAGCATTTTCAACCAACTGAATAATTGAAGATAAAATACTACTTTCAGCAGTATGCTTGGTTTCAATGACAAGAAATCCATTTTGGTTGATGGTTCCCCCAACAACTTCTGAACCCATCAATTTGTGGATTGGAAAAGATTCTCCACTGATCATTGACTCATCTACAAAGCCTTCACCTGAAATAACCACGCCATCTACAGGAATTTTTTCACCAGGCCGAACTTCAACCTGCATACCGATTGTAATTTTATCAATCGGTATATCTTTAGTCTGGAGGTCAGATACTCTAACTCGCGCTGTTTTAGGTTGTAAGCCAATCAGATGTTGAATCGCTGCAGAAGTTCGACCTTTAGCTCGTGCTTCTAGATATTTGCCTAACAAAATAAATGTAATAATGAGTGTTGCAGGCTCGTAATAGACATGTACTGACTGTTGTGGCAATAAACTTGGAAAGAACGTAGCAACAATAGAATATAAATAGGCAGCTCCTGATCCTAAACTCACTAAAGAATTCATGTCAGGATGTAAATTTATCAGTGACTTGATACCTTGTGTGAAAAAATGCCGTCCAGGTATAAAAATAACTAAAGTCGCAAGAATAAATTGGAATAACCAACTCTGATTCTGACTGATGTAAGTACCTATAAGATGATGAAATGAAGGCAAGAGGTGCGAGCCCATTTCAATGATAAATATAGGTAAACTGAGTACAAGTGCGATAATAAAATGCTTGAGAATTTTTTTTGATTCAAGTTCGCGATTTGGAAGTGCTGTGATCGTTTGCTGTTCAAGTACAGCTTCAAACCCTGATCTTTCAATACGCTCAATAACTTGATCAACAGGAACTTGATAAAGTAGATCAATGCTTGCTATCTCAGTTGCCAAACTTACTTGTGCTGCTAATACACCTGGTATTTTTAGTAAAGAACGTTCAACTCGGCTCACACATGCAGCACAAGTCATGCCTAAAATTTTTAATTTTATTGTTGCCCATTTTTTAATTTTAAAACCTGTTTTATTTACGGCTTGAATGATTTGTTGATCTGTTACGTCTGTTGTTAACACAATTTGAGCTATTTCAGTGGCGAGGTTCACACTGGCATCTTGAATACCATCGACTTTTTTTAATGAGTTTTCAACTCGGCTTACACAAGCAGCACAGGTCATTCCTTCAATTTTGATTTGAATAGATTTAGTTGAAGTAGATGACATACTTAACTCCATATGCTGATTGAAATAAGGTCACGATCATTCTAAACCTTCCCATTGTGGTAAGGTCAATAAGATTTGTTTCTTGTTTCATCATTACTGATTGGAATCCAAATTAGGCGTATGTTCTTTCCTCACTTAAATTAAAAACAATATTCCAAAAATCCATTTAAATTGAATAAATTTTCTTAAATAAAAAATCATCAAAACAAATCAGAATAAAAAATAACCAACAAAAAGAATTATCGATATGATCTAAAGCATTCAATTTAATTGATTAACAATCTTCAAAATTTCAGATATTTATAAAAAATGGGTAATGATATGAATGATAAATTAAGTTTTGGTTTATTCGCGATTTTATTGAGTACCATGGCATTAAGTTCTAATGCGCACAGCGCAGATTATAAATGGAAGATAAGAGGTGCGATTAGCAATATTGATCCCACATCTTCTCCAGGTAGTATTTTTAATCAAACAGCACCCGTCACAATAGATGATGCTTGGGGAGTCACTGGCACGATCTCTTATTTTTATACACCAAATATTGCATTTGATGTATTAGTCGGTTTGCCACCAGAGCATAAAATTAATGTTGCTGGTAATGAAGTCGCAAAAACAAAACATTTACCTCCAATTTTCAGTGTGCAATATCACTTCTTACCCAATGAAAAGTTACAACCTTATGTGGGTCTGGGCTTAAATTATACCTATTTTTTTAATGACCGATTATATAGTGGTGATAAGTTCGATCTCTCAGATTCTTTTGGTTGGGCTGGTCAAATAGGCGTAGATTACCAATTTAACCCTCAATGGAGTGTTGGTGCTGATATCCGATATGCGGATATCAAAACTGATGTAAAAGTAAATGGAGAAAAGGTAGGAAGTGTGGACGTAGATCCAACGGTGTATAGTTTAAATATCGGATATAGATTCTAAATATTAGGGTTTAAAAAAAAGGAGTCAATGATAAGACTCCTTTTTTATAAATATCAATAACAACCTTCAATTAGCCATTGATGATCCCAGTAACACCAGTCACGATCATATCAATGGCAATCGTACCGATAAGCAATGCAGCAACACGACCCACGATATCTACATATAAGTCGATATAATTAGAATATTTATGCTGTAAATTATCATGCAAATATTTCATTAATATCAAAAGACTACAGGTTAAGAATAAGGTCATAAAGATGACTGTGATCGTCTGCCATAAACTTAATTGAATGCCAGTGATTACAGATGCAGAGATTGTTCCTGGACCGATCATAAAAGGCATGGCGATCGTACCAGCCAAATGGTTTGGTGCTCCACGCATGACCCCAATCGTATCAGCACCTTCAAATACATAACGGTATCCAATCACCAAGAAAATGATTCCACCAAAAATTTGGAAAGATTCAAATCGTGCATGAAGTACATCATTAAAGAAGGCTTCACCTGTTTTAGCAAAAATGACAAAAACCACAAAGCTAATCAAACTACCTTGGATCAGCGCCATATTAAAAACTTTTGCATCTGAATTTCGAATAATCCCAAGCATATAAATGCTCATTAAAAAGGGATTAAGCAACGAAAAAAATAGAGCAAAGGCGTTTAGACTTTCTGACATGGTCATTTTCCTTGTTTAGATGAGCTACTACTAACTAAATGTCACGATCAGGAAATTGTGGACGTTTACCTGGACTGATGCGGTTAATATGAAGGTACATCATATGACGTTCATATTTGTCCAAAATGTCGTTAATCACTTGTTCTTTGTTGTAACCGACCAAATCATTACCTTGCGAACCTTCAAATAAGTAACTTTCTAAACGATAGTAATAACGCTTTGTTCGTTTAGCACGGGTACTAAAGTTTGGGGTGTCATAACGAACGGGCCAAATCTCATATACGAAATTTTCTTCTTCATTCAAGTGAATAATCAGATCCAAATGATAAAGCTCAGCATTATCTTCAAGAGGCTTGGTATTCACATCGACTTTGACACCTTTGGATAAAAGTTCCTGTGCCACGGCATCCATTGCAGGTTTACACACATCATCTAACATTTTTAATGTTTGTTCATGGCTTGGATGAAGCATTACGCGACTGAGTCGCTTTTTCCAATTGAGAATATCCACATTGCCCACGACTGGCGCGGCATTTAAGCTAGTACTGGCTTGTCTGAAATCTTCCAATCTCAAGGATTTGTATAAACCCGCCATTACAAAGAATATGACAAAGCTAAAAGGCAGACCCATGATGATGGTTGTGTTCTGTAAGGCAGTAATACCATTTGCCATCAGCATCGCCAAGGTGAGTAAACCAATGGCTATAGCCCAAAATACGCTGAGCCATCTTGGAGAGTCATGCTCGATATTGGTGAATTTTGTCGTGAAATTACCCAAAACAAGAGCGCCTGAGTCTGCAGAAGTGACGTAAAATAATAATCCTGTAATTGTTGCGATACCTGCTAAGAAGGTAAAACCAGGATATTGTGCAAGTAGGTCATAGAAACCATGAGCTGGATTTTCTAAAACGGTTGTTGCAAGTTGTGCATTACCATCAAAAATTACATTGTGAAGTGCACTATTTCCAAAGATGGATAACCAAGTCAGTGTAAATAGTAGAGGAATAATCAACGTACCAAATACAAACTCACGAATGGTACGACCACGAGAAATTCGTGCTAAAAACAGACCGACAAATGGCGACCATGCAATCCACCAAGCCCAAAAGAAAAGCGTCCAACTGTTCATCCATTCTTTAGGTTGTTCGAATGGAAAACTCATTAAACTCAATTTCGGGAATTGACTGAGGTAATCACCTAAATTTTGGATTAAGCCTGCGAGTAAGAATTCAGTATTACCAATCAAAAGAATAAAGAGGAGTAATCCAATCGAGACATAGATATTGATTTCGGAAAGTACGCGAATCCCTTTATTCACACCTGCCGTTACTGAGATGACAGTAATAACCACTGCGATCCCGATTAGACCAGCTTGAATCCACAAATTTTCAGGTAGATCGAAGAGAACATGCAGACCATAATTGAGTTGTACGACACCAATACCACAGGTAGTTGCGATACCAAAAATCGTACCTAATACGGCAGCTGTATCTACGGTGTGACCTATAGGGCCGTTAATTTTTTTCCCAAAAATAGGGTAGAGAGCTGAACGGATCGTAAGGGGAAGGTTATAACGATAACTGAAGTAACCTAAGGCTACACCAACCAATGCATACATGCTCCAACCAGTTAAACCATAATGAAACAAGGTCCATACCATGGACTGACGTGCTGCTTCAAAGGTTTGTCCTTCACCCACAGGTGGGTTCATGTAATGCGATAAAGGTTCAGCCACGGAAAAGAACATGAGATCAATACCAATACCCGCAGAAAAGAGCATTGCAGACCAACTCAATAAACTAAATTCAGGCTTAGAGTGTTTAGGTCCTAATTTAATTTCGCCATATCGAGAGCATGCGATAAATACAATAAAGACAAAATAGAGTGTCGCAGCCAACAGGTAATACCAACTAAAGGTTCTGCTTACCCAATCGAGGGTTTGTGTAATGACGTTATTAGCAGCTTCATTAAACAAAATTGTGGTGATCGAAAACAAAAGTATCAATGATGCTGATACATAGAACACGACCTTATTCAAACTATCCTGCGTTTGATCATTTTTGTTATGCATAAATCAGTGACCATTCAATGAGTAATGAAATGATCTACAGCGCAGTTCGATTTATATCCTGATAGAAGCTTGCTTGATCCACAATTACAAACTTTTGCAAATACAAAACAAACTGAGCTGTACATCATGGAAGTAATAGCACTATAATTTTTATTAATTGAGCGTTCAATTAAAAAAACGTTTACTAATGTTACAGCGTTCTTATTGATAAACGCTGATTATAATCTCCTGTAGGTTTAGGTCATCTTATGCCAAAAGTTGGTATGCAACCCATTCGTCGTCAACAATTGATAGATGCCACTCTCTCCACTGTGAATGAGCTCGGTTTTGCTGATGCATCCATTCAACAGATCGCGCAAAGAGCAGGTGTCTCCACGGGTATTATTAGTCATTATTTTGGTGGCAAGAATGGATTGATTGAGGCAACCATGCGCTATTTATTACAGCAACTTGGAGAAAGTGTAAGGGATCTAAAATCAGAGGTTGGTCATTCTCCAGAAGACCGTTTAATGGCGATCGTTAAAGCGAATTTTGCAACTCCTCAGACCAATCAAGCCGCAATGAAGGTATGGCTCGCATTTTGGGCTATTAGTCTGCATCAACCCGATTTACACCGATTACAGCAAGTGAATCACTGTCGGCTACATTCAAATTTAAAACATGAGTTTTTAAAACGTTTAAGCCCCCTAAAAGCTGAGCAAGCAGCTCAAGGGTTGGCTGCATTAATTGATGGGTTCTGGTTAAGGGGCGCATTAACAAGAAGTGAGATTGATACTGATCTTTCTATCCGTCTTTGCCATGCCTTTATCCAGCAGCAACTTACACAATAATTTTTAATATTTACTATATCTGAGGCTAATCGTATGAATAAATTCCCATTACAACGTCCTTATATTCATGGACAATTCGTCGATGCTCAATCAGGTCATACTTTTGATTCGATTAATCCAGCCACGGGGCAAGTTCTCGCGACCATTCAAGCATGTTCTCAACAGGATGTGGATCAAGCTATTCTATCTGCCAAACAAGGACAGAAAGTTTGGGCTGAAATGACTTATATGCAGCGTTCAAGAATTTTAAATAAAGCTGTAGCTATTTTACGTGAAAGAAATGATGAACTTGCCACCATTGAGTCCTTAGATAGTGGTAAAGCATATAGTGAAACATCGACTGTAGATATCGTGACAGGGGCTGATGTACTCGAATACTACGCTGGAATTTTACCTGTACTCGAGGGTCAACAGATTCCTTTAAGAACAGATTCATTTGTCTATACACGCCATGAACCTTTGGGAATTGTAGCTGGTATAGGAGCATGGAATTATCCAATTCAAATTGCCTTATGGAAGTCAGCACCTGCTTTGGCGGCGGGGAATGCAATGATTTTCAAAGCCAGCGAGATTACCCCATTAACAGCCTTTAAATTGGCAGAAATTTATACCGAAGCTGGAGTGCCAGATGGGGTATTCAATGTTGTAACAGGGGGCGGTGATATTGGTGCCTATTTAAGCCAGCATGTAGATATTGCGAAAATTTCATTTACTGGTGGTGTGAGCACTGGAAAAAAAGTGATGGCTCAAGCTGCTGAATCGAGTCTTAAAGAAGTCACGATGGAGTTGGGTGGGAAGTCACCATTAATTATTTGTGAAGATGCTGATTTAGACTTAGCTGCAGATATTGCAATGATGGCAAATTTCTATAGTTCTGGACAGGTATGTACGAATGGGACACGAGTGTTTATTCCAGAATCATTACAACTAAAATTTGAAGAAAAGCTATTAGAACGTATTCCTTATATCCGCTTAGGTAATCCGCTCGATTCAGAAACAAATTTTGGACCAGTATCTAGCTTTGCGCATATGAATAAAATTTTGGCATTCATCGATTCTGCTAAAAGCGAGGGAGCACGTTTAGTGTGTGGTGGTTCTAGAGCAACAGATGATCATTTAAAAAATGGTGCTTTTGTACTGCCTACAATCTTCAGTGATTGTCGAGATGAGATGACCATTGTTCAAGAGGAAATCTTCGGTCCTGTGATGAGTATTTTGACATATACATCAGAAGAAGAAGTGATTCGTCGCGCTAATAATACTTCTTATGGATTGGCTGCTGGCGTGGTTACCCCTGATATTGTCAAAGCACATCGAATCATCCACCAAATTGAAGCAGGTATATGTTGGATCAATACGTGGGGTGAATCGCCAGCTGAAATGCCAGTCGGTGGCTATAAGCATTCTGGTGTAGGAAGAGAGAATGGTTTAACGACTTTACAACACTACACGCAAATCAAATCGGTACAAGTGGAATTAAGTCCATTTCAATCTGTATTTAAAGCCTAAGGAGAACACTATGACATATGATTACATTATCATAGGTGCAGGTTCTGCTGGGAATGTACTTGCAGCGAGACTCACCGAAGATCCAGATATTAAAGTTCTGCTCCTTGAAGCGGGTGGCCCTGACTACCGTTTAGATTTTAGAACTCAAATGCCTGCTGCTTTGGCTTATCCTTTACAAGGTCGACGTTATAATTGGGCATATTTGACCGATCCAGAACCACATATGAATAACCGCCGTATGGAATGTGGACGTGGTAAAGGTTTAGGTGGTTCATCATTAATTAACGGTATGTGTTATATCCGTGGGAATGCCATGGATTTAGAGCAATGGTCTCAAATAAAAGGACTCAGTCATTGGCGTTATGCTGAATGTTTACCTTACTATAAAAAAGCAGAGTCTAGAGATATTGGTGCAAATGAATATCACGGTGATCAAGGCCCAGTAAGTGTTGCTACGCCAAAGTCAGACAATAATGAGTTATTTCATGCAATGGTTGAAGCGGGTGTGCAAGCTGGATATCCACGTACGGATGATTTAAATGGATACCAACAAGAAGGCTTTGGTCCAATGGATCGTACGGTGACACCTCAAGGCAGACGTTCCAGTACCGCTCGTGGCTATTTAGATATGGCTAAAGGTCGTCAGAATTTAACGATTATTACGCATGCCACAACCAATCGAATCTTATTTGAAAAAAAACAAGCTATCGGTGTTGAATACATTCTTGGTCAAGATGTAACTAATTTACACAAGGTCTATGCTGAGCGAGAAGTATTGCTGTGCGCAGGTGCTATTGCATCGCCTCAAATTTTACAGCGCTCTGGGGTAGGAGCTAAGTCATTATTAGAGTCACTGGATGTAAAGGTTGTGCAAGATTTACCGGGAGTGGGTGAAAATCTGCAAGATCATTTAGAAATGTATCTTCAATACCAATGTAAGAAGCCCGTCAGTCTTTACCCTGCATTAAAATGGTATAACCAACCTAAAATTGGCGCTGAATGGCTGTTTTTGGGTAAAGGAATTGGTGCAAGCAATCAGTTTGAAGCAGGTGGATTCATTCGCTCTAGTGATGAGTTTGAGTGGCCGAATCTCCAGTATCACTTTTTACCAATTGCAATTAACTACAATGGTACCAATGCAATCAATGAACATGGTTTTCAAGCACATGTTGGATCTATGCGATCGCCGTCAAGAGGAAGAATTCGCTTAACCTCGAAAAATCCTTTTGAACATCCGAGCATTTTATTTAACTACATGAGCACTGAACAAGATTGGCGCGAATTCCGTGATGCAGTGAGAATTACACGAGAAATTATGCATCAGCCTGCATTAGATCAGTATCGAGGTAGAGAAATTAGTCCAGGTTCAGCATTAAAAACAGATCAGCAAATTGATGAATTTGTAAAAAATCATGCAGAAACAGCGTATCATCCTTCGTGTAGCTGTAAAATGGGTGAAGATGATTTAGCTGTTGTAGATGGTTACGGTCGTGTCCATGAAATAGATGGGTTGCGAGTGGTCGATGCTTCTATCATGCCGCTGATTATTACTGGTAATCTCAATGCAACGACGATCATGATGGCCGAGAAGATTGCTGATCACATTCGTAATCGACCTGCTTTAACCCCTTCAGATGCACCATTTTATCGTGCAGAAACTTCACCCTTATTTTCTTAATTATAAATTTTATGATGATTAAAACGACTCAAGCAGTGCTGTTGAGCACTGCTAGCTTTATTATTTTACCCAGTTATGCAAACTCTACGAATCAAGAAACAAATTCACCAATTCAATTTGATGGATATGTCACATTAACCTCCAAATACATTTCACGTGGTTTAACAAATGCACCAGAAAATGATGACCTCGCAATTCAAACAGGTCTAAACCTCAGTTATAACAACTTCTATGTCGGGTATTGGGGGTCTACATTAGGCTACTCTTATGCTGAACTTCAAGGTGATAAGCGCCGTAAAACTGATAAATTAGAGCACGACTTTATTGTCGGCTATAGTTTTGATACTGGTAGGACAAATTGGAATATTTGGAATGCCACTTATTTCTATCCGAACACGTCAAATACAACTTCCAATGAAATGGGGGTAACTGCCACACACCAATTCAATGATAAAAACTCTTTATCAACCAGTTTATCTGCATATACATATGATGTCGTGTATGCAAACCAAGGGGATACTTATCTAAACGTAATATATACCCACCAACTCAATGATAAATTATCTGCTACAGCAAGTGCTGCAGCGAGCTATTTTAATGATAATGGGAAATATGAAGGTCTAGAGCTCGGTGATACAAAACGAGAATTTGCTTATCGCTTCTCATCTATCGGGCTAGATTATGCCTTGACACCAGAACTCGGATTGATTGGACAATATATTTTTGGTGGTAAGAACCGCTATAACGAAAAACAGAAAAATTTAGGTGTAGTGGCTTTCACCTATAGTTTCTAATTTAAGAAAATCTTCAAATGCTTAGGCTTAAATTTTGAATACCAAAATAGCCTAAGCAAAAATGTAATTTTTAAATTAGACTCATCAATAAATAAAATATCGACATATCAAAGATTATTAGTAAAAAATTTATCAACTTAGTGTTTATTTAATGAGTGATAGAAGTAAAGCATTGACCAAAAATAGGTCATGAATATGACGAGGAGAGTAAAATTTTACGCAATTTTTTCACAAGAATTTATTTAGAAATAGTTCTTGTGAAAAAAGTTCACTAAGATTTTTTGATGTTACATAGATGACTATGCTCAAGTATTAACTGATTTCAGCCAAATTCATAAATCAACTAGATATCCTATAATTTATAATTCATGAAGGACAATGGATTAAAAAAATAGAACTATGAATGTTCATAATAAACATGAGGTTAGAATTTGATTCTCTCCAATATTAAAATAGGGCTTTTGATTTCTATCTTCAGAGATAAATAACTAAACGTCTAATCTCATTTATTAAGTTTTAATATTTTGAAGAATTTTGTTCTCATCATTAACGGCGCTATCGGAAAAATAGCAAAGATTTATGAAGAATATTTTTAATTGTTTTTATTTTATTGCTGTCATCAATATTACAAATATACCTTAGACAATATCTCCCTAAAATCATTGAACTTATTTCGCTTTTTGAGCCAGTATTAAGAATGCTTTTAACCTGAGTGAGCTGGCTTATCTATGAGTAAAATCTCTAATTTAGATATCTAATTTTACTAAAATTAGTACGAGTCACTCAAAGAAAGCAAAAAATTAAAATTTCAGCATTAAAATTCAGAGCTTTAAATACTAAAGCTCTGAAATTAATAAGTTAACGTGTAATTTTCCACGTTTGATATGAATTATTGCTTTGACATCCAATCATTTGTAGGCGTGCCATACTATTTGCACCATCAGCGGCATCAAGGCATAGACCTGTTTTTAAGTTGATATATTGGCTTGTATGGGGGCTATACATCCATCGTTGACTGCTATCATTATTGCACGGCGCAACTTTAACAAAATTATCTTTAACATCGCCCATCAAACAAGCATCCCGATGAGTTAAGTATAAACGATGTGTGTGATCCGTACTCAGACGTTGATTGCCGTTGTTGGGATCGCATGAATACAATCCCATTTGTTGACCACCATTCAAGCTATCTGCACAAAAACCTCGTGCAACATTTTTCAAAATGAAAGGTTTTTGCTGGGTGTAATTGGCATTATTCACAGTAGAAATGCAAGTAGAATCATCCGTGCAATGCGCTGATGCCGCTTGTACACAATTTCCATAAGTTTTAGTCGTTTGTGATTTAGACTTAATTGAAGAGTTTGCTATTGCAGAATAGGTGGCAGAAACAGATGTATGAACATCATTACAACTGTTATAGCCATAAATACCGTTGGGTTGTTGGTGCTGTCTGAAATTTTCGGTAAATGTAGCTAAACTATCAAAACCACCCCAGGTCTGAGGCACATTGATTTTTGCAATTTCAAGTTGTTTACCAGTACTCATGTCTTTAACAAAAGCTGAGACTGTACTGTCATTATTTTTCACAATCTTAAAATTATATTTCGTGCCTTCTTTCCATTCATAAGGTAAGTCACATTGAACGCCATCACCTTCATGATCAAATTGTCTGCAATACGCAGGGTATCCTGATTTCCAAGATGTCGTTTTCCAGATTGAGAAATTTAAATACTTCTCATCATTGCTTCGTTGCTGTAATCCAACATAACCGATATTTCCATTTTTTAATGAAAATTGATTGGCCCAAAATGTATTACCATCATTTCCTGGCTCATTGGTAATGATGATTTGATTTTCAAGTGTTGCAAAGCCGTTAGCCGGAATATTGTTCCAATGGTAGTCAGTAGAAACCATTCCGCCTGCAACCACGGCATACGTATTCGAAACTCCAAGTAACAGAGAAGTACTTAAAGTGGTACGAATAATAAGATTGATTAAATTCATTGTTATATACTCATATGATTATAAAAATTAAGACATAGATTCTTTAGTTTTACTTATGATTCTACAGTGATGAATACAATTTAGAATCACTATAAATAAATTTTATTAAAGTTTAACTAAACATTAAACATGTTGAAATGTTATAACATAACAATTATGATTTAGTTACATCAAAAATCAAGATCATTCATTGATTGCAATAAGCGATCAAATGATGTGGTTGAACATTAAAACGAGTAACTCACCATGAATATTGATTCTTCACAACCGTATAAATTACCTGTCACTGTGCTATCTGGATTTCTTGGTGCAGGAAAAACCACACTTTTAAATCATATTTTAAATAATAGAGAAGGAAAACGTGTCGCAGTAATTGTGAACGATATGTCAGAAGTCAATATTGATGCGGCTTTAGTGAGAGAAGGTGGGGCGGAATTATCACGAACGGAAGAAAAACTCGTTGAAATGAGTAATGGATGTATTTGCTGTACTTTGAGAGAAGATTTATTAGTAGAAGTAAGACGATTAGCGGAAGAGAAAAAATTTGATCAACTCGTCATTGAATCTACCGGAATATCAGAGCCTCTACCTGTAGCCGAAACATTTACCTTTGAAGATGAAGACGGCGTATCTCTAAATGAGTACGCTCGTTTAGATACCATGGTGACCGTAGTCGATGCATTCAATTTTTTACGTGATTATCGTTCATATGATCTTCTACATGATCGTGGCGAATCACTTGGAGAATTTGACCAACGTACTGTTGTGGATTTACTGATAGATCAAATCGAATTTTGTGATGTTATTATTCTAAACAAAACTGATTTAATCGATGAGCATCAGAAGTCCCAGCTTTATGCGATTCTCAAAAAGCTTAACCCTAGAGCAAAAATTGAGTCATCTACATTTGGTCAGGTTGAACTCGATAAAATACTCAACACACAGCTTTTTAATTTTGATGAAGCCTCACAAGCACCTGGTTGGTTAAAAGAGTTGAGAGGAGAGCATAAGCCTGAAACTGAAGAATATGGAATCGAAAGTTTCGTATATAGAGCAAGAAGACCCTTTCACCCACAACGTTTTTACAATTTTATCCATTCAGAATGGAAAGGTGTTATACGCTCAAAAGGATTTTTTTGGCTTGCTGCGGAACCAACAATGGCTATGTCTTGGTCACAAGCTGGAGGTATGGCTCGGCATGGTCAAGCAGGATATTGGTGGGCTTCGGTACCACAAGAGGAATGGCCACAAGATACGCAATCTATTCAGGCAATTGAATCGAGTTGGCATCCGGAAACGGGTGATGCCAGACAGGAAATTGTTTTAATTGGTCAAGAGATGGATAAAGAGCAATTAATCCAAAATTTTGATCAATGTTTACTTACTGATTCGGAGATGAGTTTAGGACCAATCGTTTGGTGTAATTTCTTTAACCCATTTGAAACTGAAAAAGAATTACTCGCCTAAATTGAGCAAGGAATTCCTTAACATATTAAGAGTAATCTGAGTTGTCCTGCATTATCTTTTGGAGCACGGTGAACACAAGGAAGTACTTTCTGATCAGGATGATCTACAGCCAAACGCCAGAGATGACCAATTCCTAAATTTAAAGGTGTTGCACCATTTTTAGGTTGATAGTGAAGATCCATATAGGTCTCTGCAAGAAAATCGTCAAACTCATGGTCTTCGCCATCAAACAATGATTTAATTTTTTGACGGATTTCTGGGATATGAATTTTTTGTTCAACCTGATCATTGGAAATAATATCGCTAGCCGCCCCGTAATAGGTACACAGATATGTATCCGTTGCTAATGGCGATCGATCTACATGAAAAGAATATACATCAGTGCTGATAAAATCCAATTCTTCATCACGCTGATATTCTTTGATTAAGTTTAAAGACGGCGATGCACCCAATTCGGTGAGCAACATTATATCATTAATAATAACGTCTCTCGCTTTGCTTGCAGAGTCTGAAAGTTTGAGTTGCTCTAATTGAGCGATGGAAATTTCAGTAATATCTTCTATGAGTGTAAGTTTTTCAACGATTTCTTTGAAATTGTAATCTAAATGCCTATACCAACATAAAGCATTGACATGGTCTTCAAAAACTTCATTCGCTAATGCTTGGAAAGTATTCACCAATTTGGCTTGAGGATATGAGTGAATGAGTTCGAGCATATGATCTAAAACTTTTTAAAAACATATTATAGCTTTTAGCTCTAGACTTGATAAGACTGGATTTAGATGATTGATCGTCGTTCAATGTAGTAGGAGAGTGGGGCTTCCACCCATAACTACACGATGTGAACAAAAACGATAGATACTCATTAAGGCTATTCTACAATTGGGTATAAAAAGTTAAACATAGCTTAAGTTTTTTGTTGGCTAGAATTTATGTTTAGCTCTTTGACGGAGAACATACAAATATAAGCTTTCTACTTTTTCACGTGCCCATGGTGTAGTCCGTAGAAATCGTAAAGATGATTTAACACTCGGGTCGATGCAAAAACAACGAATTTCAATTTTACGACTTAATCCTTCAAAGCCTCCGTAGTAATCCAATAACTCATCTAAAATGTCAGCAAGTTTTTTGCCATGTAAAGGGTCATTGGAGGTGTTCATAGTAGATCAACTGAATTGTGTAAGATGAGCATTATAACCTGAGCTAGACAAAAATTGAGAACGTTGCTGTATATACTCAATGGTCCATCAAAAATTACAGATTGTGTTTTAGTTTTTTTAATTTTTCAAATTGAATTCTAATCATTCGTTGTTTTATGCAATGTAACAAGACATTAGCTAGTATTGGTGCGCTGTTAAAGATATCCTATTTAACATAAAATGAAGTTATGCGACTTCAGAATGACAAAAGAGAATTATTATATGAAATTAGATGGTCTGGTTCCTTTATTTAATAGTATGAGAAGCCAAGGCATTCAACGATATAAATTTAATTTTAGAAAAAATAATGTAATTTTTGATGTGTTCTTTTTTATTGATGAATCACCGTTTATTCTCTTATTTGGTGTTCGTATAAAAAATTTTAGTTTTGTTGTTGAAGTCCAAAATGGCTTTTTAATCAATGATAAACTTCCTAGAGAGACTTATAAAAAACTTTGTGAAGTTTTAGGTATTAAATACGATCCTTTAAATAAGTTTTCCCCATTTGCTTTTTTTAATGAGTTCAATAAGGCTATTCCAGCAATTGCTTTAGAAACACAACGTGTATCATCTCAAGACATAGCTATATATAAAAGGGATGTAGAAGATGCAGATAAAATTTACTTTTATGGTTGGAATGATAATACCAAAGATGGTGGGCAAGTTACAGAAAAAAATCTTTTAAAGACACGAGAGTATTTGGGTTATAAAGCCTATGAATGGTGTCGAAAGAAAAATATTAGCAGTCGATGGACTGACCGAGAAGAATATGCAAAAGAAGCAGTATTCAGATTGTAAATATTATAAAATTCAACTAGGAAATCATTTGTTACAAAAAAATAATTTTAGGCATATAGATAGCAAACTGGTTAAATTTAAATCAAAATATCTTAAATGTCATGTTTTTATCTCATTATTCCCGCTTATTTCTGCATATTCAAGTGAATTTGACCCAAGGTATAGGGTTGCAGTAATACTCTCTTAGACGCTCTCTGCGTCACATCTAGACGCTACAAACTTCCACTGTCATAGCTTTTATAATAAAATCATCCCAATGCTCAACATATAGTGGTTGAGCGGTTACCTGTGTACTAGATATAGAAAAAGAACTAGGTGGCCGCCTAGTTCCCTTTCATTCAAATCTAGAACACAACAAACCTTTAAGTGAGAGACGGAGATCAAAAATGTCACTCTTAAAAGCGTTAAACGAAGTGTTGAAGTTTAGAATTACATCTTATTCAAAATTTAGTCAAGCTGAATTTCGTTCGAGATGCTCATTCAAAAAGCCTCGTGATTATAGCGAAAAGCAAATCGAATTGAAATGCTTTACCTATATTAATGCTAGTTTAATTTCACGAGTATGACACTATAGTGATCAAAGTCTCTCTGTAATAAGAGGATTCCATTATGGAATTTTTAGACTTTGGTGATATGCCAAAAATGACTCCAATTATCGGGAAACTCCCGAAATTGGGTACAAATAAAGCTGAAATCTTAATGTTTTTATTGTCTGGTGATCAGCCGACAAATAAACAAATGGGTAACAAGCTTGATTGTGTTAGTTCAGCAGCCCGTATTTGTGAATTAAGGCAAGATGGGTGGTTAATTGAAGCACACAAAATCCCTTATCGAACAGAAATGGGGAAAGATGTTTATTATTGCAAATACTATATTATGAATTTGCAAGATGTTTTAACACATCCAAGGGTGCAACAATTTATTGAATGGCATCGTAAACGTAAGCAATAATTTAAAAGCATCGTAAGATGCTTTTTATTTGTCTAAAAAAAAGAGTCCACGCTATCTAATGGTGGACTCTAGTCTTAAATTTAAGAATAAAAGGGTAGTTAGTCTTCCTTACCCAAAACTTCTTCTCGGTATTTTACAACTTCTTCTGCTTTTAGATTCTTCAAGTGATATTTGATCAGAGCATGTAGTACATCTAATTCTTTCATCAAAAGTTTTTTTCAAAGACGAGTTTTATCTAAGATTTCTTGATACTGAATTTTTAGCCATCACAAATTATATAAACCCATATTCAGGGTTGTTGTTCTAGATATCCTATTTAACATAATATACATTATGCGAAATTGTGGCAAATCCATCTCTGGTCAATCGACAAATCAATATTTCATGTGTATACATATGCTTAGTCAATTTTAAAGAAAATCGATTATGGATAATCAAAAAAGAATTCATGCTTTCACGGATGATATATTAGGTACAAGTGATGCAATTGAGCTCTCAAACAGAATTCAATCTAAAGACATCTCAATTGATGAAGTTTTAAGAGCTACGATTGAACGCGCAAAATTCGTAAATCCTCTGCTAAATGCAATTGAATTCGAAAACTTCGAACAAATACTTAAATCGCCTACTTTTAAACCAAATCAGATTTTTTCTGCAATCCCTACATTTATTAAGGATAATCTGGATCTTATTGGTTTTCCTACGCAACAAGGATCAACATCGTTCAAATCCAAGGAAAAGATCAAAAATTCTAAAATTACTCAACAAATGTTAGATACAGGCTTAATTGCACTGGGTAAATCCAAAATGCCTGAATTTGGCTTAAATGCTTCAACAGAATTTAAGTCTGGGGATTACACACGCAATCCTTGGCATACTGATTATTCGTGTGGAGCTTCTTCAGGTGGAGCTGCGGCACTCGTTGCATCAGGCGTAGTACCAATTGCACATGCAAATGATGGTGGTGGTTCGATACGAATTCCTGCAGCAAATTGCGGTTTAGTCGGTTTAAAGCCGACACGTGGTCGTTGGTATCCAAATGAAGGTTCGCAGTATTTACCAATTGACCTTGTTTCAGATGGTGTTTTAACACGTTCTGTGCGTGATACCGCGTTTTTCTTTGCTGAAATGGAAAAACAATATAAGCCAAAAAAATTACCCGAAATTGGCTTAATCCAGCATCCATCCAGCAAACCTTTACGGATTGGTCTTGTTTATGATTCATTGCAAACCAATACTGATGCTAAGACCCGTCAAACTGTTGAGTCTACTGCTCAATTACTCAGGAATTTAGGTCATCATATTGAAGAATTTTCACTTCCTATTCCAGATTCGTTTGTAGATGATTTCAGCCACTATTGGGGTTTTTTATCATTTATGATTCAACAGTTTGGAAAACCGCTACTTGGCAAAGATTTTAACGTGAATGAGTTAGATCATCTAACAGTTGGGCTTGCAAACTTGTACAAGAAAAATTTCTATAAAACCCCTTTATTTTTATACCGTTTAAAGCAAATCCAGCGCATCTATCAACAAATCTTCCAACAATATGATGTCATCCTTTCGCCAGTTTTAGCGCATGTTTCGCCTCAAATTGGATATCTTTCACCTCAACTCGAATTTGATGTTTTATTTGAGCATTTAAGGAATTATGTAGCATTCACACCTATTCAAAATATCGCAGGTGCTCCAGCGATATCACTGCCAATGGGTATGACTAAAGTAGATTCAAGACCGATAGGTATTCAGCTTTCTGCTGATTTGGGACAAGAGCGTTTACTGATAGATCTCGCTTATCAGCTTGAACAGATACAACCTTTTAAAAAAATATATGATTAAAATCATACATTAAGGATCATTAATCAAATTCTTGATGATCCTTATCAACAATACTCAGTGCTTGTTTATCACTTTTTATGCATAATATATACATAAATGTGATTTAGAGATTTGTATGGATTTAACGAAGCATTCTGTGGAACGAATCATCCCAGCTTGGAAATGGTTAAAAAAATACAATACTCAAGATTTTAAATCTGATCTTCTTGCATCTGTGATCGTGCTTGCAATGCTTGTACCACAAGGCATGGCATATGCCATGATTGCAGGCTTACCTCCAATTATGGGGTTATATGCCAGTATTATCCCTATGATTGCTTATGCACTGATTGGAGGGAGTACTACCCTTTCAATTGGTCCAGTTGCATTAATCTCCATGATGACTTTTGCCACGCTACAGCCATTATATGAAGTGGGTTCACCAGTCTATATTCAAGCTGCGTATTTGCTAGCAGTAATGGTTGGCATAATTTCATTTTTATTGGGGCTATTTAGATTTGGTTTTTTGGTTCGTCTCATTAGCCAACCTGTGATTAAGAGTTTTATCATTGCTTCAGCTGTCTTAATTGCATTAGGTCAAATAAAATTTATTCTTAATATTCCATTGCAATCCAGTAATTTAATCGAATTTTTTACGAGTTTGGCTCAATACATTTCTTTATATGATTTGGCCAGCTTATCTTTGGGTTTAGCTTCAATTTTAGCGCTCATTTATTTACCACAATTATTTAAAATTCCAGCATTTTCAAATCATCAAAAAATGATGCAATTTATACAAAAAGCATTACCATTATGCTTAGTGCTATTTTCAATCTTACTGGTTCAGTCCTTTGATTTAAATGCCTATGGAATTAAAACAGTAGGTGAAATTCCAAGTGGATTACCCCCTATTCAAATGCCGTACTGGACTTGGGACATGGTAAAAATATTGCTTCCTGGCGCAGTAATGATCGCTATGGTGAGTTTCGTTGAATCTATTTCGATCGCGCAAGCTACGGCTTTTCAATCACGTAGTAATTTGAACAGTAATCAAGAGCTTGTTGCACTCGGTGTTGCAAATTTTGGCGCTGGAATCAGTGGCGCATTTCCTGTGACTGGTAGCCTATCACGCACAGTGGTCAATGCTGATGCTGGTGCAAAAACACCTATGGCTGGGGTTTTATCCTCGCTACTTATCATTGTGGTCAGTCTATATTTTACAAGTCTATTTGAATATTTACCTTTAGGTGTATTGGCTGCAACAATCATTGTGTCGATATGGAAACTTGTTGAAATTAAACCTTTTATAGCGGCTTGGAAATATTCTAAAGCAGATGGTTTAGCAATGGCACTCACATTTTTAGGAGTGCTGTGTGTAGATATTACGACAGGCTTAATGGTGGGTATTATTTCAACATTCGTGTTGCTGTTATGGAGAATTAGCCGTCCACATATTGCAGTGATTGGTCTCGTTGAAGGCACACAGCATTTTAGAAATATTTCAAGGCACCAAGTCATTACCAGTAAAAGGCTCGTTTCGGTGAGAATTGATGAAAATTTGAGTTTTCTCAATGCAAACACCCTGAAGGAATTTATTATTTCAGAGGTTAGCCAACATGATGAGCTTCAACATGTTGTCATTAACTGTTCCAGTATTAGTAATATTGACTATTCAGCTTTAGAGACTCTTGAAGAAATGAATTCTGAGTTATCTAAACTCAATATTCAACTACACTTAAGCGAAGTTAAAGGTCCTGTTATGGATCGCTTAAATTCAACAAATTGGATACAACATCTGACAGGTAAAATATACCTCACTCATTTCCAAGCAGTATATGAATTAGACCCCAATTTCAGCGAAAATAAATCATCTTTTGCATAAGAATTTGATATTCTTAAGTAAGAATTATCAAAAAAAATCCAGTGATTTTATCCACTTAATTTTTATTATGAATAAGTTTTATATTTAAAATCATTTTTAAGTATAGAATACCCCACTTATTTATCCGATTTTAAGCCAGACTCGGCATTATTAGGTTCAGTTATGTTCACTGCTCTAGCACGTTTGAGTTTAGTCACCAAAATCATTATCGCCATTATTCTTGGCGTTTTGGTGGCTATATTTTTTCCTCAAGTTGCACCACAATTAAGCTTGCTGGGTGATTTATTTATTAAAGCCCTTAAATCTGTTGCACCAATTCTTGTTTTTGTTTTGGTCCTTTCTTCGATTGCAAACTTTAAAGTTGGTGATAGCAGCAGTGCGAAAATCAAACCCATTATGATGATGTATGCCGTAGGTATGTTTTTATCTGCGTTAACTGCTGTCATTGTGAGTAATTTATTTCCAAGCACTCTTTTCTTAGATGTCGCTGCGCAAGCTGATTTACAACCACCTGGCAGCTTGACTGAAATTCTTAAAAATTTATTACTCAGTTTTGTTGCGAATCCTATCGTTGCATTAAGTGAAGCAAACTTTATTGGGATTTTGGGTTGGGCTGTTGCACTGGGTATAGCATTTCGTCATGCCACAGACACCACAAAACAGTGTCTGACGGATGCTGCGAATGCCGTGAATCACGTGATTCGTCTTGTCATCAGTTTTGCACCTTTCGGTATTTTTGGACTTGTTGCAGTGACTTTTGCAGATGCAGGTCTTAAAACCTTAGCAAGTTATGCACAATTATTGTCTGTTCTATTAGGGACTATGTTCTTTGTTGCACTTGTAATTAACCCAATTATGGTGGCATTTGTTACGCGTTCAAATCCTTATCCGTTGGTTATTCAATGTCTACGTGAAAGTGGGATCACCGCATTTTTCACCCGTAGTTCAGCAGCAAATATTCCGGTGAACTTGGATCTTGCCAAGCGTTTGGGCGTGAATGAATCGACAGCGAGTGTAGCAATCCCGTTGGGAGCTGCAATTAATATGGCGGGCGCATCAGTAACGATTACTGTATTAACATTAGCAGCGGTGAATACACTTGGTATTTCCGTTGACTTTACTACAATGCTTGTTCTTTCTGTTGTGGCTACTGTTTCTGCCTGCGGTGCTTCAGGTGTAGCGGGTGGTTCACTTTTATTGATTCCTGTCGCTTGTGGCTTATTCAATATTTCACCAGATGTGGCTATGCAAGTTGTAGCCATCGGTATGGTGATCAGTGTTCTACAAGATTCAACTGAAACAGCACTCAACTCATCTACAGATGTATTGTTTACTGCTGCGGTTGATCGCGCTCCTTCAAAATAATATATTCATGGCATAAACTTTTAGAATGAAAGATATGCCATTTCAATTCCTTCCAAACTGGGTACAATTTGGGGCTTTCATGCTTGCAGTAAATGCAGGCATGATCAACGTTTTGGGTCTCATTTCTTTATTACATCAGTCAGTTTCACACATGACAGGCAATGCAAGTTTGCTTGCCATCGGTCTTATTGACCATGATTTCAAAGCTGTAATTTTTCTTATTCTTATTATCCTGAGTTATGTTTTAGGCTCTAGTTTTAGCGGTCTGATATTGGGGAATAGTCAATTTAAACTCGGACGCAGATATGGTCTACCATTGAGTTTAGTGACTTTTTTTATTCTGCTCTGTTGGGTATTTATTCCCTATTATCCTCGTTATGCACTGCTATGGGCATGTTGTGCGATGGGTGTACAAAATGCCATGGTAAGTCATTATAAAGGTGCAATTATTCGTACGACTCACCTTTCTGGTGTCTTAACCGATCTTGGTTTAGCATTTGGATATTTTGTAAGAGGTCTGACAACGGAATCCAGAAAAGTTATTTTGCATTTAGTGATTTTATTTGGTTTTATTATTGGCAGTACTGTTGCGGCATTCAGCTATCCTTATTTACAATTAGAAGCGTTTTTAATTCCTGCAGGTTTAAGTTTTTTACTGACCCTGATCTATTGGATTTTATATTTCCGTCATTGTTATTTTCAAAAATCGTAGTTGGTATTACTCATGGTAAAAAATGCCTTGCAAGCACAATTGCTCAAAGCTGGTTTAGTCGATCAAAAAAAGGCTAAAAAACTTTCTAAACAAGCTGTGCATGAGCAACGCACGGGTCAAAGCAATGAAGCTGAGATTAAAGCTAAGATTGAACAAGATTTAAAGCAAAAATTAGAAAAAGATCAGAGTCTTAATCTTGAAATCAAACGCCAGCAAGATGAAAAAGCATTACGTGCAGCAGTAGTGCAAATGATTGGCCAGCATAAAATCAAAGATATTGATGGTGAAATCAGCTACCAGTTCGTTGATGAAAATAAAATTAAGAAAATTTATATTAATCAACAAGTTTACAATGCGCTCGTGGCAGGCACATTAGTCATCGCCAAAGATCAAGCTAGCTATGCCGTTCTACCAAGAGCGTTATCTGAGCGGATTAATGAAAAAGTCGAAGGATTTATTATTGTGAATAATGCTGAGAAAAATGAGGCTATTACGGATGAGGAAGATCCATATGCAGCTTATGTTATTCCAGATGATTTAATGTGGTAAATCTCTCTAAAGCCTAATTTATTAGGCTTTTTTAACGCTTTATATGTGATTCAGATTGCGGTGCAGCAAGTATAAATTCACGATTAAGTTGCTTTGAGTCATATTGCTGCTTCCAATCATCACGAGATGAGTCTATCAATTTTCTGCGCTCGTCTTCTATTCTCTGATTCGATTTTTTTTCAATCGATGGTATTTTGGAGAGCTCAAAAAAATCAATGGATTGACTTTCTCTCATTATTTTTTCATTTTCTAACTGCTGAAGATCAGCAAGTTCAATAATGCTTCTTTGAGGAGCTTTCGCAAAAAGCAAAGAACACAGAGAGATCGATATAAAAAAGATTAATTTAGATTTAAATATGGGTTTTATAATTTGAAAATGTAATGACGATAATCTACGAAATTTTTATAGTGTGACTTATTTCACATTAATTTTATTTAAAATAGAATTTCATAAAATGTATTTCAAGTAATTAATTTAATCTATTCTGTTTGATAAACGTTAACTCTAATAAATTTAATAACTTAAACCATTAAGCTAATGCCAATTCATTTAGAGGTGATCAAGTTGGACAGATTAAATTTTGTAACTCAAATCCAAGAATGGTCAGATCAATTTCCTTGGTTAGAGATGTTGACCTCTCTGAGCATTCTTATTCTCATTGCATTTATCGCAAATTTTATTGCTAAACAAGTGGTCGTCCGTGGTATTCGCAAAATTATTAGCAAACTAAGTTTTAGTTATAGTGATGTCTTAGCGGAACATAGCGTTATTCGAAGAATTGCAAACATTGTCCCAGCATTGGTGATTATGAATGGAATTGTGACGGTTCCTCACCTGTCTGAAAAAGTCATTACATTGATTCAGATGTTTGCACAAGCCTTCATTTTCTTAACCATTGCATTGGCAATTAGTCAGCTTCTCACCATTTTTAATATTATTTATCAACGTAATCCTAAATCTCACAATAAGCCAATTAAGGGTTATTTACAGTTAGTTAAACTCATTATTTTTGTTGTTTGTGCACTGATGGTCATAGGAACATTTCTTAAAAAAGATGTTTTCACGCTATTGGCAGGTTTCGGGGCAATGGCAGCAGTGCTCATGCTGGTTTTCCAAAATACAATTCTATCTCTAGTGGCTTCAGTTCAAATCTCTTCATATGACATGGTTCGGATTGGTGATTGGATTGAAATGCCAACCTTAAATGCGGATGGCGATGTCATTGATATGTCATTACATACGGTGACCGTACAAAACTTTGATAAGACCTATACCACTATTCCGACCAATCGTTTGGTGACAGATACTTTTAAGAACTGGCGAGGTATGCAAGAGCAAGGTGTTCGTCGTATTAAACGTGCACTCTATATCGATCAAAATAGTGTTCACTTCTTATCTGCAATGGAATACAGCAAACTTAAGGAATTTCTGATTTTAGAAAAGTATCTGGATGAGAAACAAACTGAGTTAAAAAACTTTAATCAGCAATACGCAAATAATGGGGTCAATAACCAACGTCGTTTAACCAATTTAGGAACATTCCGCGCATATATTGAATACTATTTAAAAAATCATCCAGGTATTGCACAAAATCAGTCCTTAATCGTTCGTCAATTACAACCGACAGGTGAAGGTTTGCCTATAGAAATTTATGCTTTTACAAATACGACAGCATGGGTGGCTTATGAGGCGATCCAATCCGATATTTTTGATCATCTTTTGGCGATTCTTCCTGAGTTTGGATTAAAAATATTCCAGATTCCTTCTGGGAATGATTTCAAGATTCCTCAAGACACAGTAAACTGAGTTTTGATTAGATGAATTAAGATTAGTCGTATGCTGCAGTGGTTTGAAAGACTCGTTGATCCATATCCATCCAAAGATTTAAATCAGCCCTTGCCGAAGAAATTTTTTCCATTTGTTTGGCAAGCAGCATCAGGAGTTAAGCGCTATCTCTTGGTGTTGGTGTTATTTACTGCAGCAACAGCTTCATTTGAAGCTATTTTCTTCTCTCAAATTGGTCATTTAGTTGATTGGTTGTCCGCATCGACGCCTCAAAATTTTCTCGAAAATAACCAAACAAATCTGATGATTTTGTCTGGTTTTCTACTTGCTAATATTTTCTTTGCAAGTTTGCAATCAATCATAAGGCATCAGATTTTATTCAGTAGCTTTCCAATGCGCTTGCGTTGGCGTTTTCACAACTTATTACTTCTTCAAGGTTTAGACTTTTTTCACAATGATTTTGCAGGTCGATTGTCAGCTAAAGTCATGCAAACTTCACTTGCAGTTCGTGAATTTTGGGTAATTTTGGGGGATATCGTTACTTATGTGGTGATTTATTTTATTACCATCAGTGTGGTTTTAGGAAACGTCTCCCCTCTTCTCCTTATTCCCCTGATGGCATGGTTGATTTTATTCATTGGCGCGGCATCCTTCTTTATCCCGCGACTTGGAAAAATTTCAAAAAAGCAGGCTGATGCACGCGCGGTGATGACTGGTCGTGTGACTGATGCTTATACAAATATACAAACAGTAAAATTGTTTGCACATGCTGGTCGTGAAAGCCAATATGCCAAAGAGTCTATGCAACTTTTTATGAAGACGGTGTATACCCAGATGCGTCTGGGAACTGCTTATGAAATTAGCATTAATCTACTGACCGCAATTTTATTTTTTGGCGTTTTAGGTACAGCAGTTTGGCTTTGGTTTATTGGTGAAGCAAACATCGGTGTGATCGCCGCAACGACAGCCATGATTTTAAAGCTGAATAGTATGGCTTCTTTTATGATGTGGCAAACTTCAGCCTTATTTGAAAATATTGGTACCATCCAAGATGGGATGACCACGCTAGCCAAACCAATAGCAATTCAAGACAAAGAAGCTGCACTGCCACTCGAGGTACACTCTGGTGCGATTAAATTTGATAATGTGAGCTTTGCATATAATCAAAAAAATGTTATTAATCACTTGAATTTAGAAATTAAACCGGGTGAAAAAATTGGAATTGTCGGTCGGTCTGGTGCTGGAAAATCGACACTGATCCAACTACTACTTCATTTTTATCAAACCCAACAAGGTAAAATTTATATCGATGGCCAAGCGATTGATGAAGTCACCCAAGATAGTTTAAGAAAAAACATTGCTCTCGTGACGCAGGATACTTCTTTGCTGCATCGAAGTGTTGCTGAGAATATTAAATATGGTCGACCTGAAGCGACTGATGAAGAAATGTATGAAGCTGTCCGTAAAGCTCGAGCAGAAGAGTTTATTCCACAGCTTACAGATCTACGTGGTCAGACAGGATATGACGCTTATGTAGGTGAGCGTGGTGTAAAATTATCTGGTGGGCAAAGACAGCGTATAGCAATTGCACGGGTATTCCTAAAAGATGCTCCAATTTTGATTTTAGATGAAGCAACCAGCGCACTCGATTCAGAAGTGGAGGCTGCGATTCAGGCAAGCCTTGATGACCTGATGGAAGGTAAAACGGTAATTGCAATTGCACACCGACTTTCAACCATTGCTCAAATGGATCGATTAATTGTTTTGGATCAAGGAAACATCGTAGAACAAGGATCTCACGATGAGCTGATCCAACAGAATGGAATTTATGCCCAACTTTGGCAACGCCAAACGGGTGGATTTTTAGTTGAACAAAAAGTGAAAGACAAGGAATTAGACGAAGATGCTTTATCTTGATGATTTAAATGTGGGTGATCAGTTTAAAAGTCGTGAATATGAGTTAACACTCGAAGAAATTAAAGAATTTGCACAAAAATATGACCCTCAAGTCTTTCATACTGATGAAGAGGCTGCTAAAGATCATCCTATTTTTCAAGGTATCGCAGCCAGTGGTTGGCAAACTTCAGCCATTACCATGCGTCTCTGGACTGAATGTTTTCCAATTGCCAAGGGGCTTATCGGTTCAGAGTCAAGCTTAAGATGGCCAAAACCAGCTCGTGCAGGTGATCGTTTGCATGTGGAAGTTGAAATTGTTGCTATCAATCCTTCAAAAACAAAGCTAGATCGTGGAATTGTGAGTTATGTCACACAAACAAAAAATCAGCATGGTGATGTTTTGTTGATTTCAACCACAAAAATTGTCGTTTTTAAGGCTTAAACATCGGTTTCACACTAGATTTGTCCGACAAAATTGGTATTTTCTATCTGGAATTTATGTCAGTATTATTTTCACCAAAAATTATGAAAAAAATTGTGTAAAGCAATGGATCGCACATGAAAACAGTTTCAGTTCGCCCAGATTTAGGCATTCCAGGTGTTTACGGACTCTTACTTTTAGATGTTGTTTCTCGTTGGGGTTATAGTGCTGAGTCGCTATTCGCTCCCTTTGGATTCACCAACGAGCAACTTGCCGATCCTGAATTTAGAATTCCACTACATGTAGCGAATGAGATGATTATTCTCGCGCGCAAAATGACAGGTGAAAGTTCTCTTGGTTATCATCTTGGTAACCAAATGCGGATTTCTATCCATGGTTTTATTGGCTATGCCATTATGACCTCGAATGAGATTACTGATGCACTTATTTTAGCCAATCGCTTTATACAACTGCGTATGCCTTTTCTGCAATTTCATTTCTCGACATTTACAGAACAAGTTTCTTTGCAGTTACAATGTGATATTGATCTTGAACCGCTGAGAACTGAAATTGTCATGGCTTTGACTTTTGGTGTCATTACAATGGCAAAAGCACTGACAGGCATTAATGATTTGTATGGCGAAATTAATTTTGACTTCCCGAAACCTGAAGGCTTTGACAAATACATCAGTCGTCTACATCCCAAAACGATTATTCATTTTGACCAGACTCATTTTCTTGCCAGTTTCGATAAAAGTTATTTAGGCCTGAAGATGGTTAACGCAGATCCGATTGCCAGTCAAATTGCAATTAATCAGTGCGAAGCAGAACTATCAGAGCTGGGCGAACGCCGTCGAATTTCAATGCGTGTTCGCGATATTTTGACACATTCTGAACAACACTATTTAAGTATTGAAAATGTGGCAGATCGCCTGCATATGTCTGATCGTACACTGAAACGTCAGTTGGCTGCAGAAGGAACTTCTTTTTCAACCTTAGTGGATGAAGTTCGATATCGTCATGCAACCTCCCTACTGTCACGTACTGACTATTCACTTGAACAAATCGCAGATGAACTCGGTTATTCAGATGTTGCGAATTTCAGTCGTGCATTTAAACGTTGGAGTGGTCGAAGTCCAAGCAGTTGGCGTAAAGATCCATATTTATAGAACTTTCGTTTTTAAATAAAACACTGTATAACACAAGAAAATTTTTCAAATCGAATTGAGGAGTCGTGATGAATCATCCTTCAGAGCTTAAATATGCTCGCACACACGAATGGGTACGTATTGAAGGTGATCTCGTTGTTACTGGGATCTCAGATCACGCACAAGATGCATTGGGTGATCTTGTCTATGTAGAAGCACCTGAAGTAGGTCGTGAATTGACTGCTGGTGAACAAGCGGGTGTAGTTGAGTCTGTGAAAACAGCTTCTGATATTCATGCTCCTGTAAGTGGTATAGTTGTTGAAATTAACGAAAATCTAGAAGATGATCCAGATTTTGTAAATGATGATCCCTATGGCAAAGGCTGGATCTACAAAATTAAACCATCTAATTTGGCAGATGTAGAACAACTTCTTTCAAATACAGATTATCAATCAGGTTTGTGATATTTATGACCAGTCTACGGACTGGTTTTTTATTTATACATTTTCGGATGAATGGCTCACTTTTTGCTGTAATTTTCATGTAATTTGATTATAATTAATTCAACTTCTCTCCCTACTTCATTGCTGACCAAAACCAAAAATAATTTTATTTGGCACAGATTGAAGCTTTTAATGGTTCAATATTTCAAGGTTGTCTATGTCTTCTATACATGCTGAGCATCTATGGAATAAATCTTTTATTCTGTGTCTAATTAATAACTTATTTATTTTCATCTTCTATTTTGCTCAGACAACGATATTGCCAATTTATATTCTTAATGATTTAAATGGTAATATTACCCAAGCTGGGCTTGCACTGACTTTGTTTCTAGCTTCATCGATCGCAATACGACCGTTTACCGGTCTCATTATCGAGAAGATTGGGCTTAAAAAAGCACTTTATATCTCTGAGTCATTTTTTGTACTGCTCTCTTTCGCTTATATCTTTGCTGATAATCTAACCCTATTACTGGTCATTCGGTTACTACAAGGAATTTGGTTCAGTATTTTGACCACTGCCATGATACCAATCGTCAATGACTTCATTCCAAATCAGCGTAAAGGTGAAGGCATGGGCTATTTTGTCATGTCAGTCAATCTTGCCATTGTACTAGGACCCATGTTGGGCTTGATTCTCATTCAACCATGGGGATATATTCCAGTGGCTACACTTTTAGCTGCAATTGTTTTTATTGGTTATTTGTTCTGCTTTTTGATTCCGATCCAGACACAATTTCAAACTGTTAAGCGCAAAACAAAAATTAGTGTTCATGATTTTGTTGAGATTAAAGCTTTACCTGTTGCGATGATGGCGATGCTCATCTCATTTTCTTATGCAAGTATCATGTCTTTTATCTCGACATATGCTGAATCAAAAAATTTATTGACCTATGCGAGCTTATTCTTTGCTGTTTTTGCAATTTCCATGATGCTTCTAAGACCCTTCACAGGAAAGTTATATGACTCTAAGGGTCCTGCCTACGTTGTCTATCCAGCGATTGTGAGCTTTAGCATTGGGCTATTCATTCTAAGCCAAATTCATTCTGCTTCCGGATTATTGATATCTGCTGTCTTTATTGGTATAGGCTTTGGGTCTGCTCAGCCATGTCTCCAAACGCAAGCCATTCAAGCTGTAGCACGTGAACGAGTTGGACATGCGAGTTCAACTTTTTACACCTTTTACGATATTGGCATCGCATTAGGTTCTTTTATTCTAGGTATTGTGATCACACACTATCAGTATTCGATTGCATATATATTATGCGCGATATTGACGCTATTAAGCTTGCTGTTTTACCGCTTCGTTGTTCAAACTAAAGTAAAAGTGGTCTAGAGAGCTAAAAATTTGTCCAAAAAAAAGCCTTCAGATGAAGGCTTTTTTATTCAATTAGCTCTCTGCATCTTCATCAAACATACTGAAGGTTTGTGAAGAGGTTTCAGCATTCTCTCGGACGCGTGTACTTTTTAGCTTAATCTGTAGACGTAATTCATTTTTAGAGTCAGCATTACGAATGGCTTCATCATAACTGATCGCACCTTCGTTATATAAATCAAATAATGCTTGGTCAAATGTTTGCATACCAAGTTCTCGCGACTTGGTCATAATTTCTTTCAACTCATGAAAGTTACCTTTCAAAATCAAATCAGAAACTAAAGGTGTATTTAGCATGACTTCTACAGCAGCTCTACGTCCGACACCATCTTCAGTTCGAACTAAACGTTGAGAAATAATGGCTTTCATATTTGATGAAAGATCCATAAGCAACTGATTGCGCCGTTCTTCAGGGAAAAAGTTGATAATTCGATCCAAGGTTTGATTGGCATTATTCGAATGCAACGTGCCTAAGCACAGATGACCAGTCTCTGCAAAAGCGATCGCATGCTCCATGGTCTCCGTATCACGGATTTCGCCAATTAAAATTACATCTGGTGCCTGACGAAGTGTGTTTTTAAGCGCATTATGCCATGAGTGACAGTCCACTCCGACTTCTCGGTGAGTGACCATTGATTTTTTATGTTTATGCACGTATTCAACTGGATCTTCTACAGTAATGATGTGCCCTGCTGAGTTCTCATTACGGTAATCAATCATGGCAGCAAGTGAAGTAGATTTACCCGATCCAGTGCCACCAACCACTAGAATTAAACCTCGCTTTTCCATTACCACATCTTTCAATGTTTCTGGTAATTTCAACTTTTCAAAGTTTGGAATTTCAGAGGTAATGGTACGAATGACCATCCCTACATTAAGTTGCTGTTGAAAAACATTCACGCGAAAGCGCGATACATCTGGGACATTAATGGCAAAATTACATTCTAATTCACTCTCAAATTCTGCTCTTTGTTTTTCATTCATTAAGCTATAAGCGAATAGTTTTGTTTTTTCTGCAGTCAAAGCTTGAGAACTTAAAGGCTTCATTGAACCTTGATGTTTCATACTTGGAGGAAAATCAGCTGAAATAAATAAATCTGATCCCTCATGTTCAAAAACGCTTTTAAGCAATCTGAACATGAATTGCCGAGCTTCGCTAAGTAATTCATTACTGAACATTAATTTCCCCAAGTTATAAATATTAAATACTTAAAATACTAATAGAAATATAAGGTTATTTCAGCTGTTTCATCAAATATTTAATGCTTTAAACAAACATTCAAATCTTAAAGGCAAAAAAAAGAACCCATATTTCATGGGTTCTTTTTTATAAATTATATTAGGAGAGTTGTTGAGCAACATCCAAAATCAATTGCTCTGTACTTAACCAACCCAAGCATCCATCAGTCACTGATTGACCATAAGTCATGTGATCAGAAATTTTCTGATTGCCATCGACTAAAAAGCTTTCTAGCATGACGCCACGGACTTGTGTTTGAGGTCGTTCATTCACAATTTGCTTTAATACAGCAGGTTGATTCAATGGATTTTTAGCACTATTCCCATGGCTACAATCAATAATCAAAGCTGGTAATACATGGTTATTGTTTTCTTGAATCTTTTTAATTTCAGCGAATTGGTAATTTGTACCCTGATTCGATCCACGTAAGATCAAATGTGCGTGCGGATTACCCTTTGAAGATAAAATGCTTGGACCACCATCTTGACTTAAACCAAGAAATTGATGCGGTTGTGAAGCGGACTGAATGGCATCCAATGCAATTTGGATTGATCCATCTGTACCATTTTTGAACCCAATGCTATAAGGCATATGGCTAGATATTTCACGGTGAATTTGCGACTCGCTTGTTCTCGCCCCAATCGCGCCCCATGAAATCAAATCATCAAAATATCCTGTTGCCATTGGGCTTAAGATTTCTGTGGCCAACGGCAAACCCATTTCAGCAATTTGAATGAAGAGTGATCTAGACTGTTCAAGTCCTTTTTGCATATCTGCTGAACCATTTAAATCTGGATCATACAAGAAGCCTTTCCATCCTACAGTGGTGCGAGGTTTTTCAATATAAGTACGCATCACGATGAAAATCTGATCTTTGACTTGTTCTTGCAGTTGTTTTAATTTTTGTGCGTATTCGAGGGTTGCTTTAGGATCATGAATCGAACATGGACCAGTAATGACCAATAAACGTGGATCATGACCCGCTAAAATGTCTTGTATTGTTTGGCGATGTTGACGAATTTGAAGTGAAACTATCGGACTAACTGGTAAAGCTGATTTTAGTTCTAATGGTAAGCTTAATTTTTTTTCTAAAGTATGTTGAGCTGTGGTTATAAGCTGAGAATTAATTGCATTCATCTTGAATTCCTTTGGGCAGCAATTGCCCTATCTTTTATTTGAGCGTGAGGTGTCTATTGGCTGGGTTTTGTTCTTGACTAAAATAGAACCAATAACCGTTGCTAAAATAAAAAGTATTCAATGTTTTCATGAGATGCTCCTATATTTGTTGAGATGAAAAAAAACCTGATTGGTGTTGCCAATCAGGTATAAACTTGATGGGCAACATTTTTGTTGCCCGAACGCGTCTAGGCAACTAGATGTTAAATTGCCAAAAATAATAATAAGCGTTAGTAATCAAGTGTGTCGTTTTCATCAAATTATCTAAAATATAACCCTTAAAAGTAAAATACGCATAAATAGACTGATTGACAAGCAATTTATATAAAAAATATTGTTATATCAATCATAACTCAAATATATCAATGGTTTATTGCTTATCTGTAGGAAGCCAATCTTTTATAGCACATACTTGTTTGAGCATCAGTTGCTCAGCCTCAGACTTACAAATCGCTTGGCTAAATAAAAAGCCTTGACCATATGCACAGCCAACATCCTGAAGACTTAAGAGCTGTTGGCATGTTTCGACACCTTCTGCGATCACATCCAATGACAGAATAGGTCCGAGCTTAGCAATGCCCTCTACAATTGAATTGATTGACTTCTCCTCATTCATTCGATTCACAAAAGCATAATCAATCTTGAGACAGTCGACAGGATAATCTCTTAAATGCGTCATTGAAGAATGACCGGTTCCGAAATCATCCAATGAGATTCGAAGACCATAATTTTTGAGCTTTTGTAGTGCTCGAATCACAAATTCTATTCCACGCTCAGCCAGAATATGTTCTGTAATCTCAACCTCGATTAAATGAGCAGGAATTTGATGTCGTTCTAAACGTTGAATTAACAATTCTGCATAATTGTCACGCATGAATTCAACTGGAGAGGCATTAATTGAGATCGGTACAAGTTGAACGCCCTTAGACATCCAATCTGCCATGTCACTGAAAATCTTTTGATGCATGATTTCACTGATTTTACTGGCCAGCTCATAATCGTTAAACGCTTCTGAGATTGAAGCTGGATAATGAAGTTGCTGCTGTGTATCATGCCAACGCATCAAAGCCTCAAATCCGATTAGCTGACAGTTATCTAAGCGAACCTTAGGTTGATAATACGGTTCGATTAAATTGTCCTGTATGATATAGCGAGCAGTATCAAGTTGTTGCATCTTCTTTTCAGCAAGTGCAAACATTTCGTCATCATACATACGATACCCACCACGACCTTTTTCTTTAAGATCATTTAGAGCGGTATCCGCACATTTCATCAATCCGAATACATCTTGAGCATCTTTAGGATAAATGGCACATCCAATACTCATCCCACTATTAATCACTTTTCCTGCATAAGTAATGGGGGCAATATTTTGTTTAAGCACTTTCTGTGTAGTTTGATGTAATTCTTCTTCTGAGGTCATCCCTGAGACAATAATTGCAAATTCATCTCCACCTAAACGTGAAACAATACACTTGCGATCCAAACTCTTTTGCAGACGTTTAGATAAGACTTTAAGTAGATGATCTCCAGCAGGATGACCTAAAGTATCGTTAATGTTTTTAAAATGATCGAGATCAATAAACATCATACCAATAAGTGTTTTTTCACGATTTGCTTGTGAAATCGCCGCTTTTAATTTATTTTTGAAGGCACGACGATTCATCAGACCCGTCAGATCATCATATTCACTGCTGATTTTTAGTTTAGCTTCGGCAACACGTTGACGGGTAATATCACGTGATACACAGAGAATACTGGTCGTATTTCCTTGTTCATCATGCACAGGTGTTAAAATATTATCCCAATACATCACAGTATCGCCGTGTGTGCTCATCCCCGCAAAACGGGCATTCTTCCCTCGAGCTGCTGTTTTAATCGCTTTTGCCCCCTGTTCACGTACTTCAGGTGGTAACAGCGTTAACCAATCCATTCCAAATTTCTTAACACGCTCTTGACCCAGTAATGCCATGCATCCAGATTTGTTCATGTGTTCAAGCTTGCCATCTGGTGTGATAATTTTTATACAGTCTACGCTGACATCGAGCATATCTGTATTCGCACGCAAGGCCTCAGCAGTTTCACGCATTTTGATTGTACGATCATGGATATTTGTGCAACTTATCATCCAATTTTGCTGGTTGGATTGAATCACCTTAGGTTCAGCAAGCATTAAGAACCAAAGATATTCACCTGATTTATTTTTTATACGACACTCTTTTTCAAATTTCTGACCGTTTTTTTGAGCATCATTCCAAATCTGATAAAGATGTTCAGCATCATCAGGATGAACAAATTTAAGCCAGTCTACGTCACGTAAGATTTGCGTATCCGCACCGATATATTGTTTAAGTGCGAGATTACAATACCCTGAGTTGGTGTGACTGACCCAAATCAAATTGGGCAGTAAATCGAGTGCAAATTTAAAGTCATCTGACAGTGTTAGATGCAAAGGCACAGCTTTGGACTGTAAATGATCAGCTCTATTCAGATCCAGAATGCTCATAGTTCACCTATTCGAAAATAACAACCCATCAAAATGACGAATACAAAAATCAGCGTAAAAATTTAGAATTTAATTAATCAGTATTTAAATTTAGTTAATAATGATTATTAATCATCATTAATTTTAAAATACGTGATAATAATAACACTTAAATGGACTAAATTAATACAAATACCATTTCTGCATGATACATAATTTTTATCACTTGTGAATATTAAATAGACAAAATGCATAAAAAATAATGAAATACGACACAATAATGAATTTATTTGATAATTCGACATCTTAGAATTAAATAATTCCGATTTTAATTAAAAAAATACCTACTTATATTAAGTAGGTGTTGAATAATATAAAAATAATCTAAACTTATTATTAATTTATTATAAAAAATCTTTAATGTTTTTGATCACCTCACTTGGTTTTTCTGCATGTAACCAATGTCCAGTGCCATCAATCGTCACAAATTTAGCTTTAGGATATTGGAACCGAATAAGATCGTTATCACGCTCGAGATTAATATAATCGGATAATTCTCCTTTTAAAAACAAAGTTTCATTCGATTGTGGATTAAGACGTTCCCATGACAAAATCTGAAAATATTGTTGTTTAAGTGCATCTAAGTTGAATAGCCAATGTCCATTGCGGAAAGATTTGAGCAGAAATTGAATAACGCCAATTTCATTAATATATTTCTGCATCAACTCGGTTGCCTCCTTTCTTGAAACAACTTGAGCTTTTTGAACTTCTTCTAAAGCTTTGAAAATTTGATCATGATGAGATTTTTGATAAGCGACGGGTGCCATATCAAGTACAATCAACTTAACTACTCGATGTGGTACAAGGTTTGCTAAGTGCATGGCAACTTTCCCCCCCATCGAATGACCAATGATGTGAAATTGTTGCACATTCATATCATCTAAAGTTTCTACAACATCTTGCGCCATGAGTTGATAACTCATTTGATTAGAATGAGGTGATAAACCGTGATTACGCAAATCAATTTGGATGACATCATGCGTTTCCTGAAATGCTCTCGCGAGCATGCCGAGGTTCGATAAACTACCAAAAAGACCATGAATCAGAACAAGAGCAGGTTGACGTTGATTCGCATTTGATTTGGTGATCTCAGCATTTAGTCGCATATATATACTCAAATAGCTTTAAAAATGTGATTCAAATTCTAACAGTAGAGTTTGTATTTTGGTGTTAGTTTAATTTTTATTTATATAATTCAGTAAATTAAAGACAATCAAAAAAATTCGGTTATAAGTAAAAGTATTGAGTTTTATAAAAATTAGTCCTGTAATTCGATCTTGTGATCGTGCGGAAATTATATATATTATCCGATTAAACTTTTTACTTTGAACATTTTAGGAAATTTAGACCATGTTTCATCATGTAGATGCTTATGCAGGTGACCCTATTCTTTCACTTATGGAAGAATATAGTAAAGATGAGCGTACTCAAAAAGTGAATTTGAGTATTGGTCTATATTATAACGAAGACAGTATTGTACCTCAGTTAAATGCGGTCAAAGCTGCATACAAAAATATTGAACCGAGCAACGATAAAGTTAAACTTTATTTACCAATGGATGGTTTGAAATCTTATAACGAAGCGACTCAAGCATTAGTTTTAGGTCCTGATAGTCAAGCACGTAAAGATGGTCGTGCTGTCACGATTCAGACACTTGGTGGCTCAGGAGCACTTAAAGTCGGTGCTGATTTTTTGAAAAAATATTTCCCTGAGTCAGATATCTGGGTAAGTCAGCCAACTTGGGATAACCATATCGCAATTTTTAATGGCGCTGGTATCCAATCTCATTTCTATCCTTATTTTGATGCTGAAACAAATGGCGTTAACGTTCCAGCAATGCTTGAGGAATTAAAAACACTAAAAGCAAAAAGTATTGTATTACTTCATCCTTGCTGCCATAACCCAACTGGTGCAGATTTAACGCCAGCAGAATGGGATCAAGTGATCGAAGTACTTAAGACGAATGATCTTATTCCATTCCTTGACATCGCTTACCAAGGTTTCGGTAAAGGTCTTGAAGAAGATGCATACCTTATTCGTGCTTTAGATAAATCAGGTATGAATTTCATTGTGAGTAATTCATTCTCAAAAATCTTCTCACTGTATGGTGAGCGTGTCGGCGGCTTAACATTTGTCTGTGATGATAAAGCTACTGCTCAAAAAGTGCTTGGACAATTAAAAGCAACTGTACGCCGTATTTATTCTAGTCCAGCAAGCACAGGTGCATTGTTGGTTGAAAACGTGTTAAACAACGCAGATCTAACTGCTCAATGGCAAGCTGAATTACAAGAAATGCGTGAACGTATTATTAAAATGCGTGAATTGTTAAATGCTAAATTGAGTGCGGCTCTGCCTGAACGTGACTTTAGCTATCTAGTAAAACAACAAGGTATGTTCAGTTATACAGGTTTGACTGGCGAACAAGTGGATATTTTGAAAGATAAATATGGTATTTATTTAGTCCGTAGTGGCCGTATGTGCGCAGCAGGATTAAACTTGAATAATATTGATTATGTGGCTGAATCAATTGCAGAAGTTTTGAAAGCTACCGCTTAAAAACAAAAAACGGGCATATCGCCCGTTTTTTATTGCCCAATTAAAAATGTACAACTGTACGGATTGATTTACCTTCGTGCATTAAGTCAAAGGCTTTATTAATGTCTTCTAGCCCCATAGTATGAGTAACAAAAGGTTCTAATTGAATGTCACCCTTCATCGCATCTTCAACCATTTTTGGTAATTGAGTACGACCTTTTACACCACCAAATGCTGTACCCATCCATTTACGTCCAGTCACTAATTGGAATGGACGAGTTGAGATTTCTTGACCTGCACCAGCCACACCGATAATGACAGATTGCCCCCAACCACGGTGTGCACATTCAAGCGCTGAGCGCATTACGTTTGTATTACCGATACACTCAAATGAATGATCAACACCCCAGCCAGTCATCTCTACAATGACTTGTTGAATAGGTTGATCATAGTCCTTAGGATTGAGGAAATCTGTAGCACCAAACTGCTCAGCCAATTTAAATTTTTCTGGATTAGTATCCACTACAATAATTCGGCCAGCTTTGGCTTGTTTAGCACCTTGAACAACTGCTAAACCAATACCACCTAAACCGAATACAGCAACAGTGTCACCTTCCTGTACTTTAGCAGTATTGTGAACCGCACCAATACCAGTCGTTACGCCACAACCCAATAAACAAACGTGTTCAGGGTTTGCTTCAGGATTAATTTTTGCTAACGATACTTCGGCAACAACTGTGTATTCACTGAATGTTGAACATCCCATATAATGATAAATAGGTTCGCCGTTATAAGAGAATCGAGTCGTTCCATCAGGCATAACACCTTTGCCTTGAGTGGCACGTACAGAGACACATAAGTTTGTTTTATTTGATTTACAGAACAAACATTCGCCACATTCTGCAGTATAAAGCGGAATGACATGATCACCTGGTTTTACACTGGTTACACCCTCACCAACTTCAACCACAATACCTGCACCTTCGTGACCCAGTACCGCAGGGAATACGCCCTCTGGGTCTTCACCAGAAAGTGTAAATGCATCAGTATGACAAACACCTGTATGCGTAATTTTCACCAATACTTCACCAGCTTGTGGTGGAGCAACATCTAATTCAACAATTTGTAATGGCTGACCTGGACCGAATGCCACCGCTGCACGAGATTTCATGATGAAAACTTCCTTTGTAAATTAAGATTTAACAGATAAGTTACAGTAACCGCTTTTGATAAAAACATTCAACTATTTGATTGATGATATTATAGCCATACAACTGAATAATAAGATTTAGGAACGACAGCTTTGATGCTTATGTTGCGATATATATTGTGTTTACTCACATTCTTTATTTTAACTGGATGTAATTTGGCGATGAATACAAGTATAAAACAAGCCCCAATCCAACCTCATACCACACATTGGCTCAGCAATACACCAGAAACAAGACGCAATATTGAACAAGGTTTAACCGCATTTTTACCACTTCATGATCCTTTTATGAGTATGGCCTCACGTGTTCACTTAATACGTGAAGCGCAACATACGATCGATTTACAGTACTATATCTGGGAAAATGATGTGATAGGTCAGCATTTATTGTCTGACCTACTCAAAGCAGCTGATCGTAATGTGAAGGTTCGACTGTTAATTGATGATCAAAATGGCACTCAATTAGACTCGACCTTAAGTGCATTGTCTAAACATCCTAATATTGAAATTAAACTATTCAATCCCTACAAATTTCGCAGCTTTAGAGTTTTGGATTATGTGTTTCGCTTTAATAAAATCAATCATAGAATGCATAACAAATTGATTATTGCTGATGGAGCGATTGCTGTTACTGGGGGGCGTAATATCAGTAATGAATATTTTGATGCCAGTGACAATTTTCAATTCGCGGATATGGATATTTTATTTGCAGGTCAATCAGTTTCAGCTGCAAACACGGTGTTTCACCAATTTTGGAATGATGAGCTGAGTTATAATATTCAGCAAATAATTCCTCAGTCTCAAAAAGAATTAGCGTATTTAAGATCGCATTATTCAACCAAGCAAAATTTTCAAGGTGCTGAAACTAAAAAACGTATTGATCAAGCAGAACGTTTTTTAGAAGAAAATTTAAAAAAACATCCTATTCGTTGGTCTAAAGCTCATTTTGTTGCAGACAGCCCCAATAAAATCAGAGCGAAAGCTCAATCTCATGAACTGCTGTTTAATCAGTTCAAATCCATTATGGGGAAACCTGCTCAAGAAATAAACTTGGTGTCTGCCTATTTTGTTCCTACTGTTCATGGTGAGTCTTTCCTCAAACAATTGAGTGAGCAGAATGTCAAAGTTCGAGTTTTAACAAACTCATATTTGGCAAATGATGTCCCGATTGTTCATGCATTTTATCAAAAATATCGAACCCCACTCTTAAGGTCAGATGTAAAACTTTACGAGTTTAAACCTTATATTGAACGGTCTGATCGGACTTGGTATGAAATTATGACGGGTAATGTTATTCCTGCGAAAGGAAAAAATGCGTCGCGTCTTCATGCTAAATTTTTTACTGTAGATGATAAAGTTTTTATTGGAACATTCAATTTTGATCCACGTTCAGCGTATTTGAATACTGAACTTGGACTGATCATTGAGTCAGCCGATTTTAAAACAGAGATATCTCAATCTTTAGATGAAAATCTTCCCAAAGTTGCCTATCAACTACATTTGGATGCACATCAAAACTTAAGATGGGAAGAACAACGAGGTGAAGAAAAGTTAATACATGATCATGACCCTGAAACGACTCGTTTTCAGAGATTTATGTTCAAGTCTTTGTCCTATCTCCCAATCGAATGGATGATGTAAATTCTTTGTTGTGACTGGTTTGTACAACCAGGATAAATTGCATTATTATTCACGTTTTATTTTTTGAACCCTTGGTTCTACTCTACTCCCATGCAATTTTTTGATCTTAGTCGACAGTATAATCTGAACGACATACTCACCCCTTTTTTATCACTTGAAGATTTATCTCAGCATGAATGGTATTTAGCTAAAATTAGTGTTGATTATGATTGCCTTACTGATGAAGACTTAGTTGAAGGTTCTATCACGTTAAAATCTAACCATAATGTTCAAATTGAATTGGCTTGGTTAATTTTAGACAATGGTCATGAGTTACAAGTTTTTTTCAAAGGCATTGAAACCTCTGTCTCAGAACAAACGCTCGTGATTGTGAAGGGTGCCCGCTTAGTTGATGAAGAAGGACAAGAATTATCTGCTCAAGCATTATCTTTATGGATTGATGGTACTCTACTCAATATGCTTCCACATATTCGTAAAGAAATTAAATCACGTTTAAACTTGTGGGATTATGTAGATTATGATGTGTAATAAGCATCTCGATTGACTTTAACAGGTTGTTAAATTAATCCAATTGACTGGAAAAGTTCACGATAGTATTCGGCTTTCTTTTCAAGAGCTAAAGGATAAGCTCTTGAAGAAGATGGCATACGATGAATTCGGATATCTTTGTTATCAAATTGCAGATCCACGACTGTACCCATTTTAACTTTAGTGTGTACAGACGCATTCATTGACTTTAATAAGGTCTCAGTTGCTTTATCACCTGTGGTCATAATATCTCGACAATATGGAATTTTTTTAAGCAATAGAAACATATCTGTCGGTGTAACGATTTCTAGAAATTGATCTGAGGCATTGTCTTTCAAACGCCGTACTTGATAGGCTGTATCAAATATTGCAATGCCCAACTCATTTAGAAAATCTTTCAGCATTTGCTCTTTGAATTGTTTATTTTCACGGTCTAGAAAATAATGAGAGTCTTGAAAAAAGATCAACCCATATATTTTCCACATATCATTTTGAAAATTCGGATAATAAAAATCCATTTTCCATCTTGCTTTCGGCGGAGGAAAACTGCCAAGCATGAGCAATTTGGCTTGTTGAGGTACAAATGGCTCAAGTGGATGTGTTTCGATATCACTCATATCAAATTTCGGTCTAACTTTTCGATCTACAGTGATTTTGAATAATCGAACTAATTTTTTTTGCCCAAAGCTGATAGATTTCTTTACTTGGATGAAATCCATCCTCAGCCATCTTCAAATTGAGTTGTTTATACTCATCCAAATCATATTTAACCAATTCAAATTTTGGTTGTGGTTCAATCCAATTTTCCAATTCAACATTCATTTGATGGGCATATTTTCCAAACAACCAAGCTAAAGGATTTGGTAATGCAGGAAACTCATTCATCGGTGGAACTCCAGTCGCGATAATGAGCTTGGGTGAAAATTTCTCAGCGATCAGTGAATATAATTGTTCTTGTAGGCAGATCCATTTTTGTGGTGAGATGAGCTGTGTTACATCATTGACCCCTATCGAAGTTACTACAATATCAAACTGATCGTTATTAATAGCCTGTATAGTTCGAATTACATCTGAAGTACGATTTCCAGTTTTTGCAATTAATGACCAGCGAATTTGAAAATGATCTCTTAGTTCTTGTAACAATGTTCCGCTTAGCGCATCTTCTTGAAATTGCACACCCACACCAGCAGCAGCTGAATCACCTAAAATTAAAATTGATATTTGAGGGCCATTACCAACCAAACCATTTCTTTCCCCCAAAGCTTCTGCTAAACGAGGTGTATTTTTCTTGACTTGGTAACCTTGCACAAGTAAAGCTGGAATGAGTGCGATTGTCGCTAATTTAAGAAACATGTATTTGATTTTAGGTTTTGATATTTCCTATTTTAAACGATTTTTTGATATTTTCATTGCTATTTATTATTGAAAATAATTATCATTTACATAATTAATTCAAAGCTAAAATCCATGAATCATCCTATCAAATTTTTTTGTATATTGATGTTAGTGAGTTCCGCAGTAAGTGCTGATCTCTCTGTAAATCATTCATTACAAGTCAGCACTCAATCCTATGCCCCTGTATGTGAGGATATGGATGCTAAGAGTAAGGTGCTTCAACAAATCCAAAAACAGATTCAGATGTATCCTGATCAAAAAAATCATCTCCTCGATCAATTTTGGTCGGAAATTCGTAAAAATCAAACCCCAATAATTGAAGATTTTAATGAAACACACCAACGTGTCATTTATTTATATCGTGGTGCAAAACACAATGTGCGATTAATCGGTGGTCCGAGTAATGATCATGAGTGGTTAACTCGACTTAAAGGTACTGATATTTGGTTTAAAGAAAGTATTGTCGATTCAAGATTTATCGGAAGTTATAGTTTTGCTGTGGATTCACCGAATATCGATGGATATTTATCAAATTACTGTCCACATTTAAACCCAAATTTAAAAGAATCACGAGATCAGCGTCGATCTATTTTAAAGGTACAACAACTCGACCCTTTCAATCCTCATAAGTGGTTTGATTCTAAAAACATTGCCTTAAAAACGAATACCACGCTGAGGAATGAAAATATCGCAAAACTCAGTCGAGCGCCCAATTTTATTGATCCAACTCAAATGGCTGAAAAAAGTGAAAAACAATTAACTTCTTCCGTGTTGAAAAGTAAAGTTTTGGGAAATGATCGTCTTATTCAGATTTATGCAACTCCACCTCAAGTCGGAAAATCATATATCACTCTGATTTTTTTTGATGGTGAACAATATGCGCATTTAGTTAAAGTTCCCCAGATATTAGATCAGTTGGTTGAACAACAGCAACTCCCACCTATACAGGCTGTTTTTGTTGGACACCCAAATGATCAATTACGTGCTAAAGAACTTAGCCCCAATCCAGAATACACACAGTTTTTTCAAGAAGAATTATTGCCTTGGATGAGTCAACATTTGCCCAACCAACGTGATCACAACAAAACAGTCTTATTGGGTTCAAGTTTAGGTGGTCTGAGTTCTGCTTATTTGGCGTTAAAAACATCCAATGATATTAGTCACGTCGTGTCACTTTCTGGTTCATTTTGGTGGAAATCTGATCCAAACGATACAATCAATGGTATGAGTAAACTGATCAGAGCTTCAACATTAGACAATACAAAGAAACTCAATTGGTATATTTCAGCCAATAGCTATGAAAATTCGAGACAAAATAATAGCTTAAGCATTCTAGAAACCTCTCCGATTGTCGCTCAGGATTTAATCGATCAGGGACACAATGTTCACTATCAAGAATATATAGGCGGACATTCATATGCCGTTTGGCAAATCGTCATACAAGATGCTTTGAAATATTTCTTTAAAAATAAATCCCACTAAATGTGGGATTTATAAGACGTTATTTTAACTCAGCTTATTGACGAGCTGAAGCGGTAAAACCTTCATTGCAAAACCCAATGGCAACCATGGCCACTTTGGTACATATGCTTTGACTGGTTGCTTTTCGATTGCTTCAGCTAATAGTCGTGATCCTGTGGCTTGATCGACCTCGAAAGGTAATTTTCCAGCACCTTCATTAATTTCAGTTCGAATGTAACCAGGATAAATCGTTGAAACTTTAATTGGTGTTCCAAGAAGTTCAGCCCGAATCCCTTCGGCTAAATGCGCAATTCCCGCTTTACTGGCAGCATAAGCTGTAAGATGTTTTGGCATACCACGCAAAGCACTCATCGACGAAATTACAACTAAATGTCCTGAATTTTGAGATCTAAAAATTTCGACCGCTGCTTCACATTGTGCCATCGCAGAAATAAAATTAGTTTCAACTGTTGCTTTATTAATCGCAAAATTACCTTTACCGATACGACGTCCTTCGCCCACACCAGCATTGACTATCACTCGATCGATAGTGCCTAGCTCATCTTTAAACTCTTTAAATACACGGAAGACTTGCTCATCATCCGTGACATCCAATACCTTCGCACTTACTTTTACCTGATAGCGTTGTTCTATTTCATCTTTTAAAGCATACAACCTTTCTAAACGACGTGCACAGATCGCTAGGTTATATCCTTTTTTTGCAAACTCTTGTGCCATCCCAGCACCGATACCTGAGCTTGCACCTGTAATTAATATAGTTTTGTTCATTCCATTTTCTCTCTATGGCATATAGCCTTGATCAAATCCATGTGAGCAAATCACGATCTTGTTCTTTTAAATAATGATGTTCATTTAAACTGAGTAATTGTGGTTCTGTACCAACCAATCTTAAGGTGGTAAAACTGGTATTGGTGATTGCCCAGTTCAATGCAAAAGTTTTGTCTGCACTTAAACCAAGTAAATGCCCTGCAACAACAGATATAACACCACCAGACGTATAAACTACGGCATAGCGAGGTTTTTCCTTTTCAAGTTGTACACATAGTTTGTTCAAGCCTTGAAGTACTCTTTGCTGAAATTGAAGCCAGCTTTCGTCATAATCATGATGATGATCACCATTGGTCCAACGTTGAATTGCACCTTCAAAAATTTTTCCTAAATAGGCACGTGGATCTACCGCTTGACTAACATCTTTTTTAAGTAATGCAGGATCTGCAAAACGTGGTTCATATTTTGCAAACACTTGTTGATGATTGAACTCGTTCCAATGTGGATCGATATCAATCTGACTGTCAGGAAAACACTCTTTCAAAGAGATTTCCGCCGTCTGCTGATGACGTTTCATCGAGCCAGCTAATACATAGGGCTGCTCTTGTATTAACTTTTGAAAATATTGTCCCAACACACGTGCTTGAACTTCACCTTTCTGAGAAAGCTGATCATAACTTTCAGCACCAAATGAAGCTTGACCATGTCTGACCAAATATATTGTCGTCATCTTGGCAGAATATCCTGTAATTTTGCGAGATAAGTTTTTGCAATTTCATTCGCTTCAAGCTTTTGTATACCTATGAGTTTTAAAGCACGAATATGTAATGCATGAATCACAATCCAAAAATCCTTAAATGCAGGATTATCCGTTTGTTTATGGTAATAACGATAATAAATTTGTTGTGCTATGACCGCTAATCTAAAGATCCCAAATACTTCATAAAACGTCCAGTTAGATGGCTTTAGTCCTGTTTTTTCAAGGTAATAATCCACAACTTCTTTACGTGTAAACATGCCTTTAAGATGTGTAGGTTGTCGACGTGTCGATTTAAAGATCATATTGTCGTTTTCTTCAACCCAATATGCTAAGGCTGATCCTAAATCCATAAGTGGATCACCAATTGTCGCCATTTCCCAATCCAACACCCCGATGACCTCAGTAGGCTGTTGAGGATTCAAAATGACATTATCAAAACGCCAATCGTTGTGAATAATACAGTTGGTTGAATCCTCAGGAATATTGTCTTTAAGCCAATTTCTTACAAACTTAAAGGTCGGTACATTGATGGTATGGGCTTTGTCGTAGCGACTGTCCCAACCCTCGATCTGACGACGGCAGTAACCCTCACCTTTTCCAATTTTTTCAAGTGCTGTTCCTTGATAAGGAACTTGATGCAATTCAATCAATTTGTCTAAAACATTTATACAAAGCTGATGCACATCAAATTCAGTGAGTTTTAGTTCTGGTGGAAGCTTTGCCCTTGGTATAATTCCCTCGATTCGCTGCATCACATAAAAATCGCATCCGAGTACAGATTCATCCTGACATAATGTCAGCATTTTGGGCACGACTGGATATAGATCTTTTAAAGCTTTCTGAACATTATGTTCTCGAACCATATCATGAGCAGATTTGGCCTTGGTTCCTGTGGGTGGTCTTCTTAATATCAGATCTGCATTGCTATATTTGAGCCGGTATGTCCAGTTTGAAGCTCCACCAGAATATTGTGTAACTTCTACAGGCTCAATCACTTCCACGCCATTTTGATTTAACCAGTTTGTGACTGAAACGATATCGAGCTCTTCACCACGTCTGACTTGCCCTGCTGTATCTATAACTGACATATTTCTTCCTTAAATCGAGTGCTCATCTTATTGAGAATGACGAGTTGAAAAACCACGTTTCGCAAGTTCCAATTTTGCAATCATGCCTTTATGCACCTCATCTGGCCCATCTGCCAAACGTAATGCACGCGCTTGTGCAAAAAAACCTGTCAATGGCGTATCTCTAGATAGACCTGCACCGCCGTGAATTTGCATTGCCATATCGACAACTTTTTCCAAAACACTAGGTGCAACGACTTTAATTGCAGAGATTTCAGTGAGTGCAGCCATATTGCCCAGTTTATCCATTTTATATGCCGCATATAAGGTCAAAAGACGTGCTTGATCGATGGCAACACGCGCTTCCGCGACTCTTTCCAAATTACCACCAAGTTTCAAAATTTCCTTACCGAATGCTTTTCTTTGCATTCCACGATCAATCATTAATTCCAATGATTTCTCAGCAGCACCGATACAACGCATGCAATGATGAATACGTCCTGGACCAAGTCGCCCCTGTGCAATCTCAAACCCTTGACCTGCTCCACCAATAAAATGAGTGACTGGAACACGAACATTATTAAAGGTTACTTCTCCATGACCGTGTGGCGCATCATAATCACCAAATACAGGTAACATTCTTTCAATTTTTACGCCCTCAGTTTCAACTGGAACTAAAACCATTGAATGTTGTTGATGTCGACCTTTATTTGCGTCTGGTGTATGTGCCATAAATATAATGATTTTTGCATTAGGATCGCCTAAACCCGAAGACCACCATTTGCGTCCATTTAAAACAATTTCGTCTCCCTCAATTACAGCAGTGGCTTGCATGTTCGTCGCATCTGAAGAAGCAACTTCTGGTTCAGTCATGCAAAATACGGATCGAATTTTTCCGTCTAAGAGAGGTTTTAACCATTGCTCTTTTTGTTGTTCTGAGCCATAGCGCCAAATTAACTCCATATTACCGCTATCTGGCGCATTACAATTGAAAACCGTAGGAGCCAATAAACTACGGCCAGTTAACTCAGCAATGTGTGCATATTCTTGAACTGTTAAACCTTGACCAAATTCTGGGTCTGGTAAAAAAAGATTCCACAAATTTTGCGATTTAGCTTTTTGTTTGAGTACTTCAAGTTCTGCTGGCCACATCCATGATGTCCAATCATCACTTGAATTTAATTGATGAGCTTTATGCCAAAATTCTTGTTCTATAGGCTCTATTTCGTCTTGAATAAAGCGTTGTGCTAAATCATAAAAGTGTTTAGCTTTTTCCGTTAATTGAAACATTAATCCCTCGAACTATATTCTCATCACGCTTTACATCAACATAGCTTGAAACCTACTATGAATGAAATGATTTATTTAAATATTACTTTATGAATAGAATTCATCAGGAATCTGTGGATCTGAGCGCTTTTTCACACATTGATATCAATCTATATCCATTATTTATTGCGATATACGAACATCAAAGTATCAGTAAAGCCGCAAATTTGATGTGTATTACACAATCTGCAGCCAGTCACGCTTTACAGCGATTAAGATTACAATTGAAAGATGATCTTTTTATCCGAAGTGGTATAAAGATGGTTGCGACACCCTTTTCACATCAAATTTATCCACGAATAAAAGAAACATTAATCGCAATTCAGCATATCTCTACTCATCATATATCTTTTGATCCACTGACGATTCAATCTATTCGTATATCAATTCATGATGAAATTGAGCCTTTAATTTTTCCGCAGTTAATCCGTCATTTTCGTGATTTAGGACTAGCGACACGGTTTCAAAGTATCAAATTAGATCGAACTAATTGGGCAAAAGATTTATTGTCACAGCAACTTGATTTAGTGGTCGATCTTCAACAGAAAGTTGATGAGAAAATTTATTTTAACCCTTTAGTGAATGATCGCTTTGTCATATGTGGTTTGACAACCATCGAAAATTTAGAACAATACAAACATGCCCAACATATTGGTGTTTCATCAAGGCATTCTGGTGTGCTTATTGAAGATTTACATTTTAAAAAGTTGAATATTCAACGTGATATTTTTTTACGCTGTCAACACTATTCAACAGCACTACAAATTTTGAAGGAGTATCCTGACACATTGCTAACCTTACCTTTTAGTATTTTAAAAAATTTGAAATTACCTCAAGATTTAAAAATTTCCGAACTCCCTATTGAACTGCCTCTAATGAAAATGGGAATTTATTGGAATTCACAATTAGCATCACACCAAAAGTTTGAGTATTTAATTTCAGAAATTAATAAAATTTTTGCTTAGGCTATTTAGTAGAAAATCTGTGTGAACACCATCTGTTCATTATTGAATCAAACACTCACTTGGAGTTGATTTATCATATTAAGGCTTGTTTTCTCTTGTGTTTTCTATGTTTGATCAACTCCCTGCATCATGGCTTATTGGGCTAGGTGCGATTTTATGCTTATTACTTCTTATCATTTTTAGACAAGTAAGAATTTATCTTCTTCAAGTATTTAAACCTTTTAAAAAAGGAAAAACTTATTGGTGCCGTGTTACAGCGGTGAGTGATGGTGACACCCTCTCCTGCCATCGTTTGAATTTAAGGCGTTCTAAAACTAAATTACGCTTTGCTTTTGTAGATGCGCCTGAATCTAATCAAAGTTACGGGCTTGAATCCCAATGCTTAGTTAAGAAAATGGTTCAAGGTAAAATTGTTCGTGTAAAAATCACGGATATAGATCGTTATGGACGTTGCGTGGGTGTGGTCTACCGCTATCGCAAGAATATGAATGAAGAATTAGTGAGGCGTGGTGGTGCGTGGGTTTACGAAGAATACATACGTGATCCAAAGCAATTAAAATATATGATCTCGCTACAAGATAGTGCAAAACGCAATAAACGAGGTCTCTGGCGCGGGACCCGTCCTATTCGACCAAGTACTTTTAGAAAACAAAAAAATTAATATTTTCAGTACCCTGATTATCAATAAGTGCATTACGCTTGATTCGTCTAATAATTGAGCGTAAATTCAAGCCAACAAACTAGTTAGCTTGGTTAACTATATGCAAAACTCTCCCAAATTCCGTGTCGTATTGCTGCGAAGTGCGCGACTCTTTAGTGACCGTTTAAATGATATCTTGGCTCAATACCAACTGAACTATTCAATGTGGCAGTTGATTTATCATATCTATGATCATGACTCCATCACTTCAATTGATTTGGCTCATGAACTCAATGTATCTAAACCATCAATTGCAAAACGCATTAATACTTTACATAAATTAGATGTTATTCAGTTTTTAGAATCATCTGATAAACGCCAAAAATTAATTCAATTAACCGAAAAAGGTAGAGATCTTTATCAAATTTGTACAATTCAGATTGATCAATTTGAACAACAGTTTTTGAATCAAGTAAATCCTGAAGACATTGCTCAAAGTGCTGAGACACTTCAACTGTTTTTGTCTATTTTAGAGCGTTATAAAAGCTTAAATATCGTGGAGGAGTTATGAGTACTTCCTCAAATCAAGTTAATCAGCCTCTTTGGACACGTAACTTTATTTTGGTCAGTTTAATTAACTTTCAATTGGTACTGACTTTTTATCTTCTCGTCATTGTCATTGTGGGATTTTCGATAGCAGAACTTGGAGCGACGACGGCGCAGGCTGGTTTAGTATCAGGACTTTTTATTGTGGGTACACTGATTGGTCGTTTATTGGTGGCTAAATTCCTCGTTAAATTCGGTTCTAAAGTCACCATGCTGGTCGGACTCACTGGATTTCTCATATTTTCAGGCTTTTATTTTCTCCATTTAGAGGTTGGAACTTTATTAATCGTTCGATTCTTGCATGGCTTTATGATGGGGGTTGCCTCCACCGTATTTGGCACAATTATCGCTCAAATTATTCCCGCAACCCGTCGTGGTGAAGGTATAGGTTACTACAGTATGAGTAGTACTTTAGGAACTGCAATTGGACCATTTTTGGCAATCTGGCTAATGCTTCATGTCAGTTACAACATTATTTTTGCCCTATCTTCAATCCTTGCAGTTTTATGTTTAATTACAGCTTTATTTATTCAAGTTCCTCAATTGCAACAGGTTTCGTCTATACCTGATCAGGCCCATACTCAAAATAGTTTTCTATCTCAATATATTGAAAAGAGCGCCTTACCCATTGCTCTGATCATGTTGGTAAGCTCCCTCTTTTACTCTGGTGTTCTATCGTTTATTAATTTTTATGCCAAAGAAATTGATCTGGTTGAAGCAGCATCATTTTTCTTTCTCATTTATGCGTTGACGATTCTGCTCTCTCGTCCTATTACGGGACCACTGATGGATAAAAAAGGCGAAAATATAATTATGTATCCTGCCTTTCTCATTATGGCACTTGCATTCTTCTTGTTGAGCCAAGCTAACAGTTCGGGTCTTTTGTTGATTTGCGCAGGATTATTAGGTTTAGGATACGGTAATATCCAATCAATTTGCCAAACAATAGCAGTAAAAAGTACTAGTTTGGAACGGATGGGATTTGCAACCTCAACTTACTTTATCTTTTTAGATGCAGGTTTAGGATTCGGTCCTTATTTCTTAGGTTTAGCTTTAGATTTGATCAGTTACCAACAACTCTATTTATATAGTGCTATTGGTACTATATTTTGCATTGTCTTATATTATGTATTACATGGGAAAAACGTTCGAAATACAAAAATTGCTTAGGCTATTTATAGGTTTAAAAAAAGCACTCCGATGAGTGCTTTTCCATATTTTATTTAAACACTTTAAAACGTGTAGCGTCGTCAATATAGCCTTTATCGAAAGCTTCAGCTTCCTTAGATCCAAATACCAATTGTGCGCGTAGTTTCCACGAAGCTGGTATAGCCCATTCAGTTTGGACTTGATCATCTACAATCGGATTATAATGTTGAAGGTTTGCACCTAAACCTTCTGTATGCAAAGCTGTCCAAACCGCAAACTGTGCCATTGCTGTTGAATGTTCCGCCCAAATTGGAAAGTTTTCCGCATACGAAGGATATTTCTCTTGTAAGTCAGTGATCGTATCCATTTCTTCGAAAAATAATACAGTGCCTATGCCTGCAGCAAAGCTATCCATTTTTGCAGAAGTTTTTGCAGCACTCGCCTCGTCCTTTGCATATGACTTTAGCTTCTCTTTCACAAAGCCCCAAAATTTTTCATGTTCAGCGTTAAATAAAATTACAGCGCGCGAAGATTGAGAGTTAAAAGATGATGGGCTTTGTTTAATCGCATGCTGAATAAGATCTGTTAAGTACTCAGGAGATTGTTCAACTGCTTTTCCTAAAGCATAGATCGTACGGCGTTTTTGAATTAAATCTAAAAATTGATTCGACATTTTTTGAAATCCTTTGGTATTTCCTCGGGGAAATACGATACCCTGACTTTCAATTCATTAGAAATACTTAACCAAAGATTAAATATTCAACAAATCAAATATGTTGTAGTGTTACATTAAGCATTTATCAGACCAACATCTATCCATTTTGAACCCTAATTCGAAGATTTGATTTTATTCGTATTTTTTTTACCCAACAGTAAAAAGCCCTCCATGATAGAGGGCTTTTCTTGGCATATGTAAGCTTAAAATTTAGCTTCAAGAACCTGAGCCGATACTTGGTTTTTCCATAGGGAGCGTAAGGTTGGCAAATAGAATTTTTCACCTAACTCCACTAATTCAGCATCAATCGCCGTATGAACTTCATGCATGAACAAATAGTCTAAATCTACCGTACTGAGCTTAGGTTGTTCTTTAGAAAACTTTGCTCTTTTTTGTTGAGCAGTTTTTACAAGCTGATCTGCAAATTCACGATTTTTGAATTGTGTAATGGCATTTAGACGCAGTTCAATCACACCCCAACCTGTCAGTAGCAGTTTGAAGGTTTCAAAATCTTTTGTTGTTGATTCCCATGTCATGTCTTCTAGATTTTCATCTTTAGGTAGAACAGGAAGTAGTAATTCCATAATACTTGGGAAGATTTTTTTAAAGTTAAGAATAAATTTAACAGGATGTTCACCTGGATAATCTTGAAATTGAACATTTTTTTGAACATCTGTTAAATATATATCGAGCATTGAAAATTTCCGTAGATTGGCTGTCTTAAGTCTAAGATAAGAACTTTGATACAACAGCAATTAAAAGCAATGCGTATTTTAACAATTGTGACGAGTTAATCAATCTCATAATAATTACATGACTATGTGATGAAGTTTTTACTTATTTTTTTAATGTTTTGCAGTTATCGCATAATAAATCTTCCTCTGTTGAATATTTCGTTAATTTCTCTATTAATCTCATGATAGCTATCATTATTAGCCACCCTGAGCCCGTTAAAATTGTTAATGTAATGTTCCGAAGATTATTAAATTTATGTTTCTTTCTATTCTGAACTTCATCATCAATACCTTGCTTACAATTGATACATTCTGGTTTTTTGTTCTCTTCCCACCTTTTATGCAAAATTTCGAGTTGATTGTAAATTTTAGGACTATCAATCTCTCTTAAATATTCAATTACAGGTTGGAAGAGATTGTAATTAGCTTTAAGTATTGATTTGAAACTACTTTTTATTAAGTCTTCATCTAAGTTGTTATGTCTGATTCCAATTGCTACAAATTCCAAAAAATTTAATAAATATGTTACAGCCGATTTTTCCTCATCTTCCAATGAATTAAATTTTTCTCTAGTCAATTGCACTTTATCTTTCGACTCTACGTTTTGATCCTTCCCCAAATTCCTTCTTATTTTGGTTGCAATATCAACCTTAGCAATATACGCAGTAGAATTCCTACTATTCATCAATACTTGTACTGAATGACTTCTTATAGTGTTTATAATTTGCACCCTTGAAGTAAAAATCCAACCAAAAACGGCAGCTATAGCTGCTAAAACCGTAACTAATGCTGTCGTTTTAAACTGCCCATCTGTATTTTCTATATCAAAATTTAGAAATTTATAATCTTCAAAAAAACTTTTCCAAATTAATATTTCTACAAACGTGATACCTAATAAAATTAAGATGAGAAGGAGTTGATTACTACTTCTAATCTTAATAAAGAAATTATCTCTACGATAAATATAAAAATAAGCAATTACAGTGACATATGGAATAATCAAAAGATAAGTATAAAAGTAATTCAATTTTATTTTACTCAAAAATAAAGCACCCTAATGGATGCTTTATTACACAAATTTAAATGAGTCTCAACCTAATCCATAGCCTTCTTCAAGGATTAGACGAGCTTTATAATTATTCATGATTGTCTCCTTTGTAAAAGCCTTAAGTGACGTATGAAAGGTCGTTATATAAATAGTATTCTGAAATGAATAATTGGTCAATATATTAAAGACAGTTGCTTGTCAATATATGTTATCAACATTCAAATCATAAAATTCACCAAATCAAAATCACTTCACATTAGGTGAAACCATATTCTCAGGTACAACGACTTCATCAAACTGCTCAGCTGTGACTAAATTCAGCTCTACAGCAACTTGTTTAAGTGTTTTACCTTCCTTATATGCTGTCTTAGCAACTTTTGCCGCGTTTTCATAACCAATCACAGGATTCAATGCAGTCACTAACATCAACGAGTTATGCAAGAAATAATCAATCTTATCTTGGTTCGGCTCAATCCCCACAGCACAATGCTCATTAAAGCTATTACATGCATCACCTAGCAGCTGAATTGATTGCAGTAAATTATAAGCAATAACCGGCATAAAAACGTTTAATTCAAAATTACCTGAAGCACCAGCGATATTAATCGTCGTGTCATTACCCAAAACCTGCGCAACAACCATCGTCATAGCTTCACTTTGAGTAGGATTCACCTTACCTGGCATAATACTCGAACCTGGTTCATTTTCAGGAATACGAATCTCCCCAAAACCACAACGAGGACCACTCGCTAACCAACGAATATCATTGGCAATCTTATTTAAACTCGCAGCAAGTGTTTTCAGTACGCCAGAAGCAAATACTGCAGCATCACGTCCAGCTAGTGCTTCAAATTTATTTGGTGCAGTCACGAAAGGTAAACCCGTAAGCTCAGCCAATTTCTTTGCTGCATTTATAGCATAATCAGGATGAGCATTTAGACCTGTCCCTACAGCTGTACCTCCTAATGGCAATTCATATAACCCTTCTAAAGCTTGCTCTAGACGCTTTAATCCATGATCGAGTTGGGATACATAACCACTGAATTCCTGGCCTAAAGTTAACGGCGTTGCATCTTGTAAATGTGTACGCCCAATCTTAACGATATTTGAAAATTCTTTAGACTTCTGATGTAAAGTTTCACGTAAAGCTTGAACTGCTGGAATCAGTAACTCATTGATCTGTAAACTAGCAGCGACATGAATCGCTGTTGGAAACGAATCATTTGTAGATTGAGCTCGATTAACATGATCATTTGGATGAACGGGTTTCTGTGCTCCAAGCGGATTACCCAGTTTTTGATTCGCAATATTTGCAATGACTTCATTACAGTTCATATTACTTTGAGTACCAGAACCTGTTTGCCATACCACTAATGGAAATTGACTGTCCCATTGCCCCGTGATTACTTCTTCTGCAGCATCCACAATATAATTCGCCAATTCAGCAGGAATCTGATTTAACTCAGCATTGGTAAGTGCAGCCGCTTTTTTGACCAGCCCCATACCACGGATCATCGCACGAGGAAGTCGCTCACCGCCAATTTTGAAATTTTGCAAACTGCGCTGGGTTTGAGCCCCCCACATCGCATCACTTGGTACTTCTACATCACCCATCGTGTCGTGTTCTATACGTGTTTGCATATCAGCCTCAAATATTTCGCTATTCATTGGAAGAATCATGTTTGATTCAGATTGATCCACCGTTGATTTGATGCTAATCAAAAAAACCATAAATGTAAATGATTATCATTTTAATTATTAAAGGTGCTTTGATAGTATCGCCATTGATCTTCAATCATTTGTTCTAGTGATCGATGTGCTTTCCATTGCAATAATTCAAATGCTTTTAAACTATTCGAACCAATTTGATCTAATTCTTGGAAAACATAATCAGTTTCCTCAGTTCTAATTTTTGTTTCAGTCACTTTTTCTACAGTATTAATCAAGTTTTGAATTGAACTTGGCTGACCTGCGATATCAAATGCTTCGCACGTTGATCTTTGATTAAATAACCACTTTAAAGTTGCAATGACTGCCTCGCACACATCAATGACATGCACAAAACTTCGTTCAACCGTTTGGTCTTTTGTCTTGGCATTCTTTTGTAATTGAATGGAATCGCGCTGCATGGCTGCGACTTGTAACACCAAAGGCAAAATATTTTTAGGTAAAGGGGCAACCACTTCACCCAAAACTCCATGTTCAAAAGCACCAGCTACATTTGCTAGTCTCAGGATCGCAATACTCCATTCTTCGTCCGTTTTAGAGGTATCACGGATGATCTCTTCAATCATTTGCTGGGATTTAATATAAGGGTTTGGATTGGCAAAATTGAGAGGATGCTCTTCATTTAAATTCAAACTCGAAGTGCCATAAACCGCCATACTTGAAAGATGCAATAATGTTCGTACACCTGTTCGTTGCATTGCACGCATCAGACTCATAATGCAACTGACATTATCATTATAATATTCAAGCGGTTTTAAGCGAGACTCCTCTAAAGACTTAAATCCTGCAGTATGTATAACAGCACGGATTGAGTACTGCTCAAAAACTTTATTCAGAGCAGGCGTATTTCTAACATCTAGCTTTACAAAAGGTACATACATTCCAGAAATATATTCAAGACGTTCAAGTGTTTGTAAATTCGCATTGGCAAGATTATCTACAATGACGACTTCTTGACCATGTGCCAATAAGCTTAAAACAACGTGTGAACCTATAAAGCCTAATCCACCTGTCACTAAAATCATTGTATACTACCTTTTTGTTTAAAAGCCTGAACAAGCTATTTTCAGTTTGGTCACCCTATGCGAAGTTTTAAATGAGTACGTTATTACTAATTACCTCGGCACCTAGCTCAATCCATGCTTGGCATGCATTAGGACTCGCACAATCATTGCAAGCGAAAGGCGAAATTTTTCGAGTTTTCTTTTATCAAGACGGCGTTCAAGTTGCAAACAACTTACAGTGGTCGCCAGATGATCAAAGAAGTCTCACACAAGAGTGGCAAAAATTAAATATCAAACTTCCTGTTTGCGTAAGTGCTGCCCTAGCACGTGGAATCACTGATGCTGAAAATGCTCAACGCCATCACATTGAGTCCCATAATCTGGCCGAAGGTTTTCAGCTGGTAGGACTCGGTGAATTGGCAGATGCTGTCTCATCTTCAGCACGTCTAGTTCAATTCTAAATTATTCATTTTTCATTGATTGTTGCAATTGAAAGGTAAATTGTGTGAAATCTGTACTGGTTATATTAACCCAATCAAATCTCAACTCGCTACAAGTTCATGAGAGCCTTTCTGCAACCATGGTTTTAGCAACTTTTGGCGCTGAAGTAAAAGTTTTATTGCAAGGCGCAGCCTTAAGTTTACTCCGTTCCGAATTAAGCTTCGAACCCATTAAACATGCGTTTAAACTGGCTTCCAACCTCGTCGATAGCTTTGAGTTTTACGATCTAAGCCCTATTTTGGTTGAATCCAATCAACAAGATAATCCCTTTGTTCAACATACTACGCATGAAATTAAATTTATTGAATTTAATAAAGAGTTAATTCAAAGCTTTGACCATGTGCTGTATTGGTAACTCATATGACCGATAAAACGCTTTATTTAATACAATCTCAATTTGCAAATACTGAACATTGTATTCAACAGGTTCAAAAAACACTGGATACTAATGATGCTTTAGTGCTTATGGGGGATGCGGTGTTGGCATTGTTTACACCATCTGTACTTACGATTCAAAACAAGGTCTACGTTTTAGATCGAGATGCTGAGTTATTACCTTCGCATCTATTGAACGGCGAGTATTTTCAAATTGAAGTGATTGATTACACCACTTTTGCAGATATCATTCTGGGCTTTACACGCTGTATTAGCCTTAAATAAAACAAATTTATTGACTTAGGTTTTACCATGACCACTGAATTATCCCTTGAACTCGATCAAGATGGTCATTTAGTTGACTATACCATTTGGAATGAAAATGTAGCGCAAGTACTCGCGAATACGCTCGAGCTTGAGCTAACAGCTTGGCATTTCGAAGTATTGCATGCGGTGCGTCAGTTCTACGCTCAATTTGGTCATTCTCCTGCAACTCGTCCCTTAATCAAATTTTTAATGAAACACGTCAGCGCTGACATTGATAATGCAGTATTGCAAGAAAAGTTTAAAACAGGCCTAGTTGCTCGCCATCTAAGTCGATTAGCCGGAATACCAAAGCCTGCCAATTGTCTGTAAACCAAAACTACTTTTTGATTTACATAGCATATCGAGTCAGTTCGTAGCTTTAAAAAATGAATTAATCAGTGAAATAGACATTAAAAAACCCGCTATGCAGCGGGTTTAGACATCACCTAGACTAATGATGGTTAAGATGTCGCGTGTCAATCAGGGAAATTGGAATACGTCAACTCAACGCAAAAAATTATAATAAAGTTCGAGTTATCAATTCAGTCCAAATTCATATCAATATCTGACAAATTTGCTAGTTTGCGCTACACCAATCATCAATTGTCATGCCCGATTGTTGAAAACTCGTAGATTGCTGATTTAAATAAAATTGCGCAATACGTTTCATTACATGTGCTTGTTCAACTTGAATAAACTCGTCTGCTAAACCAACAATGTTTAGATAGGCCTTTAACCTTCCACATAAAGCAAGTTGTTGCTCCATCGGTGTGGCTGTACTGTGTTCATCATCTAAAATCTGCTTGGTTTGTTCGATCAGCTGCATTTCATGATCCAGTTTTTGCTGATACACCATCTGTTGTGCATCAATCAAATCATTCGCTACAACCTGTTGTGATACAAAAAAACTTAAACCTACAAAAATCAACCTCACCCATAACATGCGCATTAGATTCCTAAATCAGGCTCAGCTTTCCAAACATCCTCATAATCATCTCGATCAATCATAAAACGGAAACCTGTTTCCAATGCAAGAAATGGAATGGCATCGGGTAAAATTTCTTCAAGCTCTTTCACCGTCATCGTCTCAAAAAAATCTTCGCCCTCGCCTAATTCACCACCATAAATAAACCATGCCACTTTCTCACCTGGTTCAGGCTTATTACGCAAACCGACGATTGGCTCTTGATCTAAAGTATGCTTAGCCACAGCAACAACATCATCTTCATTCACTTTGATGTAAGCAGAATCAAACTCCTCACAGACTAATTTTTGCTCTTCAATAAAATCTTGCAACATGGATGATTCCATTTTCATCATAAATTCAGACCTAATTTTAAGCATAGTGTCGTATAAGCACAATCAATCCGACGAAACAATCTGTTTTTACAATGTTTTTTTTGCTATCTTGATTTTGTTACATATTCAAGATTAAATGGGGGGAATTTCATATGAGCAGCAATTCAAATATTTCAGCAACAAATACCGCTTCTCTACATGGTGGTAAACGTGCCAATGCAGGTCGAAAATCACAGTTTTCAGAAAAAACAGTAGTAATGCGTGTTCCTGAATCAAAAGTGATTCAAATTAAAGAATGGTTAAAAATACGACCTGAAGATGATTTCAATCAACAAATTGAAATTTCACCAATCCAATTTAGAACACGTTTAAAAATCGCCTATCCTATTGAATCTGTGGCAGCAGGCTTCCCTTCCCCAGCACAAGATTATGTAGAAGGACATATTGATCTAAATGAATACTTGGTTCACAACGTAGCATCTACTTTTATACTACGCGTAAATTCTTTATCAATGAAAAATGCAGGGATTGAAGTTGGTGATCAAATCTTGATTGACCGGAGTTTGAATGCAGAACATGGTGATATCGTCTTGGCACTGATTAATAATGAATTTACAGTAAAAAGATTAATGTTAGAAAAACAAAATGATGGAACGATCCTTTTATGGTTAAAAGCCGAGAATCCAGACTACCCTGACATCTATCCTCGTAGCGAAGAACAAATCATGGTCTGGGGTGTAGTGACTTGTATTTTAAAAAAACTGAAATAAATTGATCTAAGCAGTTCACCCTACTCCTATGCAAAATATTTATCATCAAGAGATTTTTGCGCTCATTGATATTAATAACTGCTATGTCAGTTGTGAGCGTGTATTTAATCCAAGTTTAAATGGTCAACCGGTCGTTGTTTTAAGTAATAACGATGGTTGTGTCGTATCCCGTAGTGAGGAAGCGAAAGCTCTCAATATTGGCATGGCCGTGCCATGGTATGAAATTGAAAAAGATATGCTTAAAGCTGGTGTTAAAGTATTCTCAAGCAACTATGCCCTCTACGGCGATATGTCTAGTCGTTTTTTCACTATTTTAGAGCAACACTTTCATGCAGATTCAGATTTAGAGCCCTATTCAATTGATGAATGTTTTATTCGTCTAACACATTATCAAAATCTTTTTGATTTAGAAAAATTTTGTCGAGAATTAGTCGACCGTATTCAACAATGGATCGGTTTACCTTGTTGTATCGGGATTGGTTACAGTAAAACACAAGCTAAACTCGCCAATCACTTTGCCAAAAAACGTTCTGGTTTTAACCGAGTGTGTTCTTTATTGGATTTGGATCCATGCAGTTTTGATCAATTACTTATAGAAACCTCAGTATCGGAAATTTGGGGCGTAGGTCGAAAAATTAGTAAACAACTTGAAAGTTACGGTATTTATAATTGCTATGACTTAACTTTTGCCAATGAACACTATTTGATGAAGCAGTTTTCAGTGCTCATGGGGCGTACCATTCGTGAGCTAAAAGGTCAATCCTGTATTTCACTAGAAGATCCTGATTTACCGTCTAAACGAATCTTAGCATCACGAAGTTTTGCATCAGCATTAAAGGATAAAGCATTAATCAAGCAAGCCATGATTTTTCATTTAAGTCGGGCTCATGAGCGTTTAACCAAGCAAGAACAATTATGCGCCTGTGTCCATGTGTCTCTTTATGAAAAAATTCCAGTAAAACCATTCAAGAAATCACATTCTCATGTAATTGGTTTGGAATATCCGACGGATGATTTATTAATCCTGACCCATGCAGCACAACAGCAAATTGATGTTTTATTTAAAGAAAATATACGTTATGTAAAAGTTTCCGTCATGTTTTCTGCTTTGAGTGCTAAAAAAACACATACACATGACCTTTGGCAGCCTCATGATTTAATCCAGCAGCGAGATTCACTCATGACAACAATTGGCGCTATGAAAAACCGCTTTGGAAAGCATTGTATTCAAGTGGGCTATCATACCAATCAACAACAATGGAAAATGAAGCAATTGCACCACTCTCCACGCTATACCACCTCATGGTCAGAAATGCTGACTATTGATGACTCACATATGGCGGTTACACAAAACAAATGAATACTTTTGGTCAATTCGGTTTAAAATAGCAGACTCGAAGAATTAAAAGAAAAATGTAATTTTTTAACATTGCCAATTGACTGCAAAGTTCTCAAAATACAGCTCATTGACGACATTGTTTTTTTGCTATTTTTGAAACAAAATATAAATGAAAAGCTTAAAAACATGCCATAATATGCAAACTTTGCAGACATCTTGCAAGGTTATATTGCAACTTTCATATTGGAGCTGTCTTCATGAGTTCGACCATTTTGGTCATACATGGACCAAATTTAAATTTGCTAGGAAAGCGAGAACCTGAAGTTTACGGACATTTAACTTTAGACGATATCAATCATCAACTCATACAGCAAGCTCAAGAAAGTTCAATTCAACTTGAAACCTTCCAAAGCAATTGGGAAGGTGCCATTGTCGACCGAATTCATCAAGCCCAAATTGATGGTATAAAATTTATCATCATCAATCCTGCTGCACTGACCCACACCTCAGTAGCAGTACGTGATGCCCTATTAGGTGTTGCGATCCCATTTATTGAAGTTCACCTTTCAAATGTTCACGCACGTGAAGCATTTAGACACCACTCTTATCTCTCAGATAAAGCTGTCGGTGTCATTTGTGGACTAGGCGCACAGGGTTATTCATTTGCATTAACTCATGCCGTGCAAAAAATTCAAACTTCTACACATCTTTAACCTTAGGAATACGAATTCATGGATATTCGCAAAATTAAAAAGCTCATCGACTTAATGATTGAATCGGATCTTCAATCTATTGAAGTAAAAGAAGGTGATCAATCCATTGCTTTAGCGCGTCGTAATCCTATCGTAGCCGCTGGTGTTGCACCAATACAATCTGCTGCGCCAGAAGCTCCAGTTGTGAAACCAGCTTCTCGTGGTGCTGTTGAAACCTCACCAATGGTTGGCGTGTTCTATGCTGCACCAAGTCCAGGCGAAGCACCATTTGTAAATGTAGGACAAACTGTTTCAGCAGGCGAAACGCTTGGAATTATTGAAGCAATGAAAATCATGAACCCAATTGAGGCAACTCAAAGTGGTGTGATTGAAGAAATTTTAGTTAAAAATGGTGATGTAATCCAATTCGGTCAACCTTTATTCCGCTACCGCGCGTAATCGTTGGGGGTTGGTATGTTGCAAAAAGTTCTCATTGCCAACCGAGGTGAAATTGCACTGCGTATTACACGTGCTTGCAAAACACTCGGTATTAAAACAGTCGGTATCTACTCGGATGCCGATAAAGACCTCATGCATTTACGCTTTGTTGATGAAGCCGTTTGTATTGGTCCTGGTGCAAGTAGCGAAAGTTATCTAAATATTCCTGCAATTATTACAGCAGCGGAAGTGACTGGTGCAGATGCAATTCATCCAGGTTATGGCTTTTTATCAGAAAATGCTGAATTTGCTGAGATTGTAGAAAGTTCTGGTTTTATCTTTATTGGTCCACGTCCTGAACATATTCGCCTTATGGGGAATAAAGTGTCAGCGATTATGGCGATGCGTAAAGCTGGTGTACCAACCGTTCCAGGTTCAGCTCATGCTGTAACACCAAACAATGCCTTGGCCGAAGCAAAAGAGATTGGCTTCCCACTTATCGTTAAAGCTGCTGCTGGTGGTGGCGGTCGCGGTATGCGAATTGTTGAACGTGTTGATACACTGTTGGAGTCTGTACAAGCAGCTCAACGTGATGCTGAAATGTGGTTCGGTGATGATACGGTTTACATGGAACGTTTCCTTCAAAAGCCACGCCATGTTGAAGTACAGGTGATTGGCGATGGTAATGGTCACGCCGTACATTTATATGATCGTGACTGTTCATTACAACGTCGTCATCAAAAAGTTCTTGAGGAAGCTCCTGCTCCGAACCTTCCAGAAGAAGCTCGTGCTGAAATTTTAGCAGCTTGCGTAAAAGCATGCGAATTAATGCAGTATCGTGGCGCAGGCACGTTCGAATTCTTATTTGAAGATGGTGAGTTCTTCTTTATTGAGATGAATACACGTGTTCAAGTAGAACATCCTGTGACTGAAATGGTAACGGGTGTCGATATTATTGAACAACAGCTTCGTGTAGCCGCTGGTCTTGGTTTAAATCTAGAACAAGATCAAATCAAAGTACACGGTCATGCAATTGAATGCCGTATTAATGCAGAAGATCCAACCACCTTCCTTCCATCACCAGGTAAAATCGAGCAATTCTACACACCTGGTGGTGCAGGCATCCGTTTAGATTCTCATATCTATCCAGGTTATAGCATTCCACCTTACTATGATTCGATGATTGCTAAATTAATCGCACATGGTAAAGATCGCGAAACCGCTTTGGCTCGTATGAAACAAGCCTTAGATGAAATGATCTTAACTGGAATCAAAACCAATATTCCGCTACACAAAGATCTCATCCTTGAAGATAAGAACTTTGCAGAACAGGCTATGGATATTCACTACTTAGAGAAACATTTGTTGAAACAGGTACAAGGACATAGCGAAGCTGAGTAATTACAGCTTTACAAGATGAATAAAAAAGCCTCTTTTTCAAGAGGCTTTTTTATTATTGAAGAATAGACTGCAAAGATTTTAGCTTAAGGCAATATACGATTAAGTTTTGCAAAACATTGTCCACCCTTTTCAGATGCACAGAAATTGATTTGATTCGGATTGTCCCATTTTACAAAATATTGAGACAAATCTCCTGCCTGATCTACTTGATTACCAGAGCAGTCTTTTTCGTTGTTCTCATAATTGACTTGCATGACCAAGGTAGGCAACAAGCCCGAAGAGCTGTCTTGAGATGGTTGATACTCAAATAAACCGACAGACCACTCTTTAGCACTATTCACGACCACCTCATTGTTACCACGGAAATTATAATACTCAACACATTTTTTATTATTTGGAATTTCCATTCCCCATAAACCTAAAATTTCTGGGCGCATGTTGATTCGAATATTATTTTCAGGCTGTTGTAAATCAGCACCTTTAGCTTGCGCTTGGACATTTTGATCGGCAGAAGAAAAAGACGTCATTAATAAAAGTAAAGGTGCAAAAAAAACTGTTTTTTTCATACAACATCTATAGGTCAACGTTTAGAGCTAAATTAGCACATTTCAGCAAGAAAACTCATAGAATTAACGTGATAAGAACAATTTTATATAAGAAAATGAATTCCCTATTGATGAACTTTAAATCATCAGCAGTTTAATGCGATCTATTGATTTATTAGTCCAAAAATATATTCTTATCAGAATAATATTCATTCTATACCTCACAGAAAGCTTAAAAATATAAGATTTTATGCAAGGGAATATACGTTAAGTATGACCATATGGATACGAACAGAGCTGATTAAAAACAATGCACAATCTTTTTTGATTGTCATGCTCATCATTACACTTTGTGCTTTGGCTGGAATACTTGGTCGACCTCTCTCATTTCTTGCAATTTTCTGGCCTGCAAATGCCGTACTACTTGGTCTTTTTTTAAGATTTAGTTATCTCAATAATCTTGGTGGCTGGCTTGGGGCCTTTTCTGGGTATATGCTTGCAGACCTAGGTACTGGCAACACTTTACAACTTACTTGGTTGTTAACTCTTGCTAACTTGCTAAACCCATTAGTGACCTTATACCTACTGAACCGGTTAAAAATCAATTATCAAGAATTCAATAAAGGTCTTACATTTGTTTACTTATTTTTAATTAGTGCTTTTGGAGGGTGCCTAGCGAGCCCAACCTTTGCGATTTTAACCATCCCTTATGTTCCTAACAGCTTTATGGAGCTCAGCCGTATTTGGGTTGATTTTGGCATGTGGTGGAGTGGTGAAATTCTTAACTTTGTCGCTTTTTTACCTATTGTTCTCGCATTACCAAACAAAACTACAGTTCAACAATATTTTGTAAATCAAAAAAATCAACGTTTAAGTTTGCCCTTTGTCTTACCTTTCATATTTGTCGTTGTATCTGTAATTCTAACTCACTTTTTTATTGGCCCTGGCGCCATCATGTTCCCGATCGGAGCACTCATCTGGGCAGCATTAACCTACAATTTATTGTTGGTTGCAATCATCAACTGCTTTGTATGTATGTTCTTATACAACAGCTTAAGTGCATATTATCTAACAGAATCTCCAGAAGCATTTATTTCGACAACACTGTCTGTTCGCATCGGTCTTTTCATGCTGGCTTTAGGCCCACTAACATTATCAATTATTAGTTTGAATCGCCAAAAGCTATATCACCAAATATTATATTTAGCGAACCATGACAGTTTAACAACGACTATGAATCGCCGATATTTTTATGAAGAAAGCGAAAAGACGATAGACTCAACTCATAGGGAGGCGAAATCCAATATTCACAGCGTGTCTATTCTACTACTCGATATTGACCACTTTAAAAAAATTAATGATCAATATGGACATGAAATAGGTGATATTGTTCTCAAAGACTTTAGCAATATCGTCAGATCTCAAATTAGATCAAATGATTTATTCGGTAGAGTTGGCGGTGAAGAATTTGCCATCTTAATTAAAGATAGTAACCTACCGGCCTGCATTGAAATCGCACAGCGTATATGCGACCGCGTGGCAGAAACACCGATTATGATCAGGCAAAATCAACATCTCAATATTAGTGTAAGCATAGGTTTAAGTTATCAACAACTTCCGTCTGGCACCCCATTCCAACAATTGATTAATCGTGCAGATGTTGCCCTTTATCAAGCGAAATCTGAAGGACGAAATAGATTATGCGTGGATCCGCAATTACTATTTACTCAAACATCATAAGTCACTATCTTGCTTCAGTGGGCTTGAGATTTGGTAAAGCGGATAAAAATATGAAACCAATCAACGTTGAAGCTCCTGCAATGATAAAAATATAGCTGCCAGAAATCAGCTCCCAATATTGTCCTGCCAATACGCTTCCAGATGCCACACCCAAGCCCCACATCGTACTATACAAAGCTTGAGCTCTACCCTGCTGCCCAGCAGAAAAGTGCTCAAAAATAATGCGCATCGCCAATAAGTGAAATAAACCGAAACTGAATGCATGCATTGTCTGGGAGAGAAATTGGAGAACAAAACTTTCAGGAAATAAACCAACAATCAAAAACCTAAGCCCAGTCATCCATAAACAGATCGCAACCAACTGACGCCATGTAAAACGATTTAAAAAAAATGATGCATAGGCAAACATCATGATTTCAGCAATAACACCTGTTGACCAAAGAAATCCTGTTGCTGTGGTACTAAATCCAGATGACTGTAAGTAATTGCTATAAAAACTATAGAATGGTGCTTGAGCAAACAACATAATGAACTCAATTAAGAAAATTGCTTTCACAACTGGTTGTTTTAAAACTGGAATAATGGATTCAAGTGTTTTTTGGGCTTTTGGTGCGCCCTTCGGTTCTTTTACTGTAAATGACCATAAGAACGCTAGAAATGAAATACTCAGTAATAAAATCGGGAGATATTGAATATCAATAATTTCAAGAATTAGACCAATAAAGAAAACACCAACAATAAACCCAATCGATCCCCATTTTCTCACTTTGCCATAAAATTCATTTCGTTTTTCGCCTAACCAAAATAATGTAACGCCTTCAAATTGAGCAAGTATCGCATTTTGAAAAAAGCTGAAGATCAACATTAACAAGGCAATTGATTGAAAATTATTGGGTATAATAAAAATGAGGAACCATATACTCGCTTCCATCCATGTTGCGATTCGCACCAATAGCATTCTTTTACCCGTTTTATCCGCCACCCAACCCCAAATAAACGGCGCAAAAAAACGTGTCATGATTGCAATTGCACTAAGCCACCCAATCTCTAAAAAGCTAAATCCCTGATCTAACAGATATAGACTCCAATACGGCATGAAGGTACCGACAATCGCATAGTAGAAAAAGTAGAATCCACCTAGTGTTGTTTTAATTGGCAACGCTTGTATCATATTGCAATTACCTGTATTTTCAATGACTTAATACTATTTAATAGTTGCATACATTTGTTACCACTTAGGTGCAATTGCACTTCATCAGTCTACAAATCAGTCTACAAATTTATTTTTTTGTAGACTCTTCATTTTTTGTAGACTGAAGATATTTACGTCTTAGAAAATAATTCTGTGATCATTTTCATCAGAATTAATTGTTAGTAAGTTACTAAAGAAATTTTATACTTTACCTATAAGGTTTCCTACCCAATTTTGCTATTTCTCTTTTTTGAGAATTCAGCGGATAGTATAACTTGCAAAGTATTGAAAAAATTTCAATCTATAGATTGAGTCGCACTAGACTGGGGTAATAGAGTTTGATGAGGAGATTATTGCTAAATTGCTAATGTAAAAATTTATGACAATGCATGAGTAAGAGTTTTTATAAATTACAAATATATTAATTTAAATATTATATTAATAATCGATTAATATCAGGCACTCATAATAAATATTTCTAAAACTATAAATCTTGATACATATTCAGGGTATCTATTAATAAATATAAGGCACATGCTGAGTTTGTCGATAATACTATTGACAATTCAAGGACAATCATTATGTCAAATTTCACAAAGTCAAGTGACTCTAAAACCCAGCAACAGAACCAGCAACAATCAAATCCTGCAGGCGATAATACGCAAAAAGCTCAGCAAGAAAAAAATAAGGAACAGCAATTAAATGCTGAGAACAGACAAACTAAAGATGCTCCGAAAGAGCATACTGAGGTTGAAGTTAAAAAATAACTTATAACTCAGAATTCTTAAATCATTTAAAAGGTTTAACTCCTTTTAGGTGATTAGGATAAATAATGAATATTGTTAAAGTTAAAGTCCATAAAATGTATGAAAACTTTCACAGAAATCCAGCTATTCAATATGTTGGGTTTTTTGATGATAATAATGTATTAATCAGCTTATACGATAACAATAATATTAAACTCATTAATAAAATCGGGACGTTGCAATGGGTAAGCATTGCTACTAATCAAGCTTACTTTGTTGAAATACCAGATTATATTAGTGCCGAGAATTAAACTCATGATGATTAAATACCCTCAAGTAATCCTCGTTTTTCACAAAGAGTCAAACCACAGTGATCGTAGATGTGCTTGGGCAAACTATAATTATCAAGGGAAACTAAATAACATTACGGATTTTTATGGCCAGAATTTATCTCTTTACGATGGCAATAAAGTTGTCATCGATGGTGATATTTGGGTTCTGGAAAGTCATCTACACAAGGTATATAGAGATAGAGGTCGCAAATGAAAAAAATTCTAAGTGCATTCGATTTAAAACGTAATTTATATTTCAGAAAATTAATGCTCGATGGTGATTACAAACAAAATGTATATGATTTAAAGCATAGGAATAATTATGATTTATATGTATATAAATTAATAGATAGTGAATCAGGCAGAAAACTGTACTTTAAAAATTTTATTATATTTAAATAAATTAGTCCTCATTTAGAGGGCTGATGGATTTTAATAAATGCTTTAACTTTAGCTCTACAATCTGCGTATTGCTCAGAAGTATCAACAATCCAAATTAATGCCTCACCCATTTCGCCAGCCTCCAATTGCTTTAAATCTTGGCAATCAGTCAATAGGCTTGCTGGAATTTGCGGTAGCGATGGCGGTTTGGGCGATACGCAAGCCGTCATCAGTAAACTTGCAATCAGTGTAAATGCGGTCAGTAATGATTTTTTGAGTCTCATGTCGAATATCTCTAAATTCAATTTTGATGTTGTTGCGTTCGGCTTCGAGTTCATTTTCAACAATGAATACTTTTGCTTTCCAAGCCTCTAAAGCGCTTTGGTAGGCTTCATTAACTTTGTTTATTCGCTCGACACATTCGGCATCAGCGCCATTAAATTTATTTTGCCAGTGACTTACACGCCATGACTGAATTCCAAGCCCAATAAGTGTGAGTAATAAAAAAGCCGTCAGAGCAATAATGACGGCTTCATAAAATTTGGCGATGAAGGTTTTTATCATTAACCACCCCACTTCTTATAAGCATTTGCAAGTTTTGTGTCGTAACTATTTTTCGCATATGCTGGACCGTTATAGCCACGCGCAAAACCCTTCCAGTCTTTACGTTTAAGCTTATCAATCAATCCATTGACTTTAATATAACGACACATTGCTTCAAGCTGTGATTCTTCATCCTTATACATTGCATTAATGAATGCTTGTAGTGATGCATACCCTAAAGCTTTCCAATGATAGCCCATGACTTGCCCTAAACCCCAAGAACACGATTCTAGTGCTACTTCACGATTCAGTTTTGATGCTCGCTCAAGTTTGCTGTGTTGCTGTGAAAACTTGCCATAATTACCAGAAATAGGATTGCATAGGTCGGGATGTGTTTTAGACCATTCCACAGATTTTGATAGCCAGTTTATTGCGCGTAATCGTTGATAGAAAACATGACGCTCATAAAGGATGACTGGCGTGCCATCACTATTGAACCCAGAGCTTTTGCATTCAATCTCAATTACCGCACGCAAAGCAGCATATTCAACGCCAAGCAATGCAGCATGATTATGAATTTGTTGGGTTGTTATCTTTTTTGACATTTAAATCAACCTTATCAATTTTATCACTAACGTAGTGAGTACCTTTGAAACCAATTGCGGATGAAACACCCACCGCAACAATTTCAGGTATTCCAAACCAAGTCATTACCGACCAAGCGCCGATGGCAAATAAGCCACACATAAAAGCTTCAAGCCAGTCTGCCTTGCCGTGTTTTCTAGCCGTGCGAAAAATCGCCATTAAAAAAGCCATCACGAATGACGCAATGGCTGTATAAAATGGCTCAAGTGACGCAATGACTAATTTTAAGTCATCCATATATTCCCCTAAAATTGAATAGCCTCAACCTCTTCTTTCGATGAGGCTGAGAAAATAGCTTGTCGAGCAACTCGCCCACGTTCATGAGCAAATGCAATATGGGCCTGTAGGGCTTGGTAAAGATGCTTGAGTTGCGTAGCAGTCAATTCAACAACTGTATTGTTTGCCAGTGTCCATGTTTGATCCACCCCTGCAATCGAAGCTCCTAATATTCGGCTCTGTGATAAATGATCCGAGTCAAAATAATTTCCTTCAAACTCAAAACCACCCAGCTCAAAAGCATCCCTAGCCGATTTAATTTCAAACCATTTCTGATCTTTAATTTGCTCCAGTGTTCTAGGATCAACCCATTGCTTAGATTGATAATCAAAAGTGTGAAACGAGGATGGTGATTTGGGTAAATCAACCCACCACCCCTTGTAGTACATATTTGATCTAGGGGGATCAGGCACAGCTAAACACCCCAAAGGTTTATTTAACTCGATTGTTTCTTGATTGCCTTGAATAGAATAAAGAAGCTCCCCATGTTTTGAGATAATTGCTGTCATTTTTTTAGCTCTAAAAAAGATACCGATATACCACTCAAATCTATCCAGTATTGGTTGTAATTGCTGGTTGATGGGCTTACCACCACTCCAGATAATGAGCCTGCGTAAGATGCACCTATTTTCATGGAGTAGGTGTGGTTGCCTGTCAATACATCATCTTCAAGCGCAAGAAATGTCATATTACCGGTATAACCAACCATTGTTCCCGGGAAGGAGGTAGGTGCAAAATATGCTCTATGAACCTCAACCCCATTGCGATAAATAACAACTACTAGACGACAGAATCTCCGTTCAGCCTCTGTCATATTGCCTTGGTTTGGCCCATTGGAGTGAACTACAAAAAACATACCAGCATTAGCAGATGTGGTGCTTAGTTGCATGCTCACATCGATACGCAATCTCCCTCCTTGTCGAGGAATATTTACATTAAATATAAGAGGGCTATCTCTTAATAAATACTGCAGTCCCGCTTCAGCACCTGTTGGGTAGGGCGTGATAGGATTGGCTTCCTGTTTAAGTCTGTACTCGTGTGCGTCTAGTCGAAAGTTATCAATCCTCAACCCTGTTGGCACAGTAACAGCCTCATCCTGAATCTTAAGAGTTGAAACTGCTAAATCGCTGATTTTCCCCGATGTAACCGCCAAATCATCAATTTGAGCAGACTTAACCGCCAACTCTTTTATATGAGCAGTATCGATAGAGGCATAATCCATAAACGCAGATTTCATATAAGCACCAACAGGAAAAACAGTGCCTGTATTTGGATCTGTGTATGGTGTGTTGCGGAAGATGAATGGGTAATACCCAGTGCTATTCCCACTGCCAATTGCTAAGGAATCAACATTAAAAATAAAACTTCCTTCCACGCCATCATTCGCACCACCCCAACCTATTACTTTTCCATTCACATCAATTTTTGTGAACTTTTGAGCATAAATCCCATCTACACTTTCACTCACCTCCTGAATTGATGCAGTGTTATTGCCCACAGTAGTTTGGAGACTGCCAATCTGCTGAGCTTGCGCCCCTTGAGTGTTGGTGATGGTGGTAATTTGGTTTTGCACAGTCGCAATATTTTGTGTCGCTGTATTGGCTTTTCCAAGCGCCTCATTTGCTGTAGCTTGAGCTGCGGAAGCCGCTGCTGCTGCATCTGTTGCTGCCTTGTCTGTAACTGCGATCCATTGAGAGCCATTCCAACGTTTAGGTGTGTTATTACCTCCTGTTGTGTCGATCCAAAGGTTTTGACTTAATCGCTTATCTTGAGCAGGCGCGGAAGAGCCATAAATCACTTCGCCTTTATTTCCAGCCAAGTTCGCAGCCTGTTGAGCTGCTTGTTGAGCCGCATCCGCTGACTGTTGAGCTGCATTTGCAACTTGCTTAGCTGCTAATTCTGCTGCATCGGCTTTATTCTTAGCATCCAAGGCTGCTGCGGCAATTGCGGCTTGTTGTGCAGCATTTGCCTTTGCAGTCGCATCATTAGATGCCGCTGCAATAGCTGCTAATTTTTCAGCTTCGGCTTGTGCTTGCGCATATGCTTTTGCTGCTTGTTCTGCTGCATTCGCTTTGCTTTGCGCATCGGCAATCGCTTGTTCTGCCGTTTGTTGAGCAGTGGCAGTTGACGATTGGACAGTATCCACACGACCAGATAAAGCCGAGTCAGCATCAGCCAACACAAGCATTTCTTGCTGAATTGTTGCTAGATTTTGCTGTAAATCATTACCTACCTGAGCTTGAAGAGTATCGATTCTTTGCCCAAGTGCACTATCCGCATTTGCTCTTGCGGTTGCCTCGGATTGAATGAGAGCTGAATTCTCATTTATCTGAGCGACAGTTGAATCGATTCGTTGGCTGAGCGCCTGATCACCCTCAATTTGGGCTGTTAATTGTGACCATGCGCCTGCATAGCCTTCAGTTGATCCGATAAGCTCATCGTTTGAACCAATCATCGCTGGATTGACTTGAGCATAAACCCCATCAATCTTAGAAGTGTTCGCCGATACGCGCCCTTCAAGCTGCTGTACATTCGCATTAGTTTGTTCTAAAGCTCCAGCACTTGCCTTGTTGCCTAATTCAACTGTTATTGCTTGAATGTTTTGAGCATTAGCGCTTGATTGGTTTGCAGCACCATTTGCTGTAGATAAAGCTGTTGCTGAATTTTGCATAGCAAGATCGGCATTGTCAGATGCTTCATTTGCCACAGCTCTAATTTGATCAACTTGAGAAGCAGCAGAGCTTGCTTCATTAACTGCAATATTTGCTTGAGACAGCGCTGTAGCTGCATTGGTTTTTGCTGTTGAGGCATCATCTTCAGCGATTGTTACACGACCATCTAAAGCTTGGATTGCTTGAGCATTGGAGCTATTTTCAGCCACAGCAACATTAACAGCTTGTTGTACATTGCCAAGAGCCGCATCATTACTAACCTTATAGTTATTCAAAGCTAATAGGTTAGCCGCATCACCCTGCTGTCTGTGCTGAATCTCTTGAGTTAAACCATCTTCCAAATCTTCAGTTGCATCCAAGCGAGCTTGGGTTTCATTGTTAAGAGATTGATTAAGCTGGTTAACTTGGGTTTGAACCGCACTAATGTCGTCAATCAGATTGCCCACATCACCATCAAGTCCAGCAATCGTGTCGATTTGATTGATCTTTTGCTGTAAATTTTGATGGAGTTGGCTTTCAGTAATTTTACCTGACAATATATCCAAAACCGCAGAGGCGTCAGCAGAAGTTGTTGCACTCACCCAATTTGACCATGGACCAATATTTCCAATTCGATCAATCAGCCTCCCTCGGAAGTATCGAGTGAGATTGCCTTGCATTCCTTGAATTTCATGATTTGTGGTCGGATATGCGAACAAACCTAATTGTGCAGCATTAGCTCCGTTTGCAGTTGTTGCGATTTCTATTTCCGTGTATGCCGTATCTAATGCGCCAATTGCAGGGAAATTCCATTTAAGCTTATAGCCAAACAACACACCTGATGCTGTTAGATTTGCCAATGCAGGCGGCAATCCTGTTTTACCTGACAAACTGGTTAATACAGAATAGGTTGGCAATGATGCAACATCGAATGCTGAAATAGCTGTGACTCTTGCTTCGTAATTACCTGAATAAATCCCCTGCACTTCTACTGAATTAGCACCCGTGATTGGCAGCTTTATCCAAGCCCCATCATCTTTACGCCATTCAACCTGATATTTAGTCGCACCCTTTGCCTGATCCCATGAAATCAACATTGTTGCCACGGAAATACCTTGCTGTACCATGTTTTCAGATGTAAGCACCACGCTTGATACAGGCTCTTGTGTGGTTGGGTTAATAATTGAAATCGGTCGCTCATCAATAAAAGCACCATGATCAATTGCATCGTATTTAGATGACTCGTACTGAATTGCATTGATTGAAAACTGATGTTTTTCGTTTTGAGTAATACTCATGACACGAAACTTCATTGTCTTCAAATCTTGCGCATCCACAACCCAGACGTTTTGAGCTGCAGCAGAATCAAAAGCACTAGAAACAGTGATGTTTCGACCATTCACCGATGAAACTGTACGCGCTTGAGCTTTGCCATCTTCGCCATTTACGACGAGCCGATCACCCGCACGACACACCACATTGTCACGATCAACTGTAATTGTTCTAAGATTCGTTGAAACTGCTGAAATACGACCGCCATTAGCACGACCAGCAAACAACTCATCTGCAATTTCAATTACTTTACCGGGTAAAGGAATATGACCATCCAAGCCGACCTTGAAAGATACTGTGCGCGTTTCAAGTTGCTCTGATTTTAAAGCCCACAAACCTGCTCGTTGTGCTTGCCCCTCAGATGTACAACCCCATGCATCGATATCGACCACACGAACGCCAAGCTTGGCGATAGCAGCCTCATCACGCACATACACATATTCTGTCTTGTAGTGATTTTTTGGGTTGTCCCATGCCACTTTTGCAACCGTGTGACGATCACGCGCTCTCGATCCTGAATATTCAAATAACCCATCAATTACGTTGGCGCGAGTATAGGTAAAGAATGTGTCTTGCGGGATATCAGCATCACAGACAATTGAATTGCCATCCCAAAATGTAATGGCTCTAAAGACGCCTGCCAATTTATTTAAAATCGCATATGCATCTTCTGTAGTTTGCAAATAAACATTGCAAGTAAAACGCGGCTCTTGACCACCCTTGCCATCATCAACCATTTGATCGCAATATTGCGCCAAACGATACAGTGACCACTTGTCCACCATTGAAGAAGTTAATCGATCACCTAAAGCGTAACGTTTTGATGTGCAAATATCATAATAAATCCACGCTGGATTGTTGGTGTAAGCTCTCTTGAAAGTACCATCCCACAATCCTGTGTAAGCTCTTGTAATTGGATTGTAATTACTTGGAACTTTGACTTTTATACCTTTTAAGTCAACTGCTACTTTAGCAACATTTGAAAATCTTTCTGCATCATATCGAAGACCAAGTAACGCAGTATTTGGATATGAAAGTTTTAGGTCGATAACTTCCGTAATCGCCTCAACATACATTTTGTCACTTACGTACTCTGACGTTGAATTTGGTGTGATCCTGCGAACTCGCACTTGCCAACCATTGTCCGATTTTGGCAAGTCGATACGGTGTGAGCGCTCATAGTTTGTTGATGTTTTATCAGAAATACGAGCATCAATAACTGTATTCCAAGCCCCTCCACCTGTCTGCAAATCAATTGCGTAATCAATCGTTACGCCTGTAACATCACCATTGTTTTCATTGGTTGTTCTCAATGCACCCCATTTTAAACGAATTCTTAATGCATCGAGATCGGTGTTTGAAATTGCTCGAACCCAAGGCGTTCCTGATTGAAGCTCAACACCTACAGCGCTTTCAGATGAAATATCAGGAAACCCCTCGATATATTCCTGATCGTTCGTGCCGTTTCTAAAATCTGCGACAATATTATGAAAATTCGGAGTGCCATTACTATCGTGAAGTGGAGTTTCTTCAAGATACACACTTTGCAACCCATTCGCTAAACCCTCAACTTCTCCTTCACTCAAACCATATAGAATATTAATAAACGTTTTAGATTGAGCTGAATCTGGAGCAATGACCGCTTTTCTTGCTTGTCCAGATCCTTTTTTTGCGCCTTTAATTACTGCGTTCATACTTTCTCTCAAACAATAAAAAAGGCGCTTGTAGCGCCTGAATAAAATTCTTAGTTACATTAAGTCTTCGGGATATTGGCCTGCACTTGCAATAAATCCACCAACCTCTCTTTGACCATAGAGAATTGGAACCGGATTACCTTGTGCTACGGTTGTAACTGCGCCACCAAACCCTTTATTGGCTTTGTTGCCATCTTGATTTTGATCTTGGTTTTCGGTTTTTGGCATCAGCATCATTGCTATACCACCCATCATCATTCCTGCACCAGCACCAATCAATCCTGCTCCAAGCGCTGTGCCACCACCCAATGTACCAACCGTCACCAAAATACCAACCACAACCATGACCGCACCTAAAATAGTTTGTACTGCGCCACCAGCACCCTTAACTTTAGGCACAATCTTGATGGTTTTGGCATCAGTATTCATTTTAAGTTCTGATTCACCAATGTTTTGCTTATCTTGGAAAACAGCAAACTCTAGACCTTGTTCATGTGCATGCATCATAAATGTTTCAAAACCTGGCACTTGCACAGATAGGGCGCGAATTGCTTCTGCCGTATTATCAACAGCCAAATGAAATTCTTTACCGAACTTTTTAGCCAGAATTCCATAAAGTTTAATTTTTTTGAGCATAGCGAACCACCTTAACAACTCTTTCTTGCCATTGCTGCCCGAATATTTCACGTACAGATTTACGTCCATAGGGATGATGCAAAATAAGAGCTGCCCCGATGCAAGGCTGTGTATTTTCAGACTTAAGCACACCGTTATCACCAAGCCAAATTACAGCGTGATTCACATGCTCGGTACGTCCAACTCGACATAAAAGCACATCACCATATTGCGGCTCATCCACCTCAATAAAACCAGCTTCACCAAACCCATCTAAATATAAAGACTTGCTTTCTGGATTCTCCCACCATGCGTCTTCACGCTTAAAATCCATGAGCTTTATACCGAGTTCGCGTTCGTAAAAGTCACGTACGATTGAGTAGCAATCTTGCCAGCCGTGATGGTAGTTCCGACCAACGAGCGGTGTTTTATACCCACATGGCTCATAGACTTGAAACTCCACATCAGGATAAGCACAAATCACCCAAGGCTTTTCGTGCAGCTCAATTTGATGCAAATCATATTCTGATGCTTGTGCTGATGCATTTGGGTGTGAGTGCACATACGCTTGAATTTCACCCATATCTTCAGCTTTTGCTAAATCCTCATGATGAATCTCAAATTGATCATGATTGGGTGAAATATTGCGACAAGCGATATATTTGCCATTAACCACAACACCGCAACATTCGAGCGGATATTCTTGCTCAGCGTGGGCTAAAATTGCTTTTTTAAGTTTTGCGGATAATTTCATCACATTAAACTCGAAGCTGGAAAGCCACCAAAGCGACTTTCGTTATTGCGTATACGACAAGATGAAAGTCTGCCTGAGCATCGATCCAAGGCTGGATTGTCGGTAGGTTCATCTTTATCTGTAAACATTGCTGTACCAGTGTATTGACACTCTTCACCGCGATATGAATTAACAGCGCACCAATGGCAATAATTTGATATTTGGCGTACAGGAATTTTTAGACCCTCAAAATCCACAGGATTGGATAGCTCAAATGTCACCGCCTGTGCATTCTCGGACGTCTTTTGTTCGATATACCAAATTTGCTCTTTAGACTCATTTGAAGCAGTTGAATTGCCTGAATTAAAATTTTCAGCATCTAAATATTTAGCTAAAGTGGTTATTACTTTAAGCTTTGCACCTGCAAAGTCGCCGAACTGTAAACAATAAGCTGAAACAGCGCCTTGAATTTTGTTGATATTGTTCGCCATCGTGAGGATAGGCATTGACGCCTTTCCATCAGATCGCATTTCCATACCGGTTACATCAATTGCCATTGGCTCAAAAGTTTCACCCTGCCAAATGATGTTTCGATGCCAAACCTTATCTTGACCCTGTTCAAATACCTCACCGATGAGCTGAGTTTCGTCACCAATTAAACCATCAGACCCAATCAGACTGTAAATGCGCTCCCAGTCCTGATAGGCAATATGACCATGAAAACGAAGAATGCCCGCACCTAAAGTGCGAGCATCTAATTCATAAAGTGTCACAATGCCATCAACGTGAAGTTTTTGAAAATCACTGTTTAGTGTCATTAATTACCCCGTCACAATGTGAGTGCTTGATTCCATAGCATATTGACCTGCTCTGCACTAAGCCCCATTAAATCAGCCATAGCCAATAAACTTGGATTCAAGCGTTCAAACGTGGTTGCATCTTGCCATTCAATCAATGCGATTTGGCGTTGCATTGGGTCAGGGATTTGATCAATCAGTGCTTCCACTTGTGATAAGTCATATCCATTCATTGCTAAAGCTAAACGGAATTGGCGGCGTGTAAGGGGCTTTGCTTCTGGACTTTCATAGATTACCGCCCAAACAAATTCCTGATTAAAACTAGACAATGCTGTCAAGATTTCACGCTTATTAGTCAAACCTTGTAGTAATTCTTTAATACCATCAAATTCAGGCTTAATCGTAGCAACGCCGTTTTCAATCTGTAGTGCATGAATCTCGGTGCCATTTTTATTTGAGACAAGTTTTAGCATTTATTTAAATCCTCTATTCTGGGTAATAGTACATAGCTGGTGGTGTTGTGGTTTAATCTTCTATAAAAAATGGCCTTTCTTAAAATTGACTTACTTAAGCCGTAGCCTTGCGCGTGTGATGCGTGAGCCAACCACGATTGAATAGATGCTTGGACTCGCTTTGCAGGTATTTTTCCTTGCATATATTGTTTTTTCATAAATCTGATCTTTCGATGTATTCGAGAGACTGAGCTTTTTCGAACACGCCGATGAGTTGGCCACATTTGATACCCAAGAAAATCAAGAGATCTACTATTTTTTAACGAGATTGGAAATATTTGTGTTTTTGCGTTGGTTTTTAATTTGAGTTTTTCATAAAGAAATCGCTCAACATCAATACGCAAATGATGCAGGTGATCTTTATCGTGATGAAATATACAAAAGTCATCCATATATCGGATGTAGTTCTTCTGACGTAATCGGCACTTAATATACTCATCTAATTCATGTAGATATATGTTTGCGAAAAGCTGTGATGTTAAATTTCCAATCGGTAACCCAACACCCCCACCAGATGAGTCAATAATTTCATCCAATAGTCTCAGTGTTGATTTACATGAGATTTTCTTTCTAATTAGATTTTTCATTACATTGTGGTCAATGTTGTAGAAAAACTTAGATATGTCTGCTTTAAACGCGTAGTGCTTACCGTTTTTTCTTTGCACAACTCTCATCATTTTTTGAGCCTGATCTGCGCCCACATGAACACCTTTTCCTGCTCGACATGCATAACTGTCATGTATGAAACGACACTCCCATATTGGCTCGATTACTAGCAGGATTGCGTGTTGAATCACCCTGTCCCTAAAAGGCAATGCAGCAACATCACGCTCCTTAGGCTCATACACTTTGAATGTTCGGTATTGTCCTGTTTTATAAACCTCCCAAATTAGCTCGTTCTGCAATTGAATTAAGTTTTCCTCTAAATTTAATTCAAAATTTAATACCTCTCGGCGATCACGCTTTCCGCGCCTAGCTTTTATATACGCAGCATGTATATTTTCAAAATCGTAAATTAGAGGGTATAGATGGTTATAGGTAATCATTGGTCTCTCAAAAAATAAAACGGCATGAGTTTTCGCTTTCACTACTCAGCCATGCCGTCGGTTTAGTTTTTTAGATTTTCATCTAAGGAGTGCACATCCTTTTAAAGTGTTCTGCCTTAACCCCCTTGAGAATTAAGTTTCTGACACGCTCTAAGAGCTGGACGCGCCCCGATGTTCGTGTTCGCGTTCGAACGAGCGTTATTCAAGTTCAAAGCAAACACGCCAGCATTGGCAGCGTTGTTCCAATTGCCACCACGGATCGGCACGTCGTTGTAACGCACACCCCTATTTGCTATTACTAGCAAATGCCTTAACCCAGCCGCCCACCATGCGACCAATCTCATTATTTAGCTTTGCCCAATGTTCGTATTTTTTAAAATCAATGTATCCTAGTTCTCTTGATATTCTGACTTGAGAGCGCAATAGATCTAGCTCTGCATCTAATTCTTGTAATGTTGTTTTTTTATGATAGCGTTTATTGCAAATAATAATTAATCTTAAAATACCCCACATGACTTGGCGAATCTCCGCAGCAAGTACATGCTTTTCAAATTTTGGAAACTGGCGTAAAGCAATATAGCCATAGTTGATCATCTCTTCGCATTTTTGTCTGATTAATAAATCGCTAGACACAATATTACTCGCAAATAAAAACAAGAAAGTGCGCTATCGCGCACTAAAACAGATAACACACTTCAGATTACAGATTTACGAAAGCTGGACGCGCCCCGATGATCGCGCGCGCGTTCGAACGAGCGTTATTCAAGTTCAAAGCAAACACGCCAGCAGAGGCAGCGCTGTCCCAACTGCCACCACGGATCGGCACGCGCTCACCTGTAATATCTTTTGCAAAATAATCACCATTGAAACTAGCTGTATCTTCGGTATGTGGGTATAAACACAATGCTTTTAATCGACCCAAAGCCGCGCTAGAGACAGGCTTTGTTGTTGATAAGTTTCGAATTCCACCGAAATTTGAACCATTGATTGTGTAGTCTGCTGTACCGCCGTTCGCATATTTCACTGTACCTACTGTCGTTCCACTGCCATTCGGTGTAACTAGGTTTCCTGTTTCACCGTCAATCGCCTTCCATTGTGTTGAATTTTCTCCAAGATCTATTACGTGCAATGCTGCGTCATTGTCGGCGATAACCTGTATTTCACCATTAAATATTCGCATTCCCACATTCCACTCCCATACATTGCCTGCTAAATCTGCAATGCCGCTAGGTTTTCTATTGTGTCGCCATTCCACCGGTCCTGATCCAGTTAAGGTTCGTGCTGATCCCGAAGTATCACCAGGATTCAAGCCATCTGCACGACGACCGATAAGCAATGGGTTTTCAGAGCTCCTCCCGTAATAACTATTCCCCATAGGTTGCTGGTTGTTTTTGTAGCACTGAAGTGCCAAAGCAGACCACTCGGCATTAGTGATGAGATGGTGTCCAGCTCCACATAGTCGCGCTGCTGTTAAAAAGTTATAAAAATTGGTTGAAGTTGTTGGGTCTACATTCGGCAGACTAAGTAACTCACCCGATACTATTCGGCCTTGGTATGTGCCGATGAAAATCTCATTCTTCTCTACACCATTCACAATGAACGCTGGATGAGTTCCGCTAAGTGATGCATCAATTGTTGACAAGTCAAATTTATGAATAATATTCATGTGGGTTGGCTGACCTTTTGCGGTGTAAAGCACGGTTTGCTCACCACCCGATGCAACCTCAACGGATTGGCGCAATGAGTCCTTGATCAGAATTGTTAATTCCGATTTTATTTGGTCTACACCTAGATTTTCTCTAGCTGATTGTGCAGTCGTTGCACCAGTACCACCCTTAGTAATTGGTAATGCTACAGGTAATACCCCTTGAGCATTTGCACCCAATTGATTGTAAATCTCATCATCATTCGCTTGTAACTTTGCTGATCCAGTGCGGAATGTATCTCCACCTGCGCCAGTTGGTGCTGTACCTTGATTAATTGTTTGCTTAGCCATAATTTTTCCATTAAAAAACCCCGACTAAGCGGGGTATAAAATTAAATTTTTTAAGGTTGAAAATCTTGAGTAAAGGTAGTTGAAATTCGCCACACCAATCCGCCGACATGAACTGGTGTGTATTCGCTTGCTATAACCCTCACCTCACCATCTAAAGGTGAATCCCATAAAAAAGATTCAGAACCTTTATGGTCATCAAAGAAGGCTTTAATCTGCAAAATCTCATCTTTATAAGCTGTGCGCGTGTAATTCCACACACCTCGCCTATTGTTGATGCCTACCGACGTGCTTTGGCGATACCCATCACCAAATTGACTTGATAAAACATTGAATGAATTGGTTTGCGAGTTGCCTTCTCGATCAGCAGGAAAGTTGAATTTTCGGTTGCTCATTTAGATAACAACCTCCCTCGTTGTTGCTCCCGAAGAATCACAGACTTGATTGAGTCACTGATTGCTTGACCAAGATCTTTTTTAAATTTCACTTCGGGATTAATCACAGAGTGAACATCTCCGTATAAAGCAGAGCGTGCACTGTTCTCGCAAACAAGAAAGTTTCCCTCAACCTTGATAAGCCAGTTACCCTTTTTTAGAACCAGATTCAGTTTAGGAATTTCAATTTGATCTGGCTTATTACCATCATATTCACAAACAAGATTGTAAGACTTAGAAATATGAATCATTGAATTTGAATCGGTATACTGTATTGCACTAGCGTTCATTATTAGCTCCAAATAAAAGACCCCGCATTAAGCGAGGTCTCTGTGGTAAAGTTAAGTTACTTCTGTTTTGAGTAATACAACTCATAGACAATTCGCTCGATCACCTCCACCAAGGGATCGAGCCTTCTCTCATCGTCTTGCACAAGCACCTCACTACCATTTAGGCGAAATAAGAGTGCGCCATCAGGGATGGTCGCATAGCTTGGTATTTCATTAATGCACTTACAGAAAAACTCATAAGCACGGATTGGCTCTATGATTTCTGGATTGCCATTAATAGCATGCGCCATAGCCTTTGCGTTTTGCTCAGCATAGTAGCCATTTCTTTCAGTCAAAATAAAACTCCTTAAAAATAGGAGTTCTTTTTGTACTTGAAATTGGTGGAATAATCTACTTCGCCAACAATCCACCCTGCCGTTGTTCGCGTCGTATCACCGCAATTACCGCCTGATTAATCATTTCACCAAGCTGCTTACTGTCGCTATGTGTTGTCGCATTACCATCACTTGCAATCGTAATGTGGTTTTGAATGGATATTGACTCAGCTTTAGATGTTGAAATTGGTTGTTGGATTGAATTAACAACTCGTGAGCCAACCCTTTGGTTGTCTTTTACCAATCCACCTGTAGAGTACCCACTCTTGATCGCTTGTCTGAGTTGGTTAAACCCAGCTTCACCACCAATCGCACGTATTTCCTCTTGGTTTAAAACACCCTCACCTTTGTGGACAATACCAGCAGGCTCGTACTTGCCACCGTAGCCCGTAAAGCCGCCACCTGAGAAGCCAGCAAGGGTTTGAGCAGCAATTAAGCCAACCGATGCATAACCAATGCCTCGTATAACCTGAGCAGCAGGTAAGCCAAAAATACCTGTTTGTGCAGTGGTTGCGCCAGCTGCCAACTCTGTATTGATGATCTGTTGTGCAATTGCCATTGTTCTTTGCGCAATAAACATTGCTTTGAATGTTTTAGAGTTTTCACCCTTTGCATCCTTGATCATCTGGGTCATGTCACCCCAAACCGCTCCAGCACTAGAGAGCATTTGCCCATAGAATTGCATTTGGTTATTGTGGTCAGCTTCACGGGCATCCACTAGTGCAACATCATGCTGTTTATGAAGTTGCTCTTTTGCCTCGATGTAAGTGCGCTCAATTTCAAGTAGCTCATTTGCATTATCCCTATGGGCTTGCTGTGCTGCTTGAAAACGCTGCTCAAGTAGTGCTAACTCGCGACCTGTTTCAGCTTCTAGTAATTCAACATTACTTTTACCTTTTCTATTGATCTCATAAGATTGGTCAACTACCTGAATACCACCTTGTACAAATTGAGCAGATTTAGCACTTCTAAGGGCTTGGCGTTCTTTTTCATCACCAATTTGTGCTAATTCCTCCATCTCAAGGCGGTACTGCTCCCTAATCGCTTCACTCTCAGTCATCAACGCTTGCTTCATATAGAAGATGCGTGTTTCTTGAGCTAGTTTGATTAGGGCGAGTTCGTGTGCTTGCTGATCGTCCAACGAGTCAATTTTGAGTTTTTTTAACTCATCATTATATTTGCCTGATTCTTCAGCAATTAACCGCTGACTATCATAATAATGATTAAGTTTTTCCTCTTCAGACCACTTGTGAGCATTGATTTCTTCAGTAATCTGGCGAAGAAACATGTCCTCTTCGAATAAATAACGCTGTTCAGCTTTTTTTAAAAGTTCAGCTTCACCATCTCCAAATTTTACATTTTTGATGCGCTCAACTTCCTGAAGATAATTGATTCTAAATTTTTTAAAGTCATCCGAGTATGATGAGATGATTTGCTGCTGCTCTCTAAGGCGATGATCTTCACTGTTTTTACTTTCTTTTTGAGACTTATTAGAGGTTTTAACCTTTTGATTATATTTATCCTCCAGTTGATTCCTTCTCTCTGCAATTTGAACAGATTTTAAGGCATTGTTAATTTGATCTTGACTTAAGATCCCACTATCAATACCTATAGCTTTTTGAGCCTCAACTAGCGCTTTAGCTTGTTCGGGAGAGTAGCCTTGATCCAAGTAAGCAGCCTCATAAAGATTTGATAAATCCTTATCTCTAAGTTGCTTGCGATAATCTTGAAGCTCCTTGGATGCTCCTGCGGCTGCTATAGCCACTTTATCTATAGCATTAGCTTGTGCTGTGTGTTGACTAACGGTATTTTGAGCGGCATTACCTGCAAGCCTGACCTCTACACCTAGTGTCTTTTGCGCGTCTGCATTTTGCTGAACTTTAGCCCGCTGTTCTTCGTACTTAGCAATCTCATCGGTTAGTTTTTTGATGATGTCAGGAGTAGCGCCTTTAGTATTGTTTAATACCTTTAAAGCTTCATCATAAGATATCGTTCCAGCTCTCACCCCAACCAATATTTTAGACAACTCTGCATTGTGGGATTGCAGTCTTGTAATCTCAGAAACTGTATTGCCTATCTGTGTATGTAATCTGCCCAATTCATCATTTTGCAACTTAAATGATGCTGCAAGATCGTCTTTCGCAGCTGATCTTTGATGACCTTCAAGTTTTTGCAACTCTTCAGATGCTTTATTAGCTACAGCAGCTTGCTCTTCAAGCTTTGCATTCGCCTTCGCTGTACGATCAGCAAATAATAAATATCCCGCCGATAAGGCTGTAACTCCTAGTGTTATAGCACCAATTGGACCTCCTACCATTCCAAGCAGCATAGTGGCACGAGAGCGAGCCTTATTATTGATTTCCTGTGCCAAGGTGTCTGCATTGGTTGCTGCTGTGTGTGCTGCCGTAGCTTGTGTGGCCTTTGCTTCAAGTGGGATAACAGTTGCCTGGACATAAGCAAGACGCTTTATACCGGTCATACGTGCAGCTGTGGCTTTAGCATCTGCCAATTGCATCTGTGTATATTGAGCAATAGATGCGGTTCTTCTTGCTTCAGTGGCAGTTAATGTAGCTTGTGCCTCCAATTCAGAAAGTAAGCTATTTCTCTTTGCTACAGAGGCAGCGATAGACCCATAGGTAGCTATCGTTTGGGTAACAATTGTTTTAGTTAACATTGCTACACCGCCCACTACGGCGACATCTGCAACCAGATCGAGATTTTTAGCAAGTACACCGATTGAGTCAGCAAGAATAGTCGCAGCACCGGATCCAGATGCAGCCTCTCCTGTAAACTTAGTGATAGCATCACTGAGCATTGTTAGAGATTGCCCTATGGTTACATCCGTCTTGTTAAACAACTCATCTACACTGTCGCCTGCCTTTAATAATGCCTCCGTCATAACTTCGCCAGTAAGTTTTCCGTCAAGCATCATTTGGCGAAGTTCACCGCGCGTAACGCCCAGCCCCATAGCCATAGCATTAAGTAGTCCGCCAGCACCATCAACTAAACTATTAAACTCTTCTGCACGTAAAATATTTCCATCTAAGGCTTGTCCATACTGAAATAAAGCTCCCGCAGCTGCTTCAGCAGTTGAGCCACTGAGGGCTACAGCTTTAGCAGTTACCTCTGTAAGTTTTGCAGATTTTTCCTGACTTAAATTCAGTGTTTGGGCGTTAGACATATATTTAGCATAAACACTGTTAACAGCTTCCCAAGATGCTGCTGAACGCTGTGCGATTGCGAACGTGTCTGATAGTGCTGTGTTTAATTCTTCTTGTGAGTTAGTAACGAGTTTTAGCTGGTTGTTTAGATTGGTGTATGTATCAATTTTATTTATTGCAGCACTTACCGTCACCAAACCCGCCATTGTTCCCGCAAGTTGGCGAATAGCTACAGACGCACTATCCATTGATTTACTGGCATAAGTGCCATTACGCTCAATGCTTTCCAGCTCTTTTGAAATCAAACGCGCGTTTCGTGCTGCATTTGTTGTATCGATTTCGATGACTAATGTATTACGTTGTACACTCATTTCACTTTCCTGCGGGCAATAAAAAACCCCGCATTGCGGGGTTGTTTTAGGGTTTATCTAGGTATTTGTTTTTGTGTTTTCTAGATGATTTAAGATAGAGCCTATTTTTTGGAACAAATACCCTAAAATCAGGCCGTTTAAGATTGCACCCACACCTGTAATAATTATTGGCGTGGACCATATTTTTTCGACCCTATATGTGGACACAACTTCAATACGCCCAAACACAAGTATTAAAATCAACCCTGTAACAAGCCCTATGGCCATTATCGCCAATCCAACAAAATTACAAGTCTCGCTTTCTTTTATGGCTTCCGTTGTGCTCATATTAGTGCTCACAGTATTAAAATTCACACAATACTAACAATCCGATCAAAAGAAAACCACCCGAGGGTGGCTCTTGTCTTATTTAGAATTTCGCTCTCTCAGGAAATGCCTTCCTACGCGCAACGTATCTGTTCCGTACAGTAAGTCCAGCAAACTATCAAAACGCTTAGTAAATTCAGCAATATCCATTGTTGGGTAGAAGCCTGGTGGTAGTGGCATTGCGGTCAGCACACCGTTACGAGCAGATACATGCCAAGAATCATACCGTGAGTTGTTAAATTCCTGATTAATCTGTTCAGCAACTTGAATAACCTCTTGTGGATAAGGCAAGGCTTTAACTTCTTGCTTCTCAATTCTTTGCTTCACTTCCATTTCAAGCAAGTATTTGACAGCATCATCAAAATGGATAGCCAGTAATTCATGATAGGAATTGATTTTGAAATGGCGGTTGTGTCGTGTCCAAACCTGCGCACGCAAGCCCTGATTTCCATTTACTTTGTGGTCAACAATTTTTTGCAGGGTATCTTTTTGTTCAGGTGTAATCACTTGGCGTGAATTGACTTGCTGCGTCACAACTTCATGATCAAGAATATCTAAAACCCATTTACGGAACTGCTTAGCGATTGCTGTTTTAGAAAACATTGCAATCAAGTGCGCACCACGAAGGGAAAAGATACGAACTGTTTTGACTAAATTTTGCTCTTTCTTCGGGAGCCTCAAATTGAGGTTCTCGAAAGACCCGTTTGAGTTCATATTAATTACAGTAGTCATTGATGAATTAAACTCATCCTGATTACGCTCATAAACCTGAGTTACAGCATTTGACTTTGAGTAACCAAGAGCTTTCGCCAATTCACTCGCTGTAAGCCAAATCTGATTATCTTGTTGAACAGGTGTAAAATTTACTTCGTTAAAACTTAATGCTAAACTAGACATCGTTAATATTCCTTTGTTAACAACATTGAAGCCCGCCGCCTGCAAGTGTTGGGCTTTTTTGTTGTCTGTTGATTTCATGCTTTCGCACTCTCTTTTTCTCGCTTATCTAACCATTCTTCAATGATCATATTTAGCTGAGCGGTAATAGTTCTGCGGTCCTTAATTGTTTCAATTTTAAATCGCTCTAAAGTTTTTTCAGGTATACGCACGTTTACCTGTGGGTCTTGTCTTGCCATTAGATTCTCCTTATAGCATGTGATGTAATTCAACATCACAATCACATTAAAGCAGGTGCTTTATTTGGTGTCAATAAATTTTTGACTATTTATTTATAGCACACTATAGTTTATGTACATTGGAACATTAGTTGTTATAAACCTATGGCACGAACAGACCCACAAGTTAACTTTAGAATACCTGCTGAACTCAAAGATAAGCTGGACGAAGCTGCCAAGAACAATGGCAGAACACTTACTGCTGAATTAATTTTGCGACTTGAGACCACATTTGAACTCGACAATCTTCCCGAGCCAACCAATCCAAAAAATATTACTGACCCTGATAAACTTGAGGCTTGGGCTAAGTCAGTATTAAATGAATTATTAAGGCTTAAAGAATTGGATACGAGAGTTAAAGAACTTGAAAAAATGTCGAGTATTTAGAGTCCTTCCAGAGTGAAGCTACAGATAGGTTGAATTACTTGGATGGACGAGATTATTAATTCAACGCCCCTCAATCCGAGTACCGTTACCATTGACCCTCAATCTGGGTGCCATGCACCAGATCTGGTCTTTGCTTCCACGACCTCAATTTGAGGTTGTGCTGTTTCTTAAATCAAACTACTTAATAAAAATATGAAATTTTCTTTTAACTTTGACTTGGCTGTTATCCTTTCATTCTTTACTGGTTATCTATACTGGTGTGGTTACTGGTATCAATATGGCTACACCAGCTTCTTCAATTATCCAATTACCCCTTATGAATTACCTTTAATAGCCACCATAATACAAGGCCTGTTAATTTCTATTGAGGGGACATTATACTTAACCCTCTCATTTATTTTGATAGCATTTTTAAGTGGGTTTTCTTCAAAGCAATGGGATTTTGGCATTACAAAATTAAGTGCTTGGTGTGCAAACTTCATTATTCTTGTTTATTTTATAGTCTCTAAGCGCTTTAGCCCATTTCTAGAAACCATAATCGCAAAAATAATTTCTAGGTTCTACATGCAATTCCAGAACCCTAATCCTCAGGATATGGAAGCTAATAATCATGTACCAGCCCATCATTTAAATATACAAAACTCAAAGTGGGCGAGATTTAAAAGATGGATTATTACACTCAATCAGGATTCAAAAACTTATACAAACCAAGTAATGTTTGAGCAAAATATGACCACGGAAGCAATTTCATACCAAATTTATGGGCGTGATAAACGCACATCCGAGGCTCAAAATGTTTTAAAAATAGTTCTATATTTTATGGTTATATTTCTTATTCTTCATTTACTGGTGTGGATATTCCAAAGCGGGGCTAAAGCAATTAATCTTGGATACCAGGACGCTCAATTGAATTATGTGTACACCTTTTCACCTCAAAACAAGAATTCGGCACCAATCTTCCCTTTGGTTAGCTCAAAAACTAAACCTGAGTTAAAGGGCTATCATATGACAGATTTCTGCATACAAGGATCCTGCTTACTAGTAAATAAACACAAAAATATTCAAACTTTTAAAATAGATGATTTGGTCATCAAAAATAGGCCAAATTTGGATTAAAAAAGCACCCTAAGGTGCTTCTTTAAGTAAATTTCAAAACTATGGGAGTTACTGTTTTGTTCCTAAGTACAGTACTGCGTTCTGCCTATTGCTATTTTCTGCCACTGCATAAAGTGATTTAATTGATGAATCATAATAAACCACGCCCTTTACAGACTGTCCCGCTAAGAGACAAGGTGAATAACCAAAAGCTAAATCAACATTGTAGTAAGGTGCATTTTCTTCAACTGCAATTTTCCCCGTGAACGTACAGCCACTTTGTCCCTTACCTGAAATCACACCCGTATTTGAAATTGTTAAGGTTGCTTCTTCAATACCTTCAACAATCGCTGATTGACCTATGTAAGAGCCTGTGATTGTCGTCAGATTGGATACCGTATTATTTAAATCAGCGTCATATAGGGTGTCAAATGTAACCTTATTTGAAGGCGTATAAGTGATCGTTCCATTTAGGCTCTTTTTAGTTTCAAAAGTACCATTAATAGATGTGTCGTAAACTGCACTACCACCAAAATAAAAGTCTTTCCCTTTATTCGCTTTTACTGTGTTACCAGAAACAGTTAAGTCACCAGTCATGAAGCCAGTAATTCCGTTAGAATAAGGTGGTGTATATAGAAACCAGAATTTATTATTTTTATCTACCAACCCAATAACATTTTGCGCTTGATTGGTCTTGCCGGTGTAAACACCATTGATTTCAGCATTAGCTACAGGTGTTTTATCTCCCTCATTATTAGAAGAAGAGGAATTACCCCCGCCACCACCGCAAGCAGTCAATGCCAAAGTTAATAGACCCAATCCAATTACTTTTTTCATGGTTATATCCAAGTTGTTATAAAGTTCCCGCGAACTTTAACCAACTCAAAAACTTTAATCAATTTATTAACTTATAACCCAGATAAATATCATTAAAATAATAAAGCCGACTATTCCTATTACTATCCAATCAGGCTCAGAAGAGTTGGTTGAACTCATAAGATTATTTTGCGGAGTTTGTTTTTGTGCTTTGCTTTTGTGCGGTTTATATGATGAGTAGGACAATCCAGTACCTGGTGCTGAGATTGTTGTTCTCGTTCCCTTTTTTCCTACGCTCACACGAGCACCTTTGCCACCGACTGATACACTCGAAATGCCTTTCTTTCCAACATTAAGCCTAACACCAGGTGCGACTTTAAAACTCTTTCTAAAATTAAGTCCCATATCAATCACACCCTGTTATCTACATATTTTCTTAGATGCGCTAATAGAACCATCATTGCAGACAAACTTTGTTCCTTGGCAATGACTAATACCACCCTTTTTTCCTGAACAAGGTTTACGCCCCTTTCCCGCTTCTGCAGTACTCGTAAAAGCAAACATCAAGACAAAAGTTAAACCTAAAATATTTTTCATGTTATTTCCGAAGTTTTTATTAAGTACATCAAAACTTTAATCAAACTTCGTTTAAAAATCAATCAGGGCAGCCTTAGCCACCCAAAATAAAACCAAACCCAATCACCCCTGCAACTAATAATCTTTTCATATGAATATCTTCTTATAAGTAACCACAAGATACTAATTCCAGCACTAAAAAACCACCCGAAGGTGGTTCTTGTCTTACAAGCTATTAAAAACTACAACTTTGTGACAGTAGCTAAATCAGAAATTATTTTTTCACACATCTGAATAGCCTCATTCGCAGTTTTGCTTGTTACAACTGTATCCAGCTTATAATCAGCTGCTACCCTTAAAATATGAAAATTATTTAATTTAAAGGCTAAACCTTTTAATTTATTGTTTGCTGGTCTTAGCTCAATAAGAGTTTGTCGTAGAGATGAGTGAGTCCCACCCTTATATGCATTGACAGGGATCCCTAAAGAGTCGGCTTTGTTTTTAACTTGATGGAATGCACAATAGTAGCTACGCCCAACTGCTTGGCGATAATCAATTTCCTCTACAGGAGATAGCGCGATAATCTTTTTTGCAAATTTTAAAAAATCTAAACTATCCACAAATTGCTTCCTTGCGAGCCTCATTTGCATGATCTTCTGATGTGAAGATAATTGGAAATTTTAAAATTTCATCGTAATCATAGTGATCAAGTAAATTTACTAATGCCTCACTCATTTCATCATTCAGTTTTCCAATCACTTCCAAGCTGAGCTCGGAATTAAATAAGATGGTCGACAAGTGAGAATCAGTGTTTATCGTAAGTCGATGCACTACACCGCTACAATGTGAAAAATAAATTTTAAAGGCTTCTATTAAAATAGATCGATATATTTCTATATTTAAGCAGCTATTTTTAAGATCCTCTGTTTCTTTAAGAAAGCTTGCTAGCCTCTCCTTAAAAATTACTTTCTTTTCTTGATCAAGAGATTTCATATCTTCAACCCTTGGGTCGTACAAAACAAAGTTAGATACAACAGAAAGAAATGACTCAAAATAGCTAGGTTCATAGGTAAGTTGATATGCCCTCCAATAGGCATCTAGGGCCTCTTGAGGTTTCCCCATATGGAATTTCATATTGCCTACGCATCTATAGGCTATAGCTTTTTTATTGTTATTAGATGTCAAAGCTAATGCTGAATTTACAGCATTAATTCCAGTAGTATTATCATTTTCATATGCTGCTAAGATTCCCATCAATATTTTATACTGAAACATATCAATGGTTTTTAATTTTTCAGCACGTCTTTTCCACGAATGAATCTTGAATTCACTCGTTGTCTTCTCCACCTCAGAAAACATCTCATCTAAGATTTCTGAATATACAGTTTGAAGAGCAGGAATGGTCATATCTAACTTTATAGCGTGTTTATGCTGCCATATTATGCGCATGCGCATAAATCGTCAACAATGATTCCCTATCGCTTCGTCAGTATATGTGTCGTTTTGTTCCCTTCTAGTATCATCAAACACACTCATAGCGTCGTGTTAAGCAAGAAACCAACTCACGCTGATTTCTCACTCATCCTTTTATAAACCCCATCCAAAAACTTGTTATCCATCATCACAATGCAATCTACAAAAATATGAAGCTGACAAGGTGCTTCATAAATCTGTAGATACTGAGCAATTGCACTCATATCAATAGGCAATGGTGTGCCTTGTTCATAGTTTCTTGATCGAGCAATGATGTTGAAAGCATTTAAAATGAGATTTGCTGTATAAGAATATTCAGGCTTAGTGATTGGATCAGGTAAAGGCTGCCCTAAAGCTTCAGCGATTGCCTTGCGCTTTAGGTTATCCTCGTTGGCTTCTTCTTCACTTTCGTACTGAATCCAGTCATAAAGACTTAAGACTTTCCCAGTGTTTCATCTCGATGCTTATCAGCCTCAAATTGAATCAACTCAGATTGCGTTTTAACAAAAGCCCAAATTTGTGGACCAATATCACCCAAGTTAAAAAGCTTCATTGCATTTTCAGCTGAATAAGGCACTTCAATAACTTCGTCATTTTCTTTAAGTGCTACGCCTTTCCAATCTTCAATGAGATGACAGGCAGCAGCATCAAGGTGAAGCTCATGCAGTAATCGATCACTAGCACTCGCCTTGGTGACATCAAAACCTTTTGAAGATACCTGATTGTGCGCACGCTCAATTGCAACCTGATAAGCAGGATATGCAGCACCACGAATCTTGAATTCGGCTAATACGTTACCTTCAGCATCTTTATATTCTTTCCATAAAGACACATTTTTACTTTCTTTAATCTCAACAACTAAAGCCATATAGACCTCAAAAAAATACCGCCCGAAGGCGGTGTGAATTATGCTTTTGGAGTGCGAACAAGAGTCGGCGCTTGTTCAACGGTTTTGTATTCAAAAGTAGTAGAAATCTGATCAGTTTTAGACCCAGTTGCCAGAGGTGCTGTTAATTCAGCTTTTGGAATAGTGAGCGTGTAAGCATTACCATCAGCATCAGTAATTGGGATAACAATGGTGACCGGAGTATTTACAAATTGCTTTTCATACATTTCAGCAGCTTTAGCGCTCCATGCTACTGTTAGATTTCCTGAGCCTTTTGCGCTTGTTTCGATGAGGCTTTCAATTGTTAAACCTGAGCCTAAGCACTCTTGCGGTGTGATGCCATTTTCCCAATTGAACGAGAATGCAGACACGCACGCAACGCCTTTTGTAGACACACCATCAATCAGGATTTCACCCACCGACACATTTGATAGTTTTTTGTTTGTTGAAGCAGCTGTTACTGAACCTGCTGGCAATGTGTTCGATGGAGTACGCTTTTTGCCCATGAATCCAAAGCTAAATTTGATCATGCCCTTAGCTGGAATATCGATGCCGAACGTATTTACATGCATACCTGCAAATGTGTGGTAATTCGCAATATCGGAATAACCCCACAGAATACTGAACGACTGTCGAAGAATTCCGCCGAATGTTAGTGTATTTGTAGCCCAGTTATTAAATGCTGCGGCTGCAATTAAATCATCAAACGCTCCATATCGAGCCTCAACGTTAATATCACCATCATAAGTTGCGCCAACCACAGCAGAAGCTTCATCCAGTCTTGAATCTACAACAGATTGAGATTCTTCTTTCTCTGCTGCTTGATTTAATGAGCAGTCAATAAATGGCAGGGTTTGTCTTGCAAAAGGTGTTGGCGTTGTGCCATTGACTGTTTCTTTGGCAATTTGAAGTATTTGTTTAGCACCACTAGACATGGCAATCTCCTAATTTTAGGCGTAAAAAAACCGCCATGTAGGCGGTGGAATTGGTTTTTAAATTTCTCTTTAGCAGTGTCCACGCTGTCTTGCTCCGTCATGCTTATTTTCCCAATTAAAAGCATCAACAATTCGACCAGTTGGCTTGTTGTGTATCAAGTCGCCATCAGAAATCATTGCAGCCTCTAATTGCTCAAGTTGATCCAGTGTTTCAATTAAGTTGAACAGTGGTCGCTGCGTCACGATGATTTTATGTTTTGGGAATTTGGCTTCTATTTCTTCCTGCTTTTCAGCAAGATTAAGCATGTTAGCCTTAGATGCAGCCACAACAACATAAACTACACCATCAACAATAAAGTCAGCCTCTAAGTCGCTATCACTTACTCGCTTGCACGCAAAAATAAGGTACGCATTGTCTGTAATTAGATTCACATCAGAGCCTCACTAGCAAATGGCAACGAAGGTTGCAATTCACCTTCCAATTGAGCTATTTCTTTATCAAGTGGATGCTTTTCATGTTTCCACACATTCATATCTCTAGCTGAGCAACTAACTTGCTGTTTGCGATTTTCGCGATAACCCACAATATAATTATATCTAGCCCATTTGGATTGAAAGACTTGGGTTAATTGGTTTGACATCCAGTTAAACGCATCAATAAATTGCTCTTTTACTGCATCAGCCTTCTCACCAGTAAAGCCCATAACTAAAAACATCCAGCCATCTTTAGTCATTCTATAAAATTTTCTTGCTTTTCCATTCTGTAACTTGTTGTTTTCAAAGCAAAGCTCAAAATTGAGCGCTTTAAATTTGTCAGAGCATCTTAGTTTTTCAATATCTCGTATTACGTTTTTATGCAGTTTTCCAAATGCTTCAGCCACAGCATAACTGGTTGTCTTCGGCTCACCATTTTCACTTGAGACCATGGCTCGTAAATTTAATGTTGTCATCATGTTCATAAGATTTCCTCTCATATGCTCATGTTCAAAAAAAGAAACTGGCAGGCACGTTGAACATGGAAACGTGCTTTTCGAGCCGTCGCTCTAGCCAGTGATTGCCTAAAAACAGGCATAAAAAAACCGCCCAATAAGGACGGTTTGATTAAGTGTTCAAGCTAATTCACTCGGAACTCAGCTCTAATAATTCGACCCAAGAAATTAGGGTCATCGATACGTGCTGGTGCATGGACTGTATGAATCTCCAGATCGTCTTCACTAAATGACTGCAAGAGTAGCAACCACTCATCACAAAGTTTTAATAGTGGTAGAGTGCCTGAACTAAGTGGTGCAAAACACTGAATCTGAATTAATCCGTTATGCCTAACCAGTGGGTTGTCTGCTAGTTCAGCCACCAAGCTATTCGCATAATCTATATACACTTTGCACCACAATTTATTTTTAGGCGGTGTGTATGGTGGTGAATTTTCATATACAACATCAATATCGGGCTGACCTGTTTCAACTTTACCCAAAGGCTCAGTTTGACCAATCTGGTGAATATCAGCACCTGCCATGTATTTACTTCGATCAATAAATTGACCTATTCGAGTGTAAATCACACGCTCAGCTTGGCTTAGTGTCATCATTTTACATTTCTCATATTCATGAATGCGATTGAGTAAACACCTTTGGATGCTTGATCAGACCATCCATTTTCAAGCCTTACCGCGTAAGGCGCATTGTTTTGAATATACAACTTATCACCGAGCTTAAATTTCACAATTTTGGCGCTTTCTTTGGCTATCGTGCTTTGACCACCCAAATCTTTAAGGTTTTCATCAAATGTGTGATCTTCCTTGTTGATTGAAATTAGATGATTGCCACGATATGCACCATCCATAATGGGCGATCCAACCACAACCGATTGTAGACCAACACCTGCAATCTTCTTCACATGCTCTTCGCTTTCTTCAATTACATCTAAAGCAAATTGTGTGGGCTTATAACCTTTCCAGCTCATTACACTGTAACCTTGCGTATCTGCACAAGCCATGTTGCATCCGCAGCATCAGGCGAAACATTTATCACTCTAAAATCACCTTTTGGAGTTTCCCAAATATCACCAATTTTCGGTTCTTCTGTAACTTCGTTCTGCAGCACAATCGATTTGCAATCATCAACTAGATAGTCAGAAGGCTTTGACAAATCCTTCAGGTAATTGCCAAACAATACACCTCGACCTGTGTAAGTCTCGGTTTCTTGGTTTTCATATTGACCAGTAATTGGATTCCATCGACCACTTGAAATTATTCTTGTGCATGAAAAAGGGTGAGTTGCATCGATTAATTTGCTATCTAATGCTTTGGCGAGTTTGGATTGAATTTTGTATTTAATCATGACCCAAACTCCAATCATATAGATAAAATAAATCTTGCGTGATGAGCTGAATTGAATACGCTTCAAACTCAACACTCGGGTTTTCTTCACCCATTCTCTTTTTAATTTCTTGCCATATATGCACCGCTTCGTGCGTTAGAAGACTGTGAATCTGATTTATTGTCCAATCGGTCTGACTGCTAATTTGCACTATTGCAGAATCATCTGGTAGGAAATTCACTCTTGCGCTTGCACCACCCTCAAGAAACTCAAATAGTTTCGGCTTACATGTCATCTTTAACAGCAATTTGTCAAGCTGCTCTTGATTTGTGACTAGCGTGTAGCGCATGTGTTGAAACGGCGTCTCGTGCCAAGCTGGTAGGCGTAATTTTTTGGTCATCGATACACCTCAAAACCAAAGCCATTCGACTTATTCGGATTCTCAAGATCAACAGACTGAATCAATGCTTTGGCGATTTGCTCATATCGAGTTACAACAACTGAACCCTCGGCAAATGTTTCACTCACCGACACACCGTTGGCATTAACCGTTTCGCTTACCGTTTGACGATCTACACCGACAAATAGTGCTTCATCAATGATGCCACGAACAATTTCAGCAGCAGCCAATGTAAGATTCTCATCAATTGACTCAGGAACAAAACCAATCTGATTTTTCATCCAAGCATTAGCAAGAATCAAGGTTTGAGCTTTATCACTGGAGATTTCAAACGGTGTTCCAATGATCTGAAGCGCTTGTTGTTCTGTAATAAAGCTCATGTCTCACCTACTTTTTCTTTGTTTCTTTGGTTGTTGTTGCATCTCTATTTTCAGACAGCAAATCACCATTCACACCTGCATTTTTAATAGCAACTAATTCAGCCTGGGATGCATTAAGCTGTTCTTCAAGTTCTTTCGCTTTCACAACCAATGCATCACGCTCAGTTTTAATGCCTTCAATTTCAGCTTTTAAGGCTTCATTTTCAGCAACAACTTTTTCACATTCAGCTTTAGCATCATCGATTGTTTTTTGAAGCTCGGGTGCGATTTCAGCATTCAATTGAACAGTGATTTTATTCACTTTGGGTAATTCACGCACCTCGACATCAATACCTAGCGACTCGTAATCAGCTTTAATTTTCGGGTAATCACCATAAATAATTACCGCTTCAGCAGATGGGTTTGGTTTGTCGTAGTAGTCTGGATTCTGAAATGAACCCAACTCGTCAATACCTGAGCTTTTTTTTGCATAGATAATTTTCAATTCTGTCTCCAAAAAAGAAAGAGGGCCTAAGCCCTCCTTTATGGTGTACCTGATAAATCAAGCAATGTGCCAGCAGTCATCTTGTTGCTTGTAGCATGTTTAATCCAGTTAGCATCAGCACCCAATAGCGCCAATGTTGGGTTGGATCCTTTCGAGGTATCCCATGAATAACCCATGATATCTAAATTAAAGACACCTTCTGCACGCATACCTATTGCAAGGTTCTCTTCATCATTGATGTCGTAGGCACGGAAACCAGGTGCTTGCGATTCGGTCACCGTCAATGCGCCAGCTTGCAGACCAAAGGCATCATTGTCACCAACCAAGTCAGTCACCAAAACTGGTTTACCTAGCGTTCCAGGTACCCCACCATAAATAACAATCTCAGATTCACCATAAACCTGATTTGTAAGAGCTTCATCAACAATATCGAAATACGTATCAGAATTCATAACCCAGAGTGAAATGCGTCCAAACTTGTCACCAAATTTACGCATACCTCGAGTTAAAGCTTTGCGACCATCAACAGCAATGCTTCCAGCAGCAATCATGTCAGGATTACTACTAATTGCTGCCTTTAAAGCAGTCAAACCGTATTGAAGACGCCCAGCAACCAACGCGTCAGCAAGATCTTGACCAACGATTTCAGCAAACTCTGCTGGTGAGCGTGCGCGACGCTTAAAAGCCTCTTCGGTTGAAGCATATGGACCATATTTAAATGGAATTTTTACACCTACTGATTCACCAGCACCAATCTTCTTCGGTGTAACTTTTGCCTGCGAGTTCACGTCACGATGCTCGATACTTCCACCAACGCGATAAAACGACTCTTGTTTAAAGTCACCTTGAATTATTTCATTCACATAGCGGATTGCACCGTTTGATGCTTGGTTAAATACATTAAGGTTGTCTTGTAGGCGCTCTAGGTATGCTGTTTGCGCTAACTGGTTGTAGACAATCATGTCACTATTAACTGTAGTCGTCATTTCGACTCCTTATTTTGGAAGTTTTAAATATGATTCCTGACCATGCTGACGAATGTAATCTGCTTTAGCATCAGCATTCATCTCACTACGTTTAAAGCCAGAATTTGATCCACCACCACCCTGATAACCACCGCCTTGAGCTTGATTACCCTTTAGAATTGAATCTTTGAATGGACATCCACCAACCAAAGTTTCTAAAGCTTCATCAAAGTCGGCAACTTCACCTGGTCGTGAGCGTGAGTAAATTTTTTGACCGTCAGCACCGTAAGCCACAACTTTTCCATCTTCGATTTTAAAGTTTTTGCCGAAAGTGGCTTGAACCATCTCGCGTGGCGCTGCAATTTTTTCTTCTATGAACTTAGAACGTAAGAATCCACCACCGATTAGCTCTTGGTAATAATCGTTTTCGACTTTTTCCAACTTTTGAACCACTGGAGCGTATTTTTCTTCAACAGCCTTGATTGCTTCAGCTTTGATTTTTTCGACTTCACCTGCATCCACAAGTTTTTTGTCATCAAAATTTTTCAAAGTTTCTAAAGCTTTTTTTGCAGCTGCTGGATCTTCAATACCTTCAAAGTTTTTAAGTTGAGCAAGTGCTTGTTCTTTTGCTTCACGATGTGTTTTCGCTTCCGCATTGAGTGAGCTAATTTTTTGCATTGCTGAGCCAGCATCAAACCCCACTTCTTTACCATCGTCATGCACAAAGATTGGTAAGCCTTGTCCATCTACTTCTGCATACGTTTTGCCATCGATTTGTGTCGTTTTAAGTTTCATTGGTATCCACCATAATTATGAGCATCCGCTCGGTTGCGCCCTATCCATCCGAATTTCAGGCAATAAAAAAGCACCCGAAGGTGCATGTTGAGAATTTGGTTTGTTTAATCTGTTGTCATGGACTTAAGCCGCATTTAATACTCGGTTAAAAGTTTCCCTATCCATTTCTTCAAGCTCAGCCAATGTGTAACCACGCTTATTTAATGGGTCGGCAAACTTATCGATAGAATAGTTGCCTTCCTTGTAAAGTTGGTATTTTGATTTACCAAGCCACTTGCGCTTAAAGAAATCATCTTGCTCTTCAAACCAATCTTTAAAGGTGGTATTTGCATCTACCTGACCAATAACGCCATCACGTTGATCTTTCGGAATATCTTTAACTTTTCGCTCATCTGCAACAAAAGGACGCTTGCCGAATATCTTTCCTTCAGCATCGCATCCCACATAAGTGGTTCTATTATTAGGGTGAACAGGAAATCTAGGGCGTTTTGGATCTTCGATTGCAAACACTTTGCCGTCAATTGATGCACAATACTTGCATGTCCTACCATCCAATGTGGAGACAACTCTTACATGTGTGTATCCAAGAGCTTTATATGTATCAATATATGCCGCATTCGACACATGGCTTCGTGCTGTTCTTACCTGTCTTTCAATGCTTGATCGAGATGCGTGAAGCACGCCATCTTTATAATTTTGAGACTTTCGACCCTTGATTCGCTGAACAATCTGCTGATTGGTTTGACCTTGTGAAATACCATCACGAATGATGTCTTCAACTTTCTTTCTGAGCGAATACGCAATATCTGCAAATAGATAATCAACCAAAGCACCGCCAGCAAAAGGAATTGCCTTAGCACTTTTCAATACCTCAGCGCCTTTTGCGACTGCTGCTGTTTCACCTGCAATTTTGGCAACGTAAGATGCTTCGTAAATTGCCAACTCTAATGCTGTTTTGTTGAATTGTTCACTCAGATCAACATCGATGGATTTAAACCACTCGTTCAGAATGGTTTTAATTTCCTCAATGTTCTTTGAAGCCTTTGCTTTACTCGCAAAATTAAGCGATTTCAGCGCATTTCGCTCTGATTCTGATAAATCCTCAAGCAACTCTGCTAAACGCTGTAATTTCGCATTTGAGTGAGAATTGAAGTGCTTGATTAATTCATTAACTGATTGTGATGAAGCTCGGTATAAATAAGCGTTGTGCTGACTCAACGCATTGACCAAGGCTTTTTGCGTTGAGATGTTCATGCTTAATCCTCATCCAATCCATCCACCCCGTCCTCACGCTTTTCAATCTGCTTTACCACATCCTCCCACTTGGAATCCGTGAAAGTGCCTGTTTGCTCATAGTGATACCAAACAAGCCATGGCATCGAGCCATTTAAGCAAGATTCATAGACCAAACGAGATCGAACAGGATCATATTTCGGTTTATTAAAGTCTTGAGCAATCGAATAACTTAGCTCTTCGGTTGTGAAATCATGACTAGGCATTGCAAATTTTGCACACCAACGCAAAGCATTAGTGAAAGCTTCAGACACGTTTGCAACCACAAGCGACAAAACCGAATGTTGAATCGAGTTTTCATTATCTGCTTGGGTTGCTGTTTTATTTGCCGAACCAACCTCAATAAGCCTTGCGCCAAGCTCTTTCATCTGATCCCACTTATCTTGCATACGCTTGTAAGCTAGACCATTTTCATCAGCTTGGATGAATTTACCATCGGTTGGGATTCCAGACCTACTACCCACTTGAACGCCCGACTCTTTTACCATTGCATATTGTTCAGGTGTGATGCTTGGAAAACATAAAGTAGGCTGACCAACAATAAAAGCTGATTCCTCAACATCTGCTGAACTGCGATAATACGATAACTCTAACTCAGCCAATCCGTACAAAGGTGGCATTTGAATCTCATCAGAGTTATCTACGGCACCACAAAAAGTGAATGGAATGTAATCCCAAGTTTTACCATTAAAGTCAGTCGGAGTGGACTCACTAAATAAATACCACTTACCTTTATCATCTTGCTTATAAACCTCAACAACGTAGGTTAATAAACCATTGACGACTCTAAGCCATAAGCAGCGATATTGCTTAGTCTCAGAGGTTTCAAACCCATTACGTTCTTTGACTGTCTCAAGTATCTTGACGTAGCTTAATTTTCGTTGATTACCAATCACAATGTGATCCCAATCTTCAATTAAGCCCGCCTCAATCACATGAATCATTGGAAAAGCGTTTTTAGATTTATCCTCTTCTAGAGTGTGACTCGGTGTGGTTGCTGGATAGTCAACGTAAATACCACATCGATAATTTCTCTCCACCAACCGTGTTGCACGCTGCGATACTTGCCAAATTGAACGCCCTGCACCATCTGCATTTCGTTCTAAATATGCAAGCTCATCAGGGCGATTAAATACAGGCGTCTTACCAAATGCCAAGCCAATGTGATTTGACAGTGTTACAGAAGTTACGCTTGGAAATATCGCTCGATCCTTGTATTCCTTGTAACGATCTTCACCAGTCTCATCGTTCTTAGATTTGAAAAGCGTTGGTAATGGCAAATAAGTTTTGCCAGCTTTCTTAATTACTTCAGGACCTTTACAAACATCATCCAACTTTTTCCAAGTTTTTTCATGTTCTAGAAAGTCGGCATGTTTGCTTGTGATACTCATAATTAAAATCCGAAAATTGGTAGGTCTATTCGTGTCACTGGTTTAATAATTGGGAATCGCTTCACAAGCGGATACGTGCCTGCATCACTCACATGGTCATGTCCTGATTTCTTATCAGGCATCCCAAAATCGTCATAAACCTGCTGTTCTAGCGCTTCCGTAAATCGAGGGCATTTGTTCGTATTTATAAGTAGTGTTCGCTCACCATCACCATTCAATATCAACGCATTGGTTGCATTCACGCGATCTTTGATTGCTGGATTGGTGCTATTCACTTCAATACGTAATCCATGATCACGTAAAATTTGATGATCTGATTCACTGCTGTTTTTGGATGATTTCGCTTGCCCTGCTGCGTCAGGTATTACAGTGATTTCATGCCCCGCAAATCGCTCTTTCAAAAGCCTTGCCATTGTTGGTGTATCTCTCACCCCAACAAGCTCATCTAAAGCCAAAGGCTTGCCATCTCGAATGACATAAATCACCGAAGCCATTTTCAAGACGTTAAAGTCCATGCCGACAATCAAATGCTCATTCGGCTGAATCTCTGCATCTGTATGGTTTAGCTTTCGATCAAAATCAGGATAAACAGCACCGCTGGTTAAGTTGACAAATTGACCACGTAGGTATGCTGAAATTAACTGTGGTGGATACGATTCAAATAGCGATGAAATGTAGTCATCAGGTAGATTGGCTTCATTATCATAAGTTGAAGCCTGAATCATTCCATATAAAGCGCGCTTGGCTGGTGTTAAATTTGCTTCTTTTACAAACTGCTCATATGTGAACTTAAAACCTTCAGGTGTGGTTGTAACATCAATGCCATTCATCAAACCAGGATGCTTCACACGCATACGAGCAATAATCTTGCGCCATGCTTGTTGAGCTTTTGTCATTGCCATAACATCAAGCTCATCAATCAGCGCATGACCAATCTTAAAACCTACAATTGTTTGCGGTTTTTCCATTGAGCGACAAATGATAGTGCTTCGATATTGGCGACCGTAATACAAATCCACTTCTTTGTTTGACTCATATACTTTGGTTTTTAAACCCCAGTCAAACGCCACTTCATCAATAGTAGGAAAGAAAATATCTCTAATTTGTGGGTAGGTTGGCGCAAAGTAGCCAAGCGGAACTTTTGGAAACTCCCATGATTTATCACAGAGACTCCCACAACCAACCCATGTTTTTCCACTGCCAAATCCAGCAACAAAGGCTCTAAATTTGTTTTTAAGTTGAAGAAAGTTCGCCTGCGGAACATTCAGTGTCGGATTGATGTTCGGCATTTGATTTACTCGCATCCACAACTTGGATTGTTACTTTTACTGGTGTTGGGTCATCACCCGCCCCATCCTCACCATCTCTAATGCGCTGAATCTCTAATTTTTTAAGCTCAATATCCAAAAGCTGTACATCATGACCTTGCATCTCATCTTTAATTTGCTTGATGATGTTTTGCTTCATGATTTTGTTTTTGCCCCAGTCGTTGTACATTTTTTGCAACTCATTGAGGCGAACAGCTTTATTTGCTAATGGGATGTCGTAGATATTGGATTTAAAATCTTCACGCGTTTTATAGAACAACTCTTTTAATTTTTTACTAAGGTTTTGCCCAGCCACTTTGGTTGGGTCGTAAAGCGCCACCTGTTGACGTGATATTTCTATCTTGAAATCTTGCTTTACAGCATCTACAACTTGTTGAGGTGTTTCAAAGCAAGCAAGAGACTGAACTATAAAGATTTTCACAGGCTCTTTGAGTGCTGCCATAAACTCCCCTTTGTATAGCTAGGTATAGCAAATCAGGCAATAAATTAAGCCAACTTCAATAAACACGTACCACATGCTTGAGCAATTTTAGCCTTACCAATCATTGGACCATTGTTGGCAAGCTCTACCATCTTCTGTACATCAGTCGAAGCACCATAACGTTTAACCACACCATGGAATTCTTCAACGTCGTGACCACGTAAGAACAATCTAGGCTCACCTACCGATGTGTATTCAAACTCACCCGACTCTTTATTTCGCTTATGCCCTATGTGATAAAGCTCATGTTCGACCAACGCGCAGAAATCAACATCACTCATCACCTGGCATACTCGAGCATCCAATGTGATTAAGTATCTCGGTACATCGCCAAACCAATCGATTAATTGCATCTCTTGTCGGTCACGCTTCCAACCACCAACATTAATCATCACTTTTTCAGTCTGACCTAATACGCGACGCTCTTTAGCTTCGCATTTTGTATAAGCCCAAAGGAATGAGATTTCAGGTGGTTGAAAACTTAGTAGATGCTCATGATCAGGATTGTGAAGCTCACCCCATGTCTCAAGAAAGGTTTCTCTAATCCATGGCCATAAATCATTATTGGCAGGCTCGAAGTGAAGTAGACCACCAGTTTCAATAAATTCGTCATCTTCAACATCTGTATTTTGATTATCTTGGATTGGTGGATATGGTCGCTTCATTGCGATTCTCTCAAATACATCAAATCATCAGGACAAGTCAGATACACACCAAGCTCCATATTTGCAAATGCATGTATCTTGTCGCAAAACTCAGTGAATTGTTTCTTACTAAGTTTGCTAGACTTCACATGATCCTGAATAAACATCTTGACCACTCGGTTGTATTTAGCTGTGTGAATTAACTTCTCTTGACCATCTAGCAATCGCAACACATCACGATAACCAATCACAGCTTCAAATGCTTCTGCTGCATCCTCGCTATCTCTGACGCACATACGAGCTAAAAACTTCTTTTTCATTTCGTATTTAACAGATTCAGCATCATCGCCTGTCTTTTTGGCTATTTCACCAAACCACATATGAAGCAGTCTGTTCTGCGCCTTACTTCGATCATCTTCTTTCTGATTAATGCGAACGACTAAAGGTTTGCCCTGATCAATTGCTTGGGTATGCCATGCATTTAGAAAGCCGATGGTTTTTGTGATGTTTTGATGTGAGTCGATGATGAATGTAGCTTCGAGTTTCTGATTCATCAAAACACCTCTTCATCCTTACTCATCATCACTTCTGTCTTTACTAACCATTGCTCAAATAGCTTTTCAGACTCTTCTCTATTTCCAAGCTTAAATTGATCAAATTGACTATGGCATGAATAGCAAAGCGGCACCGTGAACTCATCACTTGCCTTAATCCCTCTACCCTTACCATGCTTGGAGCTATTTGAATGAGCAGCTTGGCTTGGCGATTGACCACACCTCACACAAGGTAGCTTCCGAATCTCAGCGAGTCTTTTTGCGTTCCGCATTTATTAAATGTCTTAAGTTGTCAGTTTGGGTTCTGATCTCATTCATGCGACGCTGACAATCTTGTTTGAATGATTCACGGCTATTTAAATGATTAAGATGTGCTAGATGATAATGATCGCTCTCTAGTTTCTTAAGACTCTTCTCGGCTTCAACGATATCGACCATTCGACACCTCATAAAAAAGAAAAACCCCGCCAATTCTTAATAATCTATAGCGGGGTTTTGTGCCTTAACATTATTTGGCAACTGTTAAACTAAGTGTGAGTGAGAACTAGTGCTTTAACGTAATCATTAAACGCTTCACGACTGCTAATTTTCTTATTCCTAAAATAACAGTCTAAGAATGATTTTACTTTAGCATCCGATTCTTGGTCATACGCATAACACTGTATTTCACCAATACCATCTAGATCAATCTTTCTTTTCGTGAAAACGTATACCATTTCTTCTGTCGACTCATTATTAGAATAAGTCTCTATATGTGGGAGACCGTTATATGCAAACAAATCATCTTGACAGTAGGTAAAATGTTTCTCTAATGGCCCACCAACAACTAGGCTTTTTTTTAAGTTTCGATTGAATACTGACATAAAAATAATCTCTTATTAAGAGATTACATTATAACCGATCTAAAAAACGTTTTGGAAAAGCCAAAAATCATAAGGTATTGATATTTAATGCATTCATTGCATTCATAGCGCAACCTTGGTTAGCACTCACTCAACCTCTTTCAAACAATCTCGGCACACTTTTATTTGATCATCATTAATCGTGTAATCAATTTCAGTAGCGCCATGAAAGCCTAGAATACAAAGTAATTTACGGAGCATACGATTCTCCAGAAAATTTTTGGGCGATTCTATGTATCTCTACCCACCCAAGAAAGTGTACGCACGATAATACAAATCCTAATTACCAAGTACAGTGATGTCTTTAAGAAAATAAACCCCACCAAATGAACCTAGAGCGGGGTTTAGTGCCGTAATAAGTTCGGCAAGTACTTCAAAAAGGGCTTGCTCTTACCTGCGAGCCCTTTAGGTTGGCATGGTGCAAATACATGCATGCGTTAGAAATTCAAGTTAGATGTTAAACATCCAGGTTTATTGAAAGGAAAACGCAATTCCGGATTTCAACTTGAATAGTTCCGTTTTGCTTACGGTTACAACCCAAGATCACATTAACACCCATTTAAACTTGAAATTTAAAGTTAATGTAAGGGAATTTATTTAGTGTTTTAACTTGCTAATTCAATGAAAGATTAATTATGTAAATAATCCAATCTCAATTTATTTGTGATTTTAAACACAATAAAATTAACTGATAGATATTCATTAACTGTTAATAATTTAAAAGGCAAAAAAATACCTCCTGGGTGAGGAGGTAAAATTGAAGAACAGGTTAGGTCCTGTGCATAAATAATATTCAATTTCTAAAAGCGTAGCATTAGCAATAAGTTACAATATTATATTAGAAGAATTCATTAACCCGAAGATTTTAATTCAAGCTGTCTATCATCTTGAGTAATCTTAATTTTAATATTTTGATAAGTACGCTTACTAGGATTCATAGCGGATCCTACTACCTCTTCAAAAAACCTTCTATCTTTCATTAACTCTGCATATAGCTTGTAGCCTATCAATATTCTTTCAGGTTTTTTATTATTCGCTAATGTTTCTTTAAAAATATTGTTTAACTGGTTTACATCTACCATAAATAAAAATTAGCTCTAAATTTAAGAAGCACATTATGCCTTATTTAAAAGTACAAACAATGACAACTGCCTGTTATTAAAGCTTTCAGAACAACCAAACGGTTAAAACACTATACTTCGTAACTTTATCACCAAAAAAAAAGAAATATTGATAACAAAAAAGCTCACCATTTGGCGAGCTTAATTTAAACATGGTCTGAAACTGCGTAATACGACCAGTATAGTTTTACTATACCATTCCAAGGAAAATTTTCCTAGAACTATTTTCACATTTCTTTAAAAGTATTTTTCTTATACTTCTTGATCGCCTCAGATGCTCCATTTATAGCAGTTTCAATCGCAATAACCATCAATTTCTCATATTGCTCCCAAGTGCATTCATAAGCCTTAAGTGACATTTGATGATCGCCAATGCCCATGTAATACATACATCCATATTTCGTATATGCATTTTCAAGTCTTGGATTCATTGCAAAATCCAATACCTTTCGAGCCATTAACCATGCCAGGTGATACATTGCAATTCCCTGTGGCTCGCGCTTCTTATCTGCTTGCGCATTAGTGAGCATTATCTTCGCTAGATGATTTCTAATGTACTCATAGTCTGATTTTGCCAAATCCCCATAAATAATCAAACTCGTCACCGACTTCTCTAATTGAGTATCCATACTCGCAATCGCACCAAGTCGATCTTGATAATCTAAAGGCTTTTCTGCAGTTCCTCGAACAGTAGGCTCATAATTTGCAGTTTTAGCTGTAATGCCTTTGGCCAACCATTCAAATGGTTCAAATTTTTCAATCGCTAAATCAATATTAATTGTGCTCATCCCCATCCCCTTAAAAATTCTCAAACTTCCAACCGCTTTGCTTATCCCAATAGACCGCCACAAATGGGATCGGATGCATTGACGCTGCGACCTTTATCTTTACCTTTGCATCGTCTTCCCAAAAGCCTTTCACTTCATGCGCCTCAAGCTCACCATTTGCTTTCATTACGATAAAATCAGGCGAGTAGAATGTTTTGTCTGCCAAGCGAAACTTGATTGAATCGAAGGCGAAATACTGGATTTCGCCCGATAGTTTTAGTTGTTCTAAATGTTGAGCGTATTTGCGCTCTGTATTGTTCATTACGCCCTGTTTAAGTCGCCCTAGTGCTCTTGCACCACCTTTCGACTTACTATCCGAAATAGTGGATTTCTGGCGCATTTGACGAGCTTTGAGTTGCTCCTCTGTCATTCTCACCACTTCTTCACCTCTTGGCAGTGAATGCAAATCTCTAAGTCGTAAATCCAGCAGTATTGGAATTCATGATTACAAGCATGAATAATTGTTTGCTTATTCATGCTTTCCACCCCTCAACCTCTCCAAAACTCACATAATTTCGTTCATCTTCCGCTTTCAGCAATTCAAACTCAGCGTGAATAGCATCCCATTGTTTTTGTGCTTCATCACGTTCTGCTTGTGTTAAGCGATGGTCGTTGCGCTTATCGTTCAATGTTTTTAGATCGTTCATGCAGCCAACTCCTGTAAACGATATTTTCTGCGCATTCCACGGCTCACACGCTCAGCCTTAAATTTGTTGTAGGACTCGAAGTTTTTAAACTTCACATCCGCTTTCATGTAGCACATGCACTTGAATAGCTTGTAACCCCTATCTAAAAACGGCTTATGCACTTCATCGGTTTCTTTCTCCAAGCCCTTCCATCTGCGCTTTATGCCACATTCATCCGTCACCTTTGCGTCACTTCCACCGAGCTTGAATTGATCGTATGTCATGCTTGGCACATCAAACTGCCTTGCTGATGTTTGAATGTCGCATGGGTCGTCTTGGTGGTAGTAGTAAGAATCCATGCCCACAAAAAACGCTGTGTCATCAACAATCAAATCCCACAAAATTGACACAACCAAATCCCCATCGAAGTATTCATACATACCTTCGATAGCTTGTTTTTTTGACACGCCAGCCGCTTTCAATTTGTTTGAAGCTTCGGTCAATTCAACATCATCAAACGATGACCACAACTCATAAGTTTTAGCCAATTCATTTCGATACAGATTGACCAACTTATTCGGGTTGTATTTCTTATTACGCTTTTTCACCCCTGTGCTCCACCAGTTGTAATCATTTTGAATGCCTTTCCTGTGGCAACCACACCTTTGCTTGTTTTTTCTAAATACCCACCATCAATCAAATTTTTGATATATCTTTGTGCGGATCTCCTGGAAACCGAAAGGTATGCAGAAACCCAGGCTGATGTGACTGGTTTAAATTGAGCAAACGATACAATTGAGAGCATGTCGCCGAAGTTTTCAGTTTTCTCTCTATTCACACCCCACTCCCTACCTGCTAAACAACTTAATCAAGAGAACAAGCATTACAAAGACAATCAAAAGCCCTAATCCAAAACAGTAACCACGACCAACCCATTCAATTGCGGCGTCAAGGTTCTTATTTTTATTAATCAAACCTTTCACAAAGTCGTATGTGTAAAGAACAGCAATACATACAGCGATAATTTGAAATACCTCCTTCACGCCACACCCCCAACACTCTTTCTGCGCTGCTCTACCATTTCCCCTAAAGTCATTTCCCAATTTCTAACCGCTTGTGGTAGCGGTTTTTTCTCTAAAGCAAGACAAGCCTTGTATTGCTCCATGTTGTCAAATGGGTCGATATGTACCTGCTCTACCGTCTCCCATGGTTGGATTTCCTTGTGTTCATCTTGCATCTTGTTCACATTGCGCTTGATGTGTGGTGCAAGTTTCGCTAAAGCCTCTTGAGCTGTAGTCCTGTATCGCTCCGCATCACACTTAATCTCGTGAGTGGTTTGTTTGTGCTCTAGCAAGTTTTTAGCTTCAGGTGCTGGTAAAAACCCATCAACTTCTGCTTGTTTAATCGCTGTAATCGCCTGGTCTTTATCAACCCCAAGTGAAGTTACATAAATCGGCTTCAATCCCTGATCTTTAGCTTGAGTAACAAGTCGATCATAAGCATCGCAAAATATTTTCTTTGCTTCTGAGCGTTGATACTTATCACCAGTCTTAACCAAGTCTTCGCAGCGACTGAATGCTTGAGCCATTTGCTCAGTCCAAATCACCGTTAACTCCTGACCATCAAAGCCAATTGACTTTTCAGCAATCGCCCATGCTTCATGTGAGCCGAGCCAGTCATCGGTCTTTGGTTCGCACCATGCACGAAATTCGGGGATAGTCGGTGGCCACTGCTCATGCTTCATGCGATTCACACCGCGAGCAAAGTCTTCAACTGTTAAGCCCTGGTACGTGTCGACCATAGCTTGCTTTAGCTCCTCAACATCAACACCAACCCACTGATCCGCGAACTTCTTGCCGTAGTTGATACGCATTTTTGAAATCAGACGCGTAGCATCATCTTTGGTGAACTCACGCATGACCCACCTCCTCAATCAGCAATGACTTTTTTGGTGTTACATCCCGCTCACCTAATACTTCACGCTCAGCCTGTCTCCAGCGGTCCATTTCAGATGCTGTTCGTTGAGCAGTGGTTTGGAAGTTAGATTGTTGTTTAGGTGTTGCCAATGGTGTTTCTTGCTGGCGCTTAATCCACTCGAATGCTTTACCAAGAATCTGATTCTTCACCATTTGATGTTTATGTGAATAAGCGTCTTTAAGTTGAATCAATAAAACATTCAAATCGTGTTGAGAGATATTTTTTAAACCTGCCATTGATAAACGAGTGTTCACATCAGAAAGAGAGAGATCGAAACGAGGATCTCGGTTTTCTGTATTCAGGTTTCCACAATCAGGAATCAGGTTAAGGGAATCAGGAATCAATATATCAGCAGGGCTAGACTGAGGCTTGTCTAGGGTTTGTCTAGGGCTTTGATTGTCATTACCATAAGTAATTGAATTTAAATCACTTGTGTAGTTTTGATTTTCACTGACATTTATGCCTACATTAGCTTGGTCTTGTGCTTGCCCTAGGTCTGCCTCGGGTTTGCCTAGGTCTTGCTCAGGGTTGTAACGAGGCACATCATTAATTGTTTCTTTATGATGTGGATTTTGATGCTTTGTGAATTTTGGCAAGAAAATACACTTACGATTATTAACCACGTAGCGGACTAAAAACTTATGCTCTTGAAGCTCACTTAACATTTGGTCTACATTGACATCATCAGCAGGGAAAAGTGCCATTTTGATCTTTTTAGGCTTGTCCTCTAGGTAGCCTTGACGATCAGCTAGAGTCCATAACCCAATAAATAGAAGTCGAGTTTCAAATGAAAGCTCTACTAGATTTTCATTGATAAAAAACGATGGTTTAATGTTTCTTGCTCTAGCCATCACTCACACCCCTTGCATTTATTTGACCAAGTGCCGCGTGTTAAAGATCCGCACACGCATGGTTTTGTGTGCTGATAAGTAGCACGACCCATAGAGCGTGCATTGCTTCTATTAATTTGATGCTGTGGAATGTCGGCACGTTTTGGCTTCTCATTACCGTGTGAGAAATGCCCTGCATTCAAGCCAAATACCGAAGCAAAATCGTTGTCGAAACGATGGAGATTGATCATTTTTCGCCCTCCAATCTGAACATGTAGGTTATGTGAAAGCCTTGCCCCCCCCAACATGGTTTGCTAAAAGCCTTAAGTTCTTTCTTTAATATTGACTCAAAGTTCTTTTTAGTTTCCTGTTTGTAGCGCATAGGACTTTTGAAGATTCTGTGTGAACCGTTAAACGCCTCTACAACTACGGTTTTGTCGCTTCGATTGATCTCTGACAGCCTAACCTCAATACTCATGCCGCCACTCCTTCACTCACTAGTTTCTCAATAACCCACGCTTCACCTTTAGTTGTGAACATAGGTTGAGAAAATCCAAGTTCAGTTTGTTTAAGCTCACCAAAGCCTTTATCGATGAACCATTGTTGGAATACGCGTGCACGCTTTACGCCACGACTGTATACATTGAGAGCATCAAGAAACTTATTCATAGCCATTGCTGACATACCGAGCTTTTGAGCTACCTGAGTTGCGTTCAGTAAGGTTGAGCGCTCTACAACTGTGTCGAAGTATTGAACCTTAGGTGCTGCAAGCTCCAATTGACGCGCTTGATCGGCTGCGAGTTGTAGGGCTTCGGCGAAGGTTTGAGGTAATTTGTTTTGAGCACTTTCAAGCTCGTACCAACGCTTTACTATTGCTGCTGTAAACTCAGGGCAAAGTTGAGCAACCACAGTGATTGAATCCAATTTGCCTTGTTCGCCAGAGAAAACAAAAACCTCAACATCGTAAATTCGGTTATTAGCCCCCTTTTGCACAACCACACTGTGTGGGCGTGCTATTACAGCCTCACGCTTTTCTGTTTTGGCAGACAAAATCTCGATAGTGCGCTTAACACTGTCATGACGTTTTTGACAAAGCTCTGAAATATCAAGGCTTGTCATGCTCTGTTGATTATGATTAAATTGTGTCATCATATTCATGTTTACTTTCCTGTTAGTTAGTGAACAACCGGAAAAGCCTGATCTCGACCATCAGGCTTTTTCTGTTTCTGGGTTATCAATACAAGCTTGGATTTGTTTATCCAGCTCAGCCAAAGCAACGTGCATCTGGTGAATCACCTTTGACATGTCTTGCACTTCACCTTCCGTAATACGGCCATCAGCCATGATTTCGCGGAACAGGCTCATCACATCACCGCCCTTCATACCAATGCACAGCACTTTGTCAGTCAGTGACATGTCGCGGCATTCAGGAATTTCAGGTAGATCAATTGCAACTTTTTCATGCTCAGCTGATAAAGCCTGTAAAATACGAAAGTCACCAGTTAGAGCCATAAGCTTTGATGCTTCAGCTAGTGTTAAGTGGTGGGTTTCAGTATTTGGATTTACTTTACTGTTAAGCACAGCTGGGCTTTTGATTCCCATACGTGCGGCTAGAGCTGAGGCGCCACCCGGGTAGTCATGAACTGTGTTGTACGCTGCATCCGTTATGTTCATTTAAGGTTCCTTTGAACGTGGTTGTTTAAATTCAAATGCTTAATAATTGGTTTAAGCGGTTAACAATGTTTGCGTGGTAGCTTCTCGAACGATCTTGTAAGAAATTCCAGGTATAACAGCCATGATTTTTCCAACAGAAGGATCGGGAACGTATTCACCCCATTGATTAATCGCCTGAGGGGTAATTCCAATTTCTTCAGCTAGGCGCGATGCATTTTTAAAATGATCAAGAGCGTCGCTGGTTTTGATAAGTACTCTCATGCCTAATCTCGAAAGTATGCTTTATTATTAAAGTGTACTTTAACACATTTATGCAAGCAAGCTTTATTAATATTGTTGTAAGCTGGCTTTAAATTTAAAGTGAATTTTAATATGAGTACTCTTGAGGATCGGATTAATCAGGCCATATCTCATTTCTTGTCCAAAAAAAATCTTAAGAAATTGGACAGAGCGGCTATGGCTAAGTATTGCGAAGCATCTGTGGCTGCGGTTGGTCAGTGGATTAATGGCAAGACAAAATCTCTTGATAGCTTTAAAAATGCTAAAGCTGCCCAATTTTTGGGTGTAAATCCCCACTGGCTAGCTGGTGATCCTAAGTACGGAATGCTAGACGCATCAAGTGATCAAAAACTTGATAACAATATCGATTTGGCGCAGAAAATAAATATCGAGGGGCGGCCTGTTCCTGTTATCTCTTGGGTGGCTGCTGGCTCATTTGAGCCGATCGAGACTGTTTTAAAAGATGCGGAGATTGAGGAACACCTTCCTCCGATCAAAGAGTGTGGCAAGAATGGCTATGGATTGGTAGTTGTCGGCAACTCAATGAAGCCAGACTTTAAACCAGGTGATCGTATTTATGTAAATCCTGACATTCAGACTTTTGATTTACAGACTGATGATTTAGTTATCATTGCTTGTTGTGGTGAGAGTGAGGCTACTTTTAAAAAGCTTATTATTGAGGGTGGTGAAAAATATCTTCAGCCACTTAACCCCGATTGGCCTGAACAGATAATCAAGCTGACAGAAGATTGCCGCCTGGTTGGAAAGGTTGTTGGTTTATATCGAAAGATTTAGAAAATAATGCTGCGAACCCGACGAAGAACATTAGGGTCGATCTGGTAAATATTGAGGAACTTATGAGTAAGCCTGTTTTATTTTCAATTCATGATTTTAAGTTTAATGCTAAGCGGTTTAGCAAGGATCATGAAGAACCTATACAACCAATAGATATAATTGAAGTATTTAAAGAGATTTCGAAACTCAATTACAGCGAATATAGCTACCCTCTAAATGAGGAAACTTTGATTTCGCGTATCAAATTAATTGAGATAAATGAAGCGAAAAAATATATCAGTATTTTAGTTATTATTTCGGATAAAAATGCAAGAAATCGCAGCTACACTGATAACTCAACAGGAAAGACGAGACTTACAAATAAAACTAAAAATGAAGGTGATGATTCACGTGTTCATATAGTAATTCATACTAATAATGACAAATTTTCAGGGAAATTAGCTATTGAAAGAGAACGAGGATCTAGAGTTAACCCGACTCTCTTAAGAGTCTTGATTGATCGTTCAATAGAGTTCATTTATGAAAACAATATGACTCAACCTAATGTATTGAAATTATTTTCAGAAGATCACCCTTCTGGTTTTAAAGATGAAAATGGCGCATTCCAAAGATTACCAAAAAAAATTAAAGCAACAATAGATAATGTTTTTAGTGATGCGGTATTAAAAGCTTTTAAACAAGGTAAAATTGAAGATCTCGAGCTAATTCATACACATCAAGTAACAAAGACTGACCAGCATTCTTCATTTCATAGTACTTCAAGTTCATTCCATTTCGAAGTTGATCCGCTAGTTATTCCAAATGAAATTACTTCACCTGAAGCAATTCAAGCTACTTTAATGACTAAACTAACAAATTTATGGAATTCAACTTTTAGTAAGTCCACCCCTATCCCTTTATCCGAACATAAGTATCGAATTAGATATAAGGACGACTTTGGTGAAGTTGTGTCACACACATATACGCCAACAGAAACCTTAGATTTCGCTCTAGCTAAAACAATAAAGATAGACCACCGCTCTTTTACCCCCCTAGACTGGAAAGAAATTCCTGAGATAAACTCAACTTTATGCTTACAAATATTTTTAAAGTTAAAAGCATTACAGGATGAAAAGTATGAGTAGAGAAATTCTTAGACCATGCGATTATCTCTGGATAAGCTGGAAAGACAATCTAGATGAGAACAAGAAAAAGGATAGGATGGATTGGATATTCCCCTTTTTCTTTTCAATAATTGTGTGCATTGTTTTGTTTTTCACTTATAAATCAAACTTTATATGCGCTACTTCATGCAAAACAGTTTTATATAACAATGATGCGTACAATGTAATTTTAAATTTTCTACAAACCATGCCTGGTTTTTATATTGCGGCATTAGCAGCTATATCAACCTTCAATAATCCTGGCATGGATAAAGATATGGTTGGAAGTACACCCATAGATAAAGATCGAAAAAAGATGACTAGAAGAAGATTCTTGGCACAATCTTTTTCTTATTTAACTTTTCTAAGTATTGTCTTGCTCATTCTTGGTGCAATCATTAAATATTTTTATAGCTTAGATTTAGTTATTACCAATACAACATTGTTTGCAATAATCTACATGTGTGTAACTTTTGTCTTATTTATATTCCTATTCCAATTAGTCTTTATCACTTTTTATTGTTTGTATTATTTGGGAGACAGAATCCACCTGCCTTAACTACACCTCCAATTCCTTTACAACCCATCCCTGTGATGGGTTTTCTTTTGTCTATTAAAGCACAAATTAAAGCAAAGTTTAAAAATAATATTAAAGTGCGCTTTACACAACATATTTATTAAAGTATGCTTTAATCATTAAGTAAAAAAAGCCCCAGCGTTGCAGCAACAACCTGGAGCATGACCCACCCTAGTGAGTGAAATTATTATGAATCAAACCGCATCACATAGTCAAACGCCGAAGTTTGACAAAGCTCAGAGTCAAACGACTCAAATCCTATATCAGCCACCTACTAAAGCTGAAATGAAGCCTAAGTCATTCATTAAAGACACTATTCACAACATAGTTATGGCCTTAGTCGTAGTTTCAATTATGAGTGGTCTCACAACTGCTTGCTTCTATGCAGCCGATAAAGAAGCTGAATATCAACAAAATCAAGGAGTGCAGCATGAACGCAATATCAATTCAAAGTGACTTGTTAGCGCCTTGTTTTCCTAGCCACGCTGAGTGTGGTTGTGGATTGATGGCATACAGCTACTACCCTGTTCCTAATTCAAACAATCAATTGATATGGGTTTGCAGTCAGGGTCACTCAACTCGCATAACTTACTGTTCTCAGGATGTTGTGAACTCAATCAAAGCCAAGTTTGCCAATGAGGTGAGCTATGAATACATCAGTTAATGGATTGATTCTTAGTGAATTTAATAGTTTTGGTGCAGAAATTGGAAAGGTGTTTGTACATTCTGAACTAGCCAAGAAACTTAAATGGCATCAGGACTTTTGTCGACAAACCAAAACTGAGCTTTATGTTTCAGACAATAAAACGCAACTGCAATTTGTGGTTAATAAAAATGAAATCCGATTGCTAATTAAACACATTGAATTTCAAGGTCCTGTATTACCTAAGGTAGCTAAGCCAGTTGAGCAGACACCTTACATACCTAAAGAGCCTGAGATTTATACGAACAGCAAATGGAAAGGCGATTAAAGGAAATGGAAATGAATGCACCAGTTAAAGTTGAAGACAACATGAGTTTATGGCGTGAGGTTTTTGTGACCGATCCTCTAGCCGTTAAGCCAATTACTGGCAAAACCTATAAAGGCAGCTCACCTAAACCGTTTTGGATTGTAGAGCAAGCAACACGCACATTTGGTCCTTGTGGTATTGGTTGGGGTGTCGAAGTTAAGCAAGAACATTACATTAATTGTGGCTCTGAGGATGTAATCCATTCTGCTGTAGTTAGAGTCTGGTATATCCGTGATGGTAAGCGTGGTGAAGTTGAGCAAGTCGGAGGTACTAAAGTTTCATATCGAACCAGCGATGGAAAAAAATACATTGTAGATGAAGATGCAGCAAAGAAAAGCGTAACAGATGGAATGATTAAATGCTTATCTCTTTTAGGATTTGCTGGTGATATTTTTTCAGGTAGATGGGATGACTCTAAGTACGTCGCTGAAGCCGCTGAATATCACAATCAACAACGTCAGGTTGAAGCCGCTCAGCAACAACAGCAACAGCTTGAAGCTGAATTCAATCAAGCATTGTTTGATATAGAGAATGCTAAATCTAAAGAGGATTTAAAGAGACCGTATAACTACTTTAAGGGATCTCAGTTTGAACAAGTTATTTCAACCGCTGTGAAAGCCAAGATTGATCAAATGGGATGGGCAGCATGAGTCAGCGAATTAAGGTCAAACCACTAAACGACTGGCAGATACTACGCAATCGCTACCCAAGTGCTCGAGCCTATAAAAATCGAATTGCTTTGCACGTATCTCAGCAAAACGATTTTTCGGAGTGGCTTGTTGATCAAGGTGCTGATGTTTTTACCAATGCTGAGAAATACGAAATTTTAAGATTCAAGCTTAATGGTGAATTGGGAATTTGGTATCAAACAGGATCTAGCAATCTTCTTATGCATGACTTGGCCGACAAATTTAAAGCTGAGGTGGCAGCATGAGCTACACATATAACAGTCAAACTCGCACAGTTGAAATCACATGCAGAGGCAGAGTTAAAACTTATCGGGATATCAATCTGTTCGGAATCGAAGCTTGTATTAAAGACTTTGTGAGTACGTGGGGGTATAGATGATTTTTAGAATAAAACAGCGCGACCTTCAAGCCTTCAAAATATGGCTTGTACTGCTCGGATATGTGCGCAAAGACCTTGCTGACGGTGGCGCGACATTTAAAGGTAAAGGCACAAAGTTGGATTATGTGCTTATTGATTCAAAGATGAGTGGCAACTCTGCATGTCAGAAGTCGTATGAAGAATTTAAAGTCCATTTGGTGAGTCCATTGGATGTGAAATTGGCGAAGGTGGCGTGATGGATATTCAAAAGGATTTTATTCAATGCTTGCGTGGTCGTGCTGATTTTTGTCGTGATCGTGGCGAAATTAAAACACCAGAATTGTTAGAGCAAGCAGCAAATTTATTAGAAGCAGCCAAAGCGAGTGTGGCGGAGGGATTTGTTTTGATTTCAAAGAATGACTTGAAAATGGAATTATGCTCAATACGTCATTTGAACAGTGGTGAATATTCAAAATCAATTATTGAGGAATGTGTTTGCAATATCGAAGCCATGATCGAAGCACAGGAGCCAACCAATGACTGAAATTAAAATTAATTGGGGGTGCTCTTGCACTAAATGCGGTAGTTCCAAATCAACCATATATTCAACTGCATCTGGTGCAGCTAAACACGGATGGTTTCATGATGGTGATGAAGTGAAGTGCAATAAGTGTGGTCATGCAGGTGAAATGGATGCACGTGGTGAGGATTCTGATATTTGTTGGTTTGAAGATGAGGATCAAAATCAAACTGATGCATTACCAGAAAGTGTGGTTGAGAGCTTAAAGGAGGTTTCTTAATGGCTTTAAAAAGTTTTAAGAATATCAATGAAGATGAACGATCTAAATTATTAAAACCTTTTTTAGATGCACCTAATGATCAAAAGTTTGGACAAGATTTGGTAGCGTTATATTTAGATTGTTCCCCGTGGACATTGGCTAGAATGCGCTGTGATGGGTCTGAACTTCCCTACACCAAAATTGGTCGACGAGTTGCATATAGAAAAGCTGATGTATTAGCATTCGAAAAAAGCAGAACCGTCACCTGCACAGCTCAATATGCATAAATAAAAAGGCAGGTTATCCTGCCTTTAATTGTTTGAGTCTTTCATCCCATACACTTTCATAATTAAAACAATCAATTTTCCCTTGATATACAGCCTCAATCATATTCATGGATGCTCTTAATTCCTCCATCGGGATTTGAACATAGCCGCCCGTGACATCTAACCGTGGTCTAGCAGTATGGTTAAGGAGTCGTTTAGTCACATAGATGTTAAACCTTAGTAAATTACATATTGACGCGAAGGTACGCCTAAAATCGTGCATCGATACATAAAAATTAACCTGAGCACCTATTTTCTTGAGCGCAGTATCTACAACAGTGGCGTGAATATTATGAGAAGTTGGAAGTTTAGTCGCTGGGAAAACCCAATCATTTTCTTTTAGTAAGTATCTTTCTTTTAATATAGACAGCAAATGATCCCCTACTGGAAATTCATGATTAGAACCATTTTTCGTATCTCTAAAAATAACTATACCTTCTTTAAAATTCACATCTTCCCATTTAAGACCGCAGACTTCTTGACGACGGCAACCGGTATACATGGTAAATAAAATGATATCTCTATGCGTGTTGGATCGTGCTGTATTTTCTAGATTAAGTTCATCCTCATAATTCAAAACGGCGTTGTAGTACTTATGAATGATACTTTTATCTAAATGCCTATTACGACTTTCAATCTTATTCCAGCCTTTAGTTACGGCAATAATATCTACCGGATTGCTTTTTAAAATTGGGTTTTCATCGGTCGAATAAAGCACATGAATATATTTCCAGACCGTGCCAAGCAATGAAATTGCACCATTGGCTGATGACTTGCTGAGCTCAGATACTTCGATAAATTTATCCAGGACTTCTTTTTTTGTTATTTCAAAGAGCTTACGATCTGACCACTTTAAGTATAAATCAAAGTATTTTTTATACTGCCTAATTGTTTTAGGTTTGAAATCATTTCTATCGGTATAAATCTTTAATGCTTCATCGACAGTGATATTTAAAAAATTATTTACGTTTACTTTTTCATTTGGACTAATGTATTCCCCATTGGAGATTTGAGCCAAAATCATTTGGGCTTTTGCTCGAGCAGAATTTACGGATATTTCATTCGCTTTCCCAATCACGACTCGATAAAGTTTACCCTCGTGTCTCCGTTCAACAATATAGGATTTTGATTTCGTGGTGACTCGAATCGCGAAACCGATCAAATCTGTATCTCTGATAATTTTTTGACCAGAATCCGTCAATGGGATAGCATCAACATTAGACTTGTTGAGTTTCATGATTAATCCAATAAACCTTCAGTAAGTTTATTAAATCATGCTTCTCAACAGTCTACAAATAGTCTACACGTGATTTTTTAAGACTTTTATAGCATCGTTAAGATTAATATAAACCACTAATAAATATATAATTTTAAGTTAATAATATTCCACAATGGTGTTATAGAAAAAGTAGAATCCACCTAACCTACTTTGGATTGGGAATGTTTGGTGCATATCGAACCGTGCTTAATTTCAAATAGAACTATATTATAAAATAGATAATGAATAGTGATGAGAATAAGAAAGGCAGCTCAAGGCCGCCTTTAAATTAATTCAGTGCGATGACTTTAACTAAGATTGTTTGTGATTCTTCAAAGTCATCAAATATTTGCTTTCGATTAAGTTCTTTTGACTTCACTTTAAACTCATGATTCTGGTACTGAATGACTGATGGAATTGAATCGAAATACGCATAGTCTGCCTCGATGGTTTCTTCAAACAATGGAGTGCCCAATTGATAGTCTTTGCTCTTCAGCACCACATATTTTACAGTCGTTTTCATTTCATACTCTTTTATTAACGCTTTATTTTTAGTTATATCACCTTTTGAAAAGTGTTCAATCAAAAATAGAAACGTTTGACCATAAAGGACTCAATCAATTATTTTTTACCACCTTTAAACTTAATTCAAGCAACCTGACAAGCATCACAAAAAGAAAAATAGCAAAACACGACATTAAATATATATTTTTTGATAACTGGTTAACATTTATATGGATTGTATGCTAAATTTAGCATATACAAAAACAACATCTATTTAACTGGTTGATAATAATGAAAGTTCAATTTATATCTATTCTTACTGCTCTTTCACTGAGTGGGTGTATCGTTGTATCCAATAAACCAAATGCAAGTTCTGCAAAAGCTTATGCATCTAATGTTATTGATTTTAAACCTTCAGAAAATGCCAAGCGAATTGAAACACGTGGTCAGGTGATTTGTGAACCATCAAAACCATGTACTGAGTTAACATTTGATTGGAAACAGCAGAGCAATAATTTATTTAGAGTACATACCAATCTATTTGATCGAAAATCTTTTGATATCAAGCAAGTGATTTTCACGCTAGATGGTCAAACTTATCCTTACACAACTTTAACTCAAACCAATACACGATCAGTCAACAATTCCGATCTCATTAACTCTACAAATTACATTGATGTACCTATGAATTTTGTCGTTATGTTTGATCAGTCTAAATCTATCGATATTGCTGTAGTGACAGATCAAGGTGCTATTACGCATAGCATTTTAAAAGATGGGCATGCATCATTTGCCTATCAAACATTTAAAAGTGGCTACCAACAATTTAAGCAAAAGTAAAAAAAGACCCACTATGGGTCTTTTTTTAATCATCTATACAAAACTGCAACGTGTTATTAGACTGCTAGGCATTTCATTTTTTAGAATTTTTCGTTAGATTTAACAAATTGTGTACACAGTTATAATAAACAAGACAATAGGTAAAATCATGAAAATCAAACTAGCGCTTATTTCAGCATTGGTTGTATTAACAGGTTGTGCAGGAAGTTATCCAGAACGTGTTGTAACCAAAGGACCTCTCATCTGTGCTACTGATGAAATTTGCCCTGAGCTTGCACTCCGTTGGAATGATGAAAAGCGTAATGGTTTTAAAATAACTGCAGATGTAAATGACACTATACAGCACGATATAAAACAATTGAACTTTATTGTTGATGGTCAGCCTTATGTCTATTCAACAATTCAACCAACCCAATATGCAACTGCAGCTGGTGTAACGAATTCATCTAATTTTATTGTCGTTCCTGTAAGTTTTTTAAACTCATTTAGAGACGCAAAACAAATTGATCTAAAAATCGTGACAGCTAACGGCGAAGTGACTCGTCCCATCCTGCAAGCTGACGGTCAGAAGTCTTCTGCTTACTTAACATTTATCAAAGGTTATACAGGTCAAACTATCGAATAAATGAATTATTCACTAAAAAGCCAGTTCGTTGAACTGGCTTTTTTAAGGCTTACAACTTTTTTGATAACTTGTTCCTAAATCTTGGAATGATAACTCAAAAGAATTTCTCATTTTTTTTGCAAATAATGCTTCTTCTTTTGCTTTAGCCATATGAATATTCTTTTGTGCTATTCGCTCTAAAGCATTTAATGCATCTGCATATTCACAAGCTCTTTGAATGATCAACGAAATATTCTGCTTACTATCGACCGATTGATGTAATCGAATTTGACTCGCTTCAATTTCGTTATAAATTGACTTCACTTCAATATCAAACTGAGATTGTGTTAAGCCATTCGCATAACTATACGATAATCCGCATAAGACCATCGCCCCAACCAATATCCTTATTTTCAATTGAATTCCCCATAAAACGTTCAATTGCAATTTTAAAATTATATTAAAAAGCCAGATCAATCATCTGGCTTTTTACATCATACGCTTTTTTACTTTGGTTAAATTGGCTCAAATGGCGCAACAACGTCGGCATTTTGGGCACGATGACGCATAAAGTGATCCATTAACACGATTGCAAGCATCGCTTCAGCGATTGGAGTCGCACGAACACCCACACAAGGATCGTGACGACCTTTAGTAAGCACATCCGTATCTTCACGATTAATGGTAATCGTTTTGCCTGGTGTGGTAATAGAAGCAGTAGGTTTTAGTGCAATTGATACACGAATATCTTGACCACTTGAGATACCACCTAATATACCACCAGCGTGATTCGCTAAGAAGCCATCAGTTGTCAGTTCATCACGTGTTTCATGACCAAATTGTTCAGCCACACCAAAACCATCACCAATCTCTACACCTTTAACCGCATTAATTGACATCATCGCATGTGCGATATCAGCATCTAAACGGTCGAAAACAGGTTCTCCCCAGCCTACGGGTACTTTAGAAGCAATAATTTCAAGTCGTGCTCCACAGCTTGTTCCTTTTTCACGCAATGATGTCACAAGTGCTTCAAAGCGTGGTACGGCATCAACATCACCACAAAAGAATGGATTATTCGGCACTTCATTCCAATCTAATTTTGCTGTTTTTTCAGTTCCGATTTGAGTTACATGCCCACGGATTTCAATACCAAATTTTTCAAATAAGAATTTTTTAGCAATTGCACCCGCTGCAACACGCATCGCTGTTTCACGTGCGCTTGAGCGACCACCACCACGGTAATCACGGAAACCATACTTTTGTGTATAAGTATAGTCTGCATGACCTGGACGGAAAGTTTGTGCGATATTACCGTAATCTTTAGATTTTTGGTCTGTATTTCGAATTAAAAGACCAATGGATGTCCCAGTGGTTTTACCTTCGAACACACCTGAAATAATTTCAACTTCATCTGGTTCTTTGCGTTGTGTTGCAAATTTAGAGGTACCTGGTTTACGACGATCTAAGTCTATTTGTAAGTCCTCAGCCGATAACTTCAGACCTGGTGGAACTCCATCTACAATCGCCATCAAACCAACACCGTGAGATTCACCACAAGTTGTTACACGGAACAATTGTCCAATACTATTGCCAGCCATGTTCAACAACTCCTTTAAACTTGAACAGATTGAATGAATAAATCACGATATTGACGGCATTGTGCTGCAGTCAGTGCAAAAATACCTGATCCACCACGTTGGAATTGCAACCAGTAGAAATCAACAGTATTAAAGTTTTGCTTCATCGCCCATTCTGAGTTGCCCACTTCAATGACGATTAAACCATCTTCAGTTAAATAGTCTGCGGCTTGAGCCAGCATTTTACGCACAAGATCCAAACCATCTTGACCCGCTGCCAATGCCAATTCTGGCTCGTGATGAAACTCATCTGGTAAATCTGCCATATCTTCAGCATCGACATACGGCGGATTAGAAATAATTAAATCGTATTGATTTTCAGCAGGTATTTTAGCGAAAAGATCAGATTCCAATAAAGCGACTTGATACTGTTTATTGTGATGCTCACAGTTGATTTGAGCAACCTCAAGGGCTTCTTTTGAAATATCAGTAGCATCAACTTCAGAATCAGGGAATGCATATGCCAAAGCAATCGCGATACAACCAGAGCCAGTACACATATCCAAAATACGCTGTGGAGTTTTAGGATTTGGATTCACTGGCAAATTATTGACCGCTTCACCCATTTCGCCATTTTCAGTCAAACAATAAGGTGCAAAACGATTTTCAATCAGCTCAACGATTGGTGAGCGTGGAATCAGTACACGCTCATCGACATAAAATGGTTTACCAAAGAAATAAGCAAGATTTAATAAATATGAAGTAGGAACACGGTCATTGATACGACGTTCGAGTAAGCTCAAGAATTCCGCAACTTCGCTTGGCAGCAATTTTGAGTCTAAAATCTCAGCATCGGCATTCCAGTCTAGTGACAAAGTTTGTAAAACTAAAGCAGAACTTTCAGCAAAATAATCTTCAGTACCTTGACCTAAGTGTGCATCGTATTGACGTAATGCTGTAACTCCAAAACGAATAAAATCTCGAATAGTTGTTAAGTTTTCAGCGGCTTCCTGTAGATGTTCAGGGCTAATAGTCGGTCGATCCACTTAAGGCGTCTCCAAGGTCAATTTTTTAAAAACGGTCTATGATACCTTGTTTTATCCTATTAATAAAAAGTTCTATCCGTGTTATTCGGCAAATTTGTATTGAAAATTTGAATAGTTAGAATTATCCATTGAATAAGGTCTACTCATTCAGGTTTTAAAATAGCGAGAAAGTTGATTAAAACTAACGATATTGAAAATAATCGTGTATACTCGAAGCCAACTAGAAAATTTATGTTGTTTCATTAAATCTTTTATTTCGCAGTGTTAGTCATAATCCTACGTTTGGTTTCAGATTTTAAGTTTCATTTTTTTTCCAAGTTACATCATTGAGTTCAAACTCATAACATTAAAGTTTTATTAGGATTCCTATTATGTCTAATACTGTTAAAGGTACAGTTAAATGGTTCAACGAAACTAAAGGTTTCGGTTTCATCCAACAAGAAAACGGTCCTGACGTTTTTGCTCACTTTAGCGAAATCAAGGGTTCAGGCTTTAAAACTTTGGCTGAAGGCCAACAAGTTGAATTCAGCGTAACTCAAGGTCCTAAAGGTCCTAACGCTGTTGACATCGTAGCAGTTTAATTAACTGTTAAAAAAAGCGGGCTTTGCCCGCTTTTTTTTGTCTCTCGAAAAGCTCACCAGAGTTGAAAAAGAAAATTTAGACTCAAACTAATAAAAGTTAAAGTGAATTTCAAAAGTTAAAGTATGAGTTATAAACACAATAATTTAATGGCAATGCGTCAAAATTACTGGAGTGATGATTCTTCCCCTCGTGTCACAACAGAAAAACAATTTCTTAAGCAATTTTTGATGGATCATCAAATTTTTGAAAATCCAAGTTTGGATGATGTCAAATATTTTTTCTTCAGCTTACCTAGCGTCATTATTATCAAAGCATATGCCCTTGGATTTATTCATGAAACTGTTGTCAACTTAATGAAGTTATTCATCTCTGAGTATCGCGTGTCTCTGTCTACTCGAGCTCAACTCCCAGTTAAATATCGACTTTAAAAAGCTTAGGCTATTTAAGTTTGAATAAATTGACCATTTATACACCTGATATTGAAATACTTGAACTATTTTAATACGTTCATAACATGTAATATTCAATACAATGATTTCTCTGCGCGATTCGCTTAAAGGACCTAAACTTCATGTCAGATCAGAATGAAAAGCTTAAACAATTAAAAACTTCTTCAATGGATCGCCGTCTTTCGATTGCGAAAGCTTCTCTACTGGCTGGCACACGCTGGGCTGCTTCAAGTGCGAGTTCTATTTTTTCAAGCGAAGAAGAAAAAGAAAAAAAACGTAAACAAGCGATGAAAGAACAAGCTGACTATCTTGTTGCTGAAATCGGTAAATTAAAAGGCTCTATCGTCAAAATTGGTCAAATGATGGCGTTATATGGTGAGCATTTTCTACCTGAAGAGATCACGCAAGCTTTAAACACTTTAAATAATCAGACCGTTGCCCTCGCGTGGCCTGCCATCCATGACCAACTGCGCAACCAACTTGGCTCTAAACTCGATGATCTCACCATTGATCATGAGCCTTTAGGCACCGCATCATTAGCACAGGTTCACCGTGCAACACGTAAGTCTGATGGTCTTGAATTGGTGCTCAAAGTTCAATATCCAGGTGTAGCAAGCGCAATTGACTCAGATATGAGCTTGTTTAAGAACATGCTCAAACTTACACGCATGGTTCCTCAAACTCGTGAATTTGATCAATGGTTTGATGAGGTTCGCGAAATGATGCACCGTGAAGTAAATTACAAAATTGAAGCTGAAACAACACGTCGCTTTAGAGCGCGTTTAAAAGATGATCCGCGTTATGTTGTTCCACAAATTATTGATCAATATTGTACAGATCAAGTGCTTTGTATGACTTTTGAGCGTGGTGTTCCGATTAATAGCCCAGTCATGCTTTCACTCCCTCAGGAGCGTCGCAACAAATTAGGTGAAGCATCGCTTGAAATTGCCGTTCGTGAAGTGTTTGAATGGGGCGAGATGCAGACTGATCCTAACTTTGGTAACTACCTAGTACGCTTAGGTGACGGCGCGCAAATTGAAGATAAAATCATTCTTTTAGACTTCGGTGCGATCCGTCAATTTGATGATCAACTCCTCAAGGTAGCTCGTAATTTAATTACCGCGGGCTATCATCATGATGCTCAAGCCATGGTCAATGCTATGACAGGTTATGAGTTTTTCGATGCAATGCCATTAAGCATTAAACCTGACATGGCAAAAGTGTTCCTTCTAGCTACTGAAGCTTTTAGTACTTATAGCAATAATCCAGACCTACCAACAGGCATTATGGATGAACAGCAGCGCTATGATTGGAAACAAAGCCAACTGCATAGCCGTGTGATGCAACGAGCATCCAAGTCGATGGCATCGCGCTATTTTTCAGTTCCACCGAAAGAATTTATGTTCATCAGTCGTAAGTTCATTGGTGCATATACATTCATGACTGTGATCGAAGCAAAAACAAATGTGCGCAAAATGATCCAATCATATGTTTAAGGAACAAAGACCATAGTGATCTATCGTGTCACTATGGTCAATTTATTAAATAAAAAATTTAATTACTAAAAAGAATATATCTTAAATTTCATTAGAATACCTATTCAATTACCATTTATCTGTTTGGTCAAAAAAGTCTTTTAAGCTAGTCATTTTCGACATAGTCATTTCACTAAACACATGTCACGATCTTGTTGTATAAAAAAACCATCAGGGAATTTACAACAATGAATGATATCGCAAACAAAGCGCAAGGTTTAGGCTTAGCCTTGATCACTAAGCTCGCAGGCAGTGATTTAATCGATCAATTAAAACTAAGAAAAATTATCGAACGCTCGCTTTATCAAGGTTCTAAGGCTGGATTTAAAACCTTGGGCTCTACACAGAAAATTTTTAAACAAAAATCCAATACTCCGACTCAACGTCTATCCAATCAGCAAAAAGGGTTATTTGATCTCAGCCTTTCTGAAGAACAACAGATGACTGTTGATGCGATGCAACAATTTGCTCATGAAGTTCTCTACCCCCTAGCACATACAGCCGACCACCAAGCTATTTTTCCAGAAAACTTATGGGCTCAATTTAAAGATTTAGGTGTCAATTATTATGCATTGCCTGAACAATACGGCGGCGTTGCTTCAGAAAAGAATGTGGTTACAAATGTGCTGATCGCAGAGCAACTTGCACAAGGTGACTTCTCATTAACAGCTACATTACTCTCCACGTTCTCAGTCATTAATGCAATTACACAGTGGGGTTCAGCAGAGATTCAAAATAAGTATTTGTCGGCATTTAGCGAACAAGATGATCTATTTGCAACTTTTGCTGTTCAGGAAAATACACCTGCTTTCAACCCTTTCCAATTAAAAACAAAAGCGACACACCAAGGCGATCATTTTGTCATTAATGGTGAAAAAACTATCGTTATTCTAGGTGAGCAGGCAGATCTTTTATTGGTTTCCGCAGATTTAGATGGAACAGCTCAGGTTTTCATTGTTGAGCGAAATGAAACGATTTCATATAAAGCAAATCCAGCAATGGGGCTTAAAGCAACCCAATCTGTGAGCCTAAAATTTAACAACACACCAGCATTTAAACTAAATGAGCAAGATTTTGATTATTCAGCGTTCATTGATCTGGGCAATTTAATGTGGTGTGCAATGGCAGTGGGTACATGCCAAGCGGTTAAACAATATTGCATTCAGTATGCCAATGAACGCACCGCATTTGGTGAACCAATATCCCACCGTCAAAGTGTTGCATTTATGATCGCGGATATGGCTATTGAAATTGATGCTATGAAAATGTTGGTTTTGAATGCTGCAAGCCGCGCAGAATCAGGTTTAAGTTTCCATCGTGAAGCATACTTAGCACGAATTTTGTGTGCAGAAAAATCAATGAAAATTGGCACTGATGGCGTACAACTCTTAGGTGGACATGGCTTTACCAAAGAACATCCAGTTGAACGTTGGTATCGGGATTTGCGTGCTACTGCCATTATGCATTCTGGTTTACATGCTTAATCAAATAATAAAAATTTAAGGACAAAGATGATGAATTTAGAAAATCCGAAAAAATTTAAAATGCTTGTTGATCAAGCTCATCAGACAGCGTTAAACGTGCTTCGCCCTATTTCACGCAAATATGATAAAGCTGAACATGCTTATCCCAAAGAACTCGACATGTTAGCATCCCTATTGGATGGTATGAATGAAGGTGGCGATGGCATGAATGCTGGCGCTGCCGTCAATAAACGTGGAGATACTACTCAAGGCAACAAAAATGGCGTGAACATGTCTACTGCTTTGGGTGTAATTGAGATGTGTTATGGCGATACTGGTTTATTACTTACCATGCCTCGCCAAGGATTAGGTAACTCTGCAATTGCTGCTGTAGCCAATGAAGAGCAACTTGAACGCTTCAAAGGAACTTGGGCTGCGATGGCAATTACCGAGCCAGGCTGTGGATCTGATTCTGCAGCAATACGCACCACAGCGACTAAAGATGGTGATGATTATATTTTAAATGGCGAGAAAATTTTCGTCACTTCTGGTGAACGAGCTGATTCAGTCGTGGTTTGGGCAACACTCGATAAAAAACTTGGGCGTGCAGCAATCAAATCATTTGTTGTTCCTAAAGGCACGCCTGGCATGACCGTTGAACGTCTTGAACATAAACTCGGAATTAAAGCTTCAGATACTGCTGTCATTCGCTTTATCGATTGTCGTGTCCCTGCTGCAAATTTATTAGGCAATGCTGAAATCGATGTTGCAAAAGGTTTCGCTGGCGTCATGGAAACTTTTGATAATACACGCCCTCTTGTGGCCGCAATGGCAGTTGGGTGCTCTAAAGCGTCTTTAGAGCGTATCAAGGAAATTTTTAAAGACCAACTAGATGCTGAATATGCCACCCCCTACCTTCAATCCTCAAATATTGCAGCTCAGATTTATCGTATGGAAGCAGAATGGGAAGCTGCTCGTTTATTAACCCTAAAAGCTGCATGGATGGCTGACAATAAAAAGCCTAACTCGCGTGAAGCTTCAATTGCAAAAGCGAAAGCTGGACGAATTTGTAATGAAATTACATTGAAGTGTGTCGAACTTGCTGCAAGTGTAGGCTATACCGAAGATGAGTTGTTGGAAAAATGGGCGCGTGACTCCAAAATACTAGATATCTTCGAGGGTACACAACAAATTCAACAGCTTATTGTTGCGCGCCGTGAACTTGGAAAATCATCAAGCGAATTGAAATAAATCACGTTGAATTAAACTCAACTCCGATGAAACTTAGATATACTCTGTGAAGATTTACTAAGTTTCATCGATTATGTACTTTATTCGAACTATTCAACCCCAAGATAATCCCCATATTGCAAAAATCATTCGTGAAGTCTCAGTGGAGTTTGCTCTCGCTGCTGAATCAGGCTTCGCAGTAGCAGATCCAATTCTAGATCAACTCTATGACGTTTATACAAAACCTCACTCCATATATTGGGTTATTAGCAATGACCAACACGAGGTCTTTGGTGGTGGGGGCATTGCACCTTTGCTGGGCCACGAAAACACCCTAGAGATACAAAAAATGTATTTTAAGCCCTCAATACGAGGTATGGGTTTTGCAAAACAAATTCTAGAAAAATGTATCCAATTTGCACGAGATCAGGGTTACACGCAAATTTATCTCGAAACCACAGCATCTCTCTGGCAGGCTGTAAAGTTATATGAAAAATTAGGTTTTCAACATCTACAACACCCATTAGGAAATACTGGACATAGTGATGCATGCGAAATACGCATGTTAAAAGTATTATAAAAAAACCGACCCATGGTCGGTTTTTTATTTTTGAGTGTTAGCCCAATAATTTATCAATAACACCAAATTTTTTAAAAATTTTTGCTCGTCGTTTTGGAAGAATATTGGCTTTATTTAAATCGCCACCATAATGGTCAAATACGCGCTTATCCATAATTTTAAACCATAACTTAGGTATTAAAACTGGGATCAACATCGTCGCATATCCACTTGGCAACACTGGCGCTTCTTCAAAGTTTCTCAATGCTTGGAATGGTCGTGTCGGATAAGCATGATGATCCGAATGGCGCTGCAACTGGTATAAGAATAGATTGGTTGTGATGTTATTATTATTCCAACTATGTTCAGGCATAGTGCGCGAGTAACTTCCATCCTCCTTCTTTTCTCGCAATAAGCCATAGTGCTCAAGATAGTTGACCATTTCGAATAAAGTCACACCATAAAGTGACTGAATGGCTAAGAATGGTAAAATTTTCTTACCATACAGTTTTAGCATCGTTGCGTGAAAAGTTGCACTAATGGCTGCGCCGTGAAATAGCTCATTTTTCAGTGAAAAGAACGACTCACCCTTACGATTTAATCGATGTTTTTCAATCTGTATTGCTGACTTCAAGCCACCGCTAATGGTTCTTGGAAGAAACTCATAAAAGGTCTCACCCATCTTAGAGGTCGCTGGATCTTCTGGAGTAGCTGCGCGCTTATGATGCCCATATGGGTGCTCAATACGGAAATGATTGTATCCAAGTGGTGCTAGTGTCACGTGTGACCAATAATGATCTGCACGCTTCGGTCGATGGCATAGTTCATGGGCAGTATTCACACCAATACCGTTGATCAATCCCATTGTACAACCAATCAATAACTGATCCAACAATGGAGTTTCTTTACGTGAAACAACATATCCGGCAAAAAAATTAGCTGCATACTGTAAAGGAACAAACATTTTTACTATACGATCATAGTAAGGATCACTGACCAATTTTTTGATCTGCTCATCACTCGGATTATTCTCATCAGTACCGACCAAAGCATCAATGGTGGGAATAATTACGTGTAATAATAAAGGTCCACCTAATGCAAACAATTTTTTAGTTGCTTTAGGTCCGTATTGATATCCAGCCAAAAAGCCCATCCCTAATACAGGTAGTGCTGGACTAAGCAACCATAAGTAACGCTTCTTATCCAGTTGTAAGCCTTGCGCTATCGGGTTCTGACTCAATAACTCTTCAACTTTTACCTTTGCATTCACTTGCAATTATCCTTTTCTATTTCTTATTTTTATCTTTGGTCATTTCGAATTTCAAATACAGTCGTAATCGTCCAAAAAAGCTATTGAGTCGTATTTCCGCGATGATTTTGAAGCTAAAATACATTATAGAAATCTTTACACATGTTAAGATTCAGCAATTGTATGCGTATAGGGAATATACGAAAAACATGGATGCCCTCAGTCAAGTTTTTGAAGATATTCACCTCAAAAATACGGAATATCTCTACCTTCAAGCACAAGGTAAATGGGCTTTTGATTTAAGTCATCAAACAGCCATGATTACCTATATTTTATTATACGGTGAAGCCTTTTTTAAATTTCAAAATGGCGAACAGCTACACTTAAAAGCTGGAGATATGGCAATTATTCCTTCTGGAATGTCACATCAAGCCTATAGCCATCAAGAACAAAGATTAGTCAACATTACTCAAATAGATCATTTATTTAAAGGTTTAAGAGATGATGAAATTATCCTCGGTGACGAAGATGATAAATCTGAGAAATCTCTCATCTTCAGTATACGATCTAACATGGACAGTATTATGGGTGGACCATTGATTCAAGCCTTACCCACTTATATCCATTTAAACAATGCACTGAATGCTAGAGAGCCGGAGTGGTTAAGGATCGGGCTTTATTTCGTGGCTGATGAAACCAAGATGAACCGACCTGGTCGCCATAAGATTATGGATCACGTGGTGAGTATTATGTTAATCGAATGCGTGAGAGATTACATTTCCACGCTTACAGATCAGAATAACTGGTTAAATGCACTGACTCACCCAGAACTGAGCCCTGCATTTTCAGCGATTCACAGCCAACCAGAACGAAACTGGACTGTAGAATCATTGGCAGAAACTTGCTTTATGTCGCGTTCAAAATTCGCTCATTTATTTCAAAATATGGTGAATGAAACACCATTAGCATACTTACAGAAACACCGTTTAAGATTAGCCAGTCAACTTTTACGCTTGAGCCAGCTTTCAATTCAACAAATCGCGCATAAAGTTGGTTATTCATCAGAGACTGCATTTAGTCAAGCCTTCAAAAAACATTATCTATGCAGTCCAAGCCAATATCGTAATACTTATTTGAATTAATCGAATTAAATAAATCATAGCAAAATAAAAAAAGCACCGAAGTGCTTTTTTTATGAAGATAGAATTACTGGTGAGTTACTTGATTTTTGCAACTGACTTTAAATACTCAGTGTAATCTTTAAGTAATTGTGTACCACGATAGTTTTGATAAAGCTGTGCAAGCTGCTGTTTTTCTTCAACCGAAATCGAATCCATAGATGGTTTTTTTACCTCAGCCACACCGATAATTACCATTTCATTTGGTAATTGAGCTGTAGTCACAGACCACATTCCTGCTTTAGGTGCAGGCACACTAAATGCAGCACGTTCAATTTCTCGTTTAAGACCTTGAGAACGAGTAAAAACACCAGCATTTACGAAAGATTGCTGATGCTTAGTTAAAACCTGCTGTGAAGGTAGTGTTTTAAAATCCTTTAACATTGCAGCAACTTTTGCTTGAGCAGCTTCATATGCCTTTTGATTCAACAGCTTTTCTTTAACCTTCGCTTTGGCTACTGATAAAGGTTGAACACCAGCTTCACGGTATTCACGAACTTTCAACCAAACTGTATCACCATTCGCCAATTGTATATTGCTGGTCGCATTACGATCACCATTTTTTACATCTTGACTAAAGATCTTAGCTTTTACAGCAGGATCCGCTAGGACTGTATTTTGAGTGGCAAGAGTTACATTATTCGCAGTAACCAATTTAGCCGATTTTAATTCCTGAGGGACTACATCTAAAGCATCGCTACTTACAACGAGCTCATTCAAACCATTTACTAGATCAGAATAAGCATTGGCATTTTTAGATTTTAATAAATCAGCTTCAAGACGTGCTTTTTCAGACTCAAAACTAGCAACATTCACTTGAGCAGCTTTAGTTTGAATAATATGTACACCAAAATCGGTTTTTACTGGCTTAGAAATCGTACCTTTTGAAGCTTGAACTGCATTATCAAAAGCATCACCGAATACACCGGCTTCATAACCATCAACTCGACCCGCATTATCTTTGGAACTAGAATCTTCAGAATACTGTTGAGCAGCCTCTGCAAAAGATAATCCTGATTGAATTTTTGCATAAACATCATTGGCTATTTTTTCAGCCTCAAGCGCAGTACGATTATCTGTTGTAATCAAAATATGTTGGACTTCAACTTTGGCATTTTTATTTTGTTGAGTTACATATTGATCATAAGCTTGTTTTAATTCTGCATCTGTAACAGTTGTTGTGGCATTTGCTACCATAGCAGGCGTTACCAATACATAATCAAGATCAACTGAGGCAGGTTGCTTAAACAGCACTTTATGTTTTTCATAATAAGCAGCGACTTCAGCATCAGTTATTTTTAAAGACGTTTTGTAATCATCCAATTTTACAGATGACATAAATAACGTACGTTGCTCACCTTGTAGATTTGCGATTTGCTGAATATCACTTTGGCTTACCAAAGAATTATCACGAATGCTTGAAACTAACATTTGAAGCGCATGATCTTGTCTTAAATTTTGGATTAGACCCTGGCTCGTCATATTAATTGATCGAAGATAGTTTTCATAAGCTTGTTGTGAAAATTTACCATCAACCTGCAGACTTGGCTGTTGAGCAATCATTTGTTCAATCTGAGCATCACTTAAACTGATGCCTAACTTTTCAGCCTGCTGAACCAATAAAGCACGATCAATTAAACTATCTAGAGCCATTTGTTCAATATACGATTGATTCAGAAGTGATTCATCACCTTGAACCATTTGTAAGAATTGATCTTTATAATTCTTCGTTTGAACTTCTAGCTCTTTATTAGAAATTTCTAAATCATTAACGGTTTTAGCAATCCCATCTTTGTTTCCACCACCGAAATAGCCTTCAATACCGACCAATGCCAATGGTGTCAAAAATAATACTAGAAGGACTTTGCCGAGCCACCCTTTAATGAGTTTACGAAACGATTCCATAGGTATTCCAATATTTTATTTCAAAGCGATTCTAACTGATATTCCAAACCGAATATATCAGATGAAGCCATAAATTTTCTTTTTAATAAAAAACGCGCCAAGTCGGCGCGTTTTGGACTTAATAAGAATTAAGCTACAGAATCTTTTAAACCTTTACCAGCTTTAAAGCTAGGAACTTTGCTTGCTTTAATTTGTAATTCTTCGCCAGTTTTCGGGTTACGACCAGTGCGTGCAGCACGATCTTTAACGCTGAAAGTACCAAATCCTACTAAAGTAACAGAGTCACCTTTTTTCAGCGCTTCGCCAATAGAAGCAATAGTCGCGTCCAATGCCTTACCAGCATCAGTCTTAGACAATCCCCCTTTCTCTGCAATTGCATCAATCAATTCTGATTTATTCATGAAGATTACGTCCTCTTATATCGTTTGTTTAAAATCCAAGGCTTGTATTTTAAAAGGCCATGACGACTTTATAGCAATGCTTTGGGGGGAAACGCAATACTGCTCGACCTGTTTTGATCAAAATAAGCGACAAAAAATACCAAAATTACAGTTTTATCTCTAAATCCATCATTTTTTTTCGAGTTTAGCTCGTAAAGCTTGATTTTCAGCAATGAGCACATCTAATTTCTGGTTAATATCTAAAATCATATTCTCAAGATGTTGTACATCTTTAGTTGAGACGAGCCCAATACGATTAAGCGAAGTACTCACCCCATGATCTAAAAGTTTTTCGACCTTATCTTTTTTATCCGTAACAGACTCTTTAGTTTTTTCCGCAACTTTGTTTACTGTTTGATCTGTAAATTCAACCGTTTTTGATTCAAGCTCTTCACCAACTTTGACTAAAGAGTCAAACATTTTATTACCTTCTTCCTCTGCGCGAGAAAAAGCACCTAAACCAGCAAGCCAAATTTGTTTAGTATATTTACGAAAATCAAGTGTGGACTTGCGTTGATGCTTTGTTTTACGTGAGTTTGCAGGTTGTGAGTTGTCCATTAATTCCTGTTCTTTATTGTTATTTACATCTTGATCCACCGTTACACTCCTGTATATTTTAGCCTCTAAACTGACTATTCGTGCATAAAATACATTGATAATATCAAATATCGCTATTGAACCTTGTTCAAAACTGTTCTACAAAGCAATGATAAATGATGTAATCTTAGACTTAATTTAAGTTTGTGTTAATAGAACTTTTTAGATTTATTAAATTTGAATAGGATTTATTTATGAGTGAATCGCAACAACAACAAGGTCATACCCGTTTGTTGCTTAACATTGTTATGTTAGTTTTAGAGACATTCTATTCTTTCGTCTTAAAACATGACCGTGTTGTTCGCCTTCAAGCAAAAAAATTTGTAGAACAACAAATTACAATTAAAATGAATAGCTATATCCCCTATTTTGACTTTTATATCCAATTTACGGATAAAGGCATCTTATTTGACCTTCAAGCGCCAGAAAAAGAACCTGACCTCAAGGTAAGTAGTACTTTAGTCGATATCATTCAAATTTTCGGGTTTGCAAACCGCAGAAGTTTGAAAAAAATGCGTATTGAAGGTGATCAAAACCTTAAAGACGAATTCAGAGATTTAGCATTACATCTCTCAACACCGAAATTACTTTCAGATTGGAAAAACTGGTTAACAACAGCTTCTGAAGACCAAGACACAAAGGCTTCGAGAAAACGCATTGCACCATTACTTGAAAAAATTGACTTACAAAGATCTAAAATCAATACACTTCAAGTAGAGGTAAAACAATATAAAAATCGTATTCGTCGCATGCAAACCAACCAAAAACGCACCAATATTGCGTTCGGGATAGTTTCGGTTCTATTCGTGGCTTTAATCGTGTATAATTTATTGAATATTTATTAAAATAATAAAGTTTTATCTGTTTAAATCCTCGCCATATTTAATTCCGATTAATTTAGTTGGTTTTTAGAAAAAATACTTGACTAAATTAGTCGGAATTCATAAAATTTCATCATCTAGCCTTTTACACGTGTATCGAATCATGCGCTTAACCACTCGCGGTCGCTACGCAGTGACTGCATTACTTGATCTAGCTTTGCAGCCGACTGAACAAACCATTACTTTGGCAGAAATTGCTACTCGCCAAACTATTTCTGTGGCTTATTTAGAACAACTATTTGCTAAATTAAAGCGTCATGGCTTGGTTTCGAGTGTACGTGGTGCTAATGGTGGATACCATTTAGCGCGTAATGCTTCTGATATTACGGTCTTAGAAATTATTGAAGCTGTAAACGAAACTGTTGATGCAACACGTTGTGACCACAAAGGTAACTGCCAAAATGGCGCAATGTGTCTAACTCACGATTTATGGCAAGAACTCTCCCTCCACATTGCCGATTACTTAGCTAAAATCTCTCTTGCTGATTTAGTTGCTCGCGATAACGTTCAAACTGTTGCGATCCGCCAGAATACAGCTCCATTAGATTCAGCCCTTTTATCGGTTACAGGTATTTGACATGAAACGTCCAATTTATCTTGATTATGCTGCAACGACTCCAGTCGACCCACAAGTTGCTGAGCGCATGATGGAATGCCTTACATTCGATGGGACTTTTGGTAACCCTGCATCACGTTCGCACGCATATGGTTGGCAAGCTGAAGAAAAAGTTGAATACGCTCGTGAGCAAGTTGCAAATCTTGTAAAAGCAGATCCACGCGAAATCGTTTGGACATCTGGCGCTACAGAATCTGACAACCTTGCACTGAAAGGTGTTGCACAGTTCTACGCTTCAAAAGGCAAACACATCATTACGAGTAAAATTGAACATAAAGCAATTTTAGATACTTGCCGTGAATTAGAACAAGAAGGCTTTGAAATTACCTATCTTGAACCAGAAGCTCAAACAGGTCTAATTACTCCTGAAATGGTTCAAGCTGCTTTACGTCCAGATACAATTCTTGTTTCATTAATGATGGTCAATAATGAAATTGGTACTGTGACTGATGTTGCCGCTATTGGTGAATTAACTCGTGCGAATAAGACATATTTCCACGTAGATGCCGCTCAAGCTGCTGGTAAAGTTGAAATCGATTTATCAACCATGAAAATTGATTTAATGAGTTTCTCTGCTCACAAAATTTATGGCCCTAAAGGTATCGGTGCACTTTACGTACGTCGTAGTCCACGTGTGCGTCTTAAAGCTCAAATGCATGGTGGTGGTCATGAGCGCGGTATGCGTTCTGGTACGCTTGCAACTCACCAAATCGTTGGTATGGGTGAAGCATTTGAACTTGCAGGTAAAAACCTAGTTGCTGAACAAACTCGCTTACGCACTCTACGTGACAAACTTTGGAATGGTCTACAAGATCTTGAACAAGTTTTCTTAAATGGTCATCCGACTCAAAACGTAGCAAACTACTTAAACGTAAGTTTTAACTTCGTTGAGGGTGAATCTTTAATGATGTCACTTAAAGATGCTGCTGTTTCATCTGGTTCAGCTTGTACTTCTGCAACATTAGAACCTTCTTATGTTCTTCGTGCATTAGGCTTATCTGATGAGTTAGCACACAGTTCAATTCGCTTCAGTTTTGGTAAATATACGACTGAAGAAGACATTGATCACGTACTAGAAGTGACAAAAGCTGCTGTAGAAAAATTACGTGACCTTTCTCCACTTTGGGATATGTACAAAGAAGGGATTGATCTGTCGAAAGTTGAATGGACAGAACACTAATTTAAACCAAACACATGCATCTTATTAAGCTTAAATATTGAAATTTAATAAGATGCACCCATATTAAATATTATCAGCCGACCCTGAGGTTTGGAGACGCATCATGGCTTATAGCGAAAAAGTGATTGATCATTACGAAAATCCTCGTAATGTTGGTGTTTTAGATAAAAACGCAGAAAACGTAGGTACAGGTATGGTCGGTGCACCAGCTTGTGGTGACGTTATGCGTCTTCAAATCCAAGTGGATGAGAATGGAGTAATTGAAGAAGCTCGCTTCAAAACTTACGGATGTGGTTCTGCAATTGCTTCAAGTTCACTTGTAACTGAATGGCTAAAAGGTAAAACTTTAGACCAAGCACAGCAAATCAAGAATATTGATATTGCAAATGAACTTGCGCTTCCTCCTGTAAAAGTACACTGCTCTGTACTTGCAGAAGATGCAATTAAAGCTGCTGTAGAAGACTACCGTAGCAAAAAAGCGAAAGCTTAATTTAGCGCTTGATGATTGAATGGAGTTTTCATGATCAATTTAACTGAAAATGCTGCAACTCATATCAGCAATTATTTATTGAATCGCGGTAAGGGTGAAGGTATTCGCGTTGGTGTGAAAACTTCAGGTTGTTCTGGATTGGCTTATGTTCTCGAATTCGTTGATGAAGTTGACGAACATGATCAAGTCTTTGAACAGTTTGGGGTTAAAGTTTTCGTTGATCCGAAGAGCCTTGTTTATCTAGAAGGTATGGAAATGGACTATGTTAAAAATGGTCTAAACGAAGGTTTTGAATTCAACAACCCAAACAAAAAAGGTGAATGTGGTTGTGGTGAATCTTTCACTGTTTAAGATAATCATTCTCTTTTTACCTGATTAAAACAGTGCCCTGCACTGTTTTAATTCTATTCAGCGCCCACTTTTATTTTTCACTATTTTGGAATTTCCAATCCATGAATCATTTTGAGTTGTTTAATCTCCCTGTAGCACTCGATATTGATTTAGCAACTTTGAAAGCTAACTTTCTAAAATTGCAGCAACAATATCATCCAGATAAAGCTGAAAATAAAGACCAAGCCTTGATCAAATCTAGCGAAATCAATCAAGCTTATAAAGTTTTATCTCAAGTTGACAGCCGTGCTGGATATTTACTTACACTCAAAAAACAAGACTATCATTTAGATCAATCCATCAATGATTTCGAATTTTTACAATCTGCATTAGAAATTCGTGAACAGTTAGATGAAGCTCAAAGTTCTGAACAACTTTCATCTTTAAAAACTGAAGTGCAACAATGGATTGATGGTTTAGTTCGCGAATTCAAAATAGACTATGAAGCTGAAGATTGGGCTGAGTCTCGCGATACTGTTCGAAAATTACGTTTCTTCCAAAAAGTGATGAATGATATACATCAAGCTGAAGACCGTATTCTCGATGATGAAGATTTTGACTTAGATGACGAATTCTAATTTTATTTTTTTGTTTTATTTTCAAGGGATTTAACACATGGCACTCTTGCAAATTGCTGAACCTGGACAATCAAGTGCGCCACATGAACATCGCATTGCTATTGGTATTGATTTAGGTACGACCCACTCTCTTGTAGCAACTGTGCTTTCTGGCAAACCTAAAGTTCTAAATGATGAACAAGGTCAAGTGTTACTTCCTTCTATCGTACATTATGCTGAAAACTCTACTGTGCTCGGCAATGACGCAAAACCGTTTATAACTCGTGACCCACAGAATACTATTGTTTCTGTAAAACGTTTTATGGGACGCTCAAAAGCTGATATTAAATTTCAACACCCATATCAATTGGTGGGTGAAGACAATCAGATGCCTGCTTTTGAAACAGCGCAAGGTCGTAAAACACCTGTGGAAATTTCTGCTGAAATTCTAAAAAACCTAAAAGATCGCGCTGAAGCAAGTTTAAAGAATCCCATAAATGGTGCTGTCATTACAGTACCTGCCTATTTTGATGAGGCACAACGCCAAGCAACACGAGACGCTGCACAGCTCGCTGGTTTAAACGTACTGAGATTATTAAACGAACCTACAGCAGCAGCTGTAGCGTATGGTTTAGATCAAGCAACAAATTTAAGTACAGATCAAAATTATGTGATTTACGACTTAGGTGGTGGTACTTTCGACGTCTCCATCCTACGTTTCTCACAGGGTGTATTTGAGGTACTCGCTACAGGTGGACACACTGCACTTGGAGGCGATGATTTAGATCGTCTTATCGTCAAGTGGGCTAAAAAATCACTCAATATCGAGACCTTAGATGATAACGAGTATGCACACTTCCTTGTTGCAGCACGTAAAGCGAAAGAAGCTTTATCGGACCAAGATCAAGTTAATCTTCAGCTTTTAGAAAACGAATTAACTTTGGATCGTTCAACGTTTGAAAGCATCATTAAAGTTGCTCTAGATAAAACGATTTCAGTGTGCAAACGAGTATTACGTGACGCTAAATTGAAATTAGACGATATAAAAAATGTCGTTTTAGTAGGTGGCTCTACTCGCTCTTATGCGGTACAAAAAGCTGTAGCAGAAGTATTTAGTCAAGAACCCCTGTGTACCATTAATCCAGATGAAGTCGTTGCAATCGGTGCTGCAATTACTGCCAACCAATTAATTGGTAATAGTTCAGATGGTTCTCTACTACTTGATGTAACACCATTATCACTTGGTATTGAAACCATGGGTGGACTAGTAGAGCGATTAATTTCACGCAATACTGCAATTCCTGTCGCTCGTCGTCAAGAGTTCACCACGTATCAAGATGGTCAAACTGCGATGTTAATCCATGTTGTCCAAGGTGAGCGCGATTTAGTAGAACATTGCCGTAGTCTCGGACGTTTTGTTTTACGCGGCATTCCACCGATGACTGCTGGTCAAGCACGCATTGAAGTGACTTATCAAGTCGATGCTGACGGTCTCTTATCGGTATCTGCTCGTGAAACAACATCTAACGTCTCAGCTCAGATTGATATTAAACCATCGTATGGTTTATCTGATACTGATATGGAGCGCCTACTGGTTGATGGTTTTAAATTTGCAGCAGAAGATAAAGCCCTTCGTCATTTACATGAAACTAAAGTTGAAGCTCAACGAGAACTTGAAGCTCTTTCTCAAGCGCTTAAAGCTGATATTAAACTCTTGACTGAACAGGAAGCTCAGGATTTAATTTCGGCACAAACTCATTTGGCTCAACAACTTGAAACTTCTGATATTGAAGCAATTGAAGCTGCTGTTGCTGCGTTAAAAGTACATAGTGATGCATTTGCTGCAAAACGAATGAATCAACATATTGATCATGCTCTCAAAGGCACTAAGCTTGACGATTGGTCAAACTCAAACTAAACATAGGTAAAAATTTATGCCACGTATTAAAGTTCTTCCACATGCGCAAATTTGCCCTGAAGGTGCTGAGTTTGAAGTTGAGCAAAATGCCAATCTTTGCGAAAGCCTTCTAAAAAATGGTATCAAAATTGAACATGCTTGTGATATGTCTGCAGCTTGTACGACCTGCCATGTTATTGTTCGTAAAGGTTTTGATGGTCTTGAAGAAATGAATGATGTAGAAGCAGATTTACTCGATCGTGCTTGGGGTCTAGAGCCAGATTCACGTCTTTCTTGCCAAGTAAAAATTGAAAATGATGATTTAGAAGTTGAAATTCCGAAGTACACGATTAACCATGCTTCTGAAAATCATTAATCATTTGTAAAACCATATAAAAAAGGTCACTTAAGTGACCTTTTTATTTGTGTAGATATAAAATCCTAATTTAGATATTTTACTTCATCAGATATTTTTAATTTCACAATACCAGAAGAGTTGGTTAAATCCTGCTGAAGTTTAATACGTTCAATCATTTTTTCTAAAACTGCGATTAATTCAGCATATTCGTAATTTTGTACTTCTTCCATATTCAGTACCAGTTGAAACCCTTTGTACTCATAATCAAACCAATGCTGATGGGTTTGCTTGGTGCTATATTTTTCCATGACCTGCCAACTTTTAATTGAACCATGAATCCCTTTCAGCTCTATAGGTTCCTGAGGTGCACAAAGATAATAGTTTTTAACTAACTTATAAGTCTCATCCGAGATTAAAATTTCATCAATTTCTGCAGCATTTTGAAGTCTTGCAGCTAAATTCGCATCCCGCCCAACAATGGTATATGCCATTCGATGAACTGCGCCATAGTTACCAACGTGACAATAACCAGTACTAATGCCCATACGTATATGCAGTGCTGAGTATCCCATTTTCACCCAGCGTTCACGCAAAAATTTCATTTGTTGACGCATTGCCATCGCCATATCGATGCAATTTTTGGCATCTTGTTCAACCCCTTGCGAATCTGGATCTCCAAAGAAAATGAGAATCGCATCTCCCATAAACTTGTCAATTGTTCCACCATATTGCTTGGCAATTTCAGTCATATGGCTCAGATAGTCATTCAAAACAAAAGCTAAGTCATCTGGAATAAGAGTCTCTGAAAGCTCAGTAAATCCCTGAATGTCAGAGAAAAAAATCGTAATTTTTTTTCGTTTATATTCAAGTTTCGCTTCAGTTTCACCACGCATGATTGATTGCCACAATTGAATTGGTGCATAGCGGCTTAACTGATTCGATAACTCAATATATCGATTCATTTCTTTAAAATAAGTTTGACGTTGAACATCTAATTTTTTTACACGTCGATTCTGATAATAATTAGCAAAATTCACAAAAAGAATCGCACATATACACGAGACTACGGACAATTCGATTGAAGTTTGCTGGAAATAATCTTCAAAACCAAAAATAAAAATTGTACAAATATAAAAAACAATGATCGCAACTAAAATTGCAATCGAACTCACCATCATCGAAATTTTATTATTAACGGCGGTATACACTAATCCAAACAGGAAAACAAATGTTGGCAACAAACTTAAATGCACTGCTGCTAAGGCGGTAGCTACAACAACAACATCAATAATAAAGAACGCAAAACGTCTGGTTTTACTACCATAACGATATTGGATACTGTGTGAAATTCGGGGCGCTAATAGAATCAGCAAGAAAATAAATAGAGGGTATAAAATCTGATAATTTTGGTTTTGTGAAGTGAAATAATAGATCACAACAAGAATCGCGATCATCACATACCCCATCATCCTGAGGAGTACTTCAAATTGCTGTGGCTCTTTATCCAGCATTCGTTCAAATGGCAATTGCTATTACCTCAATTCACATTATTTTTATTCTTCCCTGAAATTGACGTATTTACTCCATACGCCAATCGAAAGGCATGTCACCTTGACCACGTAGCGCGAGCATGAGCGTTTGACGCATATGCGCTAAAACATCATTACTGTAAGGAACTGCAGGTGAAGCACCCCAAACAGGCTTAGGCCATGCAGAATCATTCTGATAACGAACTACATGATGAAAATGAAGTTGAGGAACCATATTTCCTAGTGCTGCAACGTTCATTTTATCCGCACGGAAAACTCGAGATAATTGACTAGATAACCAGCTAGATTCTCTTAAAAATTGTTCTTGGTCTGCTTGGCTTAATTCATATAATTCAGTTACACCAGGAACACGCGGCACCAAAATCAACCATGGAAATTGCATGTCATTCATTAAACGACAAGTTGAAAGTGGAAAGTCGCCAACAAAAAAAGTATCTTGAGCAAGTTGTGGATGCAAACTAAACATATATTTATAAATGACGCAAAAATTAAATGGATAGCTAATACTAACACAACAGTTTTAGACTGAGTATTATTAGTCATGTGTTTCGATACAAAAAAATATGTATTTCATTGATTTGAATCTCACTCATTCATTGCAACTCATCGCTAAAAAATCTACCTATAAAGTTGACTGTCAGCCAGTGCATTTTGAGCAATGAACAAGTCTAGATTCAAGCCCAACTTAGATCAGTTGAGCCCTCTCATCAATTCATCTAAAAGATCATTAATAAACTGAATTCTTTTGTCATTTTCCTCAAGCATAACCATCACTTTCAGACGTTGACCACCGTCCATTCTAAAAAATGTCGGATGTTTTTGCATCATTTGGATAATACTCATCGCTTGAACAGGAGTATCAGGTGAAAATTCAATTTGGCCACCCTGCTTACTCAAGTCAATCTTGGTAATACCTAATTTTTCTGCTTTTATACGCACCTGATGAACAGTAAAAAGATATTTCACTTGTTGAGGTAGCACACCAAAACGATCGATAAGCTCCATACGGATATGATCGAGTTTTTCTTGTGTATCCGTATTACTAATTCGCTTATAGAACAATAAACGCTGATGCACATCACCTAAATATTCATCTGGAATTAATGCAGGCATATGTAAACTAATTTCAGCCGTGAGTGACAAAGGGGCATCAAAGTTAGGAGTCTTACCATTTTGGATAGCTTTAGTCGCTTTCTCAAGCATTTCCATATATAGACTATATCCAATTGCATGCATTGAACCACTTTGTTGCTCACCTAAAAGCTCGCCTGCTCCACGTATTTCTAAATCCTCTGTTGCCAATACAAAACCAGCGCCTAAAGTAGAAGCACGCTGAATGGCATCAAGTCGTTTTTCAGCATCACCTTTTAAGCCTTTAATAGACGGAACCATCAGATACGCATAGGCTTGATGATGAGAGCGCCCCACACGACCACGCAGTTGATGAAGTTGTGCCAAACCTAGCTTGTCTGCTCGCTCGATGATAATTGTATTGGCATTTGGTACATCAATTCCCGTTTCAATAATGGTCGAACACACCAATACATTATATTCTTTATGATAAAACTGCTGCATGACCTGTTCTAACTCACGCTCACGCATTTGACCATGCGCAACTGCAATCCGAGCTTCAGGAACTAACAACCGAATATTTTCAGCCGCTCGTTCAATGGTATCCACTTCATTATGCAAAATATAAACCTGACCACCACGTAATAGTTCACGCAAGATCGCCTCTTTCATCGTGGCATCGGTCTGCTCATTGACAAAGGTCTTAACAGCGAGACGGCGTGCAGGTGGTGTAGCAATAATTGAGAGGTCACGCATACCTGAAAACGCCATATTTAAGGTACGCGGGATTGGCGTAGCGGTTAGCGTCAGCATATCTACATCGGCACGCATCGCTTTAATACGTTCTTTATCTCGCACACCAAAGCGATGTTCTTCATCAACAATCATCAATCCAAGTTGTTTAAACTGGACATTTTCCTGCAAAATTTTATGCGTTCCAATGACGATATCAACTTTACCCTCTGCCAAATCTTCGATCGTTTTTAAGTGTGTTTTATTTGAGCCAAATCGAGATAACACTTCAATACGGATAGGCCAATCAGCAAATCGATCTTTGAAAGATTCATAATGCTGTTGCGCAAGTAAAGTTGTTGGAACTAAAACAGCAACTTGCTTATTGTTCTGTACAGCAACAAAAGCAGCTCTCATCGCTACTTCTGTCTTACCAAATCCAACATCACCACAGACTAAACGATCCATTGGTTTAGCTTGTTGCATGTCGTATAAAGTCGCTTCGATAGCATTCGCTTGATCAAGCGTTTCTTCATAAGCAAAACCACTAACAAACTGCATATAAGTAGTGTGATCTAATTCAAATTGAATACCTGGTTTTGAGTGGCGTCTTGCTTGAATATGAAGAAGTTCGGCTGCAACATCATGTATCTGTTCTAGTGCTTTGCGCTTAGCTTTATTCCAAGCATCTGTACCAAGTTTATGCAGTGGTGCTAAATCAGGATCACCTCCACTGTATCGACTAATCAGATGCAAATTGGTGACAGGAACATAGACTTTGGCATCATCAGCATAATTAAGTTGCAAAAATTCGTGGTCTTGATCATCAATACATAAAGTCACTAATCCCGCATAGCGACCTACACCGTGATCAATATGAACTACAGGAGCACCTATACTTAATTCAGTTAAACTTTTAACTAAGAACTCTTCAGAAACTTCATGCTGGCGTTTTCTACGGCGTTGTACAACACGATGCTCATAGAGTTGATTTTCTGAAATGACAGATATTTGTCCTTTAATCTCCAAGCCACGTTCAAGTGGTGCATGCGTTACTGCTACTGAATATTGTTGATTAATAAACTCCTGATAATGCTCTACAACAGGAATTTCACCCATACTTGCTCGCAAGGAGTCCTTTAACGATTCACGACGTCCCGCACTTTCAGCGACGAGTAAGACAGGGTGTTGCGCAGCATCGATAAATGATTTTACAGCATGAAATGGCTGTTGATGTTTAGGCTCTACCGCTAAACGAGGTGGCTGTTCAGCAGAGGTATTAATTACACCCGCTTTAGGTTCAAAAACTTCGTCAGATGCGATAATACGAGGAAACTGATTGAGTTGTTCAAAAATTTGATTTTGTTGAAAGAAGATTTGTTCTGGAGCTAATAAAGGTTGATCAACATTGTGACGTCGGTCTTCATAACGCTGATAAATATCTTTCCAAAATTGAGTTAATTCACTTTCAATATTGCGATCTGTAATGACAATAGAATGATTTGGTAAGTATGATGAAATACTACTTTGTTCTAGCATTTCTTTTTTTGAAAAGAACAGTGGAAAGTAATAGTCCAATCCTGGTGAAGATATCCCCTCCATTACATCCTGATAAATCGGATTTTTTTTCGGGTTCGCCGTTGGAAACTCTTCAGCATAACGGTCTCGAAATTGAGCTCTACCTTCTTTTAAAGGAAACTCTTTAGCTGGTAAAACCTTAAAATGTTCAAGTTTCGTCGTGGTCCTTTGAGTTTCTGCATCAAAAAATTTTAAAGAATCAATTTCATCATCAAACAAATCTATTCGAATTGGAGCATCTTGCCCTGAAGCAAAAATATCAACTAAACTTCCCCGAACAGCAAATTCTCCATGATCATATACAGTATCGACCAAATGATAACCAGCCTGAATCAGGCGTTGTTTCTGCTTTTCTAAATCAAATTTTTGCCCAACGCTAATATCAAAATGCTCACCTAACACCCAAGACGTCGGCGCAACACGTTGTGCCAAAGTTGTGCTTGAAATGAGTAGTATCCCTTTTGCTGGCATATTAGAGAGCACTGATAATCTTTCTGAGACAATATCTTGATGCGGAGACAACCGATCGTAAGGTAAGATCTCCCAATCTGGAAAGATGGTGGGCTTCACACCATAAAATTCAAGTTCACTCTCAAGTTGAGCTAAATGTTGATTATTTCTAGCTACCAGAACAAAGAGTCGATCAGAGTTTTGACTTATTTCTTTTAAAAGCAAAGCGATGGCAGAGCCTTTAAGCGCCCCTAACCATCTTTTTTCGCCAGATTTTATTTGTGATAGATTAAGTTGAGAAATTTCTTTTTGGAACATGAAGATCGCTTTAAAAGTCTGGTAGGACATTGCACTATTTTATCATGTTCAAAATCGAGAATGAGTTATTTTTAGATATCACAAACATTCAGTCGCAAACATTAGCGCTCACGTTTGAATTCACGATAATAATCATTGAGCAATATCACGAATTTTTTTAACTGTTCTAGATTCTGTTGATTATTACCTAATCTCGTAGTAAAACGACCTGTATTCAACTCGAGATCTATTTTCTCTTTGATCAACATTCCTCGATAAAATAAATTTTCCAAATCATCAAAACGAGTCACCTTTCGGTTCGAAAAATATGACAATCTTTCATTTAGTTCATTCAAAACAACGTCATCGATAATATATCCTAATTCAGGATCATGACGAATTTGATGGGTCTGTAAATAAACTTGCTCAGCCGATGGTTTTTTTTGAAACAAATCAGAAATTTTTTTAAACATAGTTCGGTAAGAAAAGCTGAAAACTCAAAATAATGTTTTATCTTAGCATTTGGTCATGAATACACCTATATTCATGACCAAAAAGCACTCAAACTAAAATTAACCGTAATTTTTTCTTAAATATTCTACAATCTTCTTCGATTCGAACAATTTTACGCCTGTATTCGGATCAACTAAGTACGGGACTTGTATATCCTGCCCCTTGCGATTCATTACCTTTACAACCTGCTCGCGTTTACCGCCAGCCAAAGGAATATATTTCCCAGGCTTCAATCGTAAAATCGCTGGTCCTTGATCCTGCCAACGCTCTTTAGCGACATTATGAAACTTAAATGGTAATTCAAGTTCTGTGAGTTCAGCGCGCACGATTCTGGTGTATGGACTCGCTTCAAACCCCCACAGCTCAATTAAATGCTCGGGTTGTGGTCTCTGCTTAATCGCTTTATTTATAAAAATCCCACGAGCACCATTAATCAGTGTTCCAGCTAGAGCAACCACAGGCAATTTGGGGTAGTGTGAGAATTGTTTCGGTGTTTGACCTGTCTCACCATAATGCTTAAAAAGATAGTGAATAATATCCTGAGACTCGTAAAGTTTAGCCCCAGTATTTTCATCAATTAAAAAAGGAAATTGAGTCTTACCCCCAAGTGTTTTTACTTGATCTCGATAGACCCTTCCACCTTTTGGACAAGGATACACTTCGTAATCAAGATTAAGTAAAGTGAACACTTCTCTTACACGGCGACAGAATGGTGATCCTTCAAATTCGTAAAGCTTTAATGCTTTTTCTGGCTGTTTAGGAAACGGTGTACCTGAAGTCCCACGTCCACCTTCTGCAACAGCTGAAGCTAGCGCTTGAGCCACTTTTAATTGATGAATCACCATACTGATTACCTCGTTTTTATTTTATTTAAATTAGTCGACTAATTTTGTCTTGGACACAATAATTCCATTATTGTCTGCATAGATATAATCACCTGGTTGGATTGTGATATTTCCAATTTGAATCGTGATATTGGTTTCGCCCACCCCTTTACGATTACTTTTTTGAGGTATAGCTGCAAGTGCGTGCACGCCTAGATTTAAACTCGCAATGGCATCAACATCTCTAACACAACCATTAATAATGACACCACTCCATCCATATTTAACGGCAGACTCAGCAATCATATCTCCCATCAATGCACAACGCATGGAAGAACCACCATCTACAACTAAAACTTTGCCTTGCCCATCTGTAGCGAGTAACTCTTTTACTCGTGAATTGTCCTCAAAACATTTAACAGTGACGGCTTCACCCCCAAAGCTTTTTACACCGCCGTAACTTTTGAAGAATTTTCCATCAATAGATGGATACAATACTTGAATATCTAAATCAGGATGGTCATCCAGTAAATCACACGTCACAAATGTTGGCGTTGTCACTTTTTATACCCTCAGTTATGTTTTTGAATCTCTAAATTATCATAAATCTTAATTTTTTCATTTTGAGTTCTTGCGCTCACGACCATAGTATTAGCGACTTGCTCTGCTGTCACTGGCTTATATTTGAATGTATTTGGCAGAAATTGCGATACTCGCTTGAAAATACTCTGAGAAATATCTTCGAGTGTCCTAGTTTCAGCTCTTTCACCAATTAAGAGTGAAGGTCGAATGATCGCCAATTGATAGAGTGATAATGATTTTAGATAATTTTCTAACTTTCCCTTCACTTGATTATAAAAGAATGAAGATCTTTCATTCGCACCTTCCGCACTTACAATTGCAAAAAAAGTGTCGGTATTCACGAGCAAATCAGCAAAATGAGCATTTATTTCAAAATCGATATTGTAAAAATTTTCTTTAGAGCCTGCTTTTTTAATTGTACTTCCTAGGCAACTAAACGCATGTGAGAATCCAGAAGCGTCCTCATCATTTAACATTAAAAAGTCATCAATGACCAACTGATCAACTTTGGTGAACTGTTCAAATTGTTCATCATGCTTACGAACAACTACGACAATTCTTTCGCAATCTACCAATTGATTCAAATGATTTACCAAAGATCGACCAACTAAACCAGTTGCCCCTATAACTATTGCACTTTTAATATTTTTAATCATTTTTTCGCCATTCCTTCCAATATTTATATAATCTAACGTGCTAACCGCATTTTATCTGCATCAAAAATGTTGTCAAAGCATGTCAAGACTTGACTTTGCCGCATCATTTAATCACAATATGGCACTTGTTTACGGGCTGGTGTAAATTCTTCTAATGTTTGTATTTAGTTGAAATTTCAGCCCGCCCAGACCAATCAATTTCAAGGAGTGCACGAGTGGCAAACTCTGCTCAAGCAAAAAAACGTGCTCGTCAAAACGTTAAAGCACGTAAACACAACGCAAGCTTACGTTCTATGGTTCGTACTTACCTTAAACGCACAGTAGCAGCGATCGCTGCGGGTGACTATGCAGCAGCTTCTGAAGCTTACAAAACTGCAGTACCTGTAATCGACCGTATGGCTGACAAAGGTATCATCCACAAGAACAAAGCTGCTCGTCATAAGAGCCGTTTAAATGCACAAGTTAAAGCTTTAGCTTCTAACTAAGTTGCGTTAAAAAAAGCCCTTTAAGGGCTTTTTTTATATCTTAAATTTACTTTCTTGCTCTACAAATTCACGAATAGACAGCTCATTACATTCACCACGCCATATCCATTTCAATTTTGCATCTATGAATGCTTCACCTTCAAACCAAACAAACAAACCTTCCATCATTTCTGGCCAATCCTGCTGAATAATCTGTGTTTTACCTGAAATCACAGCCAGAATACCAGCCAGAATAGTGTCATGGCTAACCGCCAAACTTAATCCATGATTCTGTTGAGGGTGAGTTTGATAAAGCAAATGTAAAACATCAACCACACCTGTAATTGGCTGCTTCATCCCAGGTAAGGTATTGTTTACAAAGCTATTGATAAAGCCCAAAGCACCTTGTTGCTTAAAATATGGCGCAGCTTGATCGATATCTAAAACAAAGCTACCAGGCTCGACCAAGAGCCCCTGCTCAACAATCTTAATATGATGGGTATTTGACTTAGGATTGATTTGATCAGCACCTTGAATCATCAGTGCAGCAGTATCAATACAACGTTGAATTGGACTAGAAATACAGTGTTCTATCACACGATCTGTTTGATCTATAAGATAAGCCCCCCAAGCCTGCGCCAGATCCTTACCTTGATCAGTTAATTGCAAATCATATCCAGCGAGTCCTTGACCCACCACCATTTCACGTATTGAGTGGCGAGTAAATAATGTAACAGGCACAGCAACATCGGGCAGTAAATCAACCGCTCTGAGCATACTTGGAGGAAGCAACTTCAGCGACATAATAATTCTAATAAATGAAATTAATTTCACTATAACACGATGAAATTATAGTTCCACTCCCCTAAAGTACATTTGACAACGCATCTAAAGCCAATTGCCTCATTTCAGGATCACGATAGGCGATAAAACCGTTATTCAAAACAGTATCACGCTGATTATAGGTAAATGGCACAGAATCTAAGGTCAATAAACCACCCCCTATACTCTCTAGCAAGCCTTGTCCAGCACTGGTGTCCCACTCAGAGGTTGGATGAAATCTTGGGTAAATATCTATCTCACCTTCAAGCATCATACAAAACTTATAAGCACTTCCAGCTTCACGACGTATAACCGGTATTTCTCTTTCAATATAATCAATATAGTGTTGATACTTAGGATTTTTACTACTATGACTCAGTCCAATTTGGATGGCATCGACTGGTGAGACTTTAAATTTGCAATATTTTTCCCAAATATTGTTCATAAATGAATATTTATAAGGAAGATCCGTCAAATAGCCCATATACATAACTTGCTCTGTCGGCACGACTATGACTGAAAATACAGTTTGATGGTTCTGAATAAGACTCAGATTAATCGTAAATTCATCACGCTCATGAATAAACTCCTTCGTACCATCCAAAGGGTCTAGCATCCAACATTGAGGCCATTCATGTCGCTCCGAATAATCACTTTCTTCAGAAATGATTGGAATATCAGGTGTAAGTTTTGCAAGCTCTCTGAGCAGATATTGATTGACCTTTAAATCTGCTTGAGTTACAGGAGAATGGTCATCTTTTTCGTTGATTTTAAAATCACGTCCAGCACAATAGTTTTGATATTCTTCTAATAATATTTGGCTTGCAACAGCCAAAATCGGAACCAAATTTAACATTTGTTGATCTTGGGGAGCATGCGTTGTGATAAACATGGATAAAACCTATTTTTTCTGGCGCTACACACTCTAAGCACGACGATCATATTAAGAACCTCAGCCTAAAATGCAGCGTGATTTAATTTGCATTGTTGGATTTATATTTATAGTAGCAAACCTATAAAATATAACCACTTTGAAACACATAACCCATTTCAATCATAAGAACTCTAACACTTTTAAAACAAAATCCGAAGCGTGATTGCCAACAACCCTCAATACATCTTAAATAACACCCGCAATAGTTCCAAAAATCAGAGCGCGCCTTAGAGTCAGTATCAACATAAAAAACAAGCCTTCTTAAAGAAGGCTTGTTTTTTATTTTTGCTCTTTGACTGGACTTTCAGGCTGTTCATTCGGTTTTTTTACAGGCTCTTTATTTTTAAAAGAGTCCTGATTCCCTTTATCCTCATTAGATTCTTTGTGTGGTTTCGAACTATTATCATGTTTTGTCATACTTCAAACTCCTATGCACCATTTTCAAAAAATATGATGCTTTCATAGCGACTTCTATACTATTTTTGTATTCATTCTCAAGATCTAAATTTGTGACCTCACACATCTAATTCGATATAATACGAATGGAATGAAATATAGAAGTAACCACGCACACCCTTTCTTGAAGTTCAATTTTAAAATGCTGATGCAAGTCCAACCTTTTGCATCAAATGATGGTGTAAATCGATATTTAAATAACACCCATTTTGTTGTTTTTATTTGTGCTAAATTGCAACAATACCTGAGGAAAGATGAATGAATAAACCCATCATCATGTTCGACATGGATGGAACCCTACTCGATCTTGCTTTTGACGATTTAATTTGGAATCACAAACTCCCTGAGCGACATGCCAAAACTCATCAAATCAGTTTAGAACAGAGCAATCAAATTCTATTTAAATTTTATCAAGATCATAAGCACACGCTCGATTGGTATTCTACGCGCTTTTGGACAGCCAAAGTCGGCATTGATACCTTTCAGCTTCAACACGATCACAAAGAATTCATCAAGCCGAGACAGGGATGCATTGCGTTATTATCAAGCCTTAAACAAGCTGGATACCGAATGTGGTTAGTCACCAATGCTGATGAAAGAGGTTTAGCATTGAAAATGAATCAAGTTGACCTTACCTCTTATTTTGAAGTGATGATCAGTAGCGAAACGATCGGTTTTGCTAAAGAACGTTTTGAATTTTGGGATCAATTACAGAAAATGCACCCATTTGAACCTCGTCACTGCGTTCTCGTTGATGATACAGCGGTAGTACTCGAAGGTGCTAAATCTTTTGGTATCGAACACCTGATCACAATTACCCAACCATCTAGCGCTCAACCTGAGCGCGAAAGGTCTAAACTTCAGTATCCTGCAATTAATGATCTAAGATCATTAATCCCCTATTTAAACCAAATTAACCATGAGAAAGAAATGAATGTCAAAACAGCATGAAACTAAAATCACTGATTCAATGCGAATTGATAAGTGGCTTTGGGCAGCACGCTTTTTTAAAACCCGCTCAATTGCCAAGGCAGCAATCGAAGGTGGTAAAGTTCATCACAACAATGATCGTGTTAAAGTTTCCAGAGAAGTACGTGTAGGAATGGAGTTAACGATTCAGCAGGGATTTGAAAAGAAAACCGTCATTGTGAAAGCATTATCATCTGTACGAGGCGGGGCACCTACTGCACAATTACTCTATGAAGAAACTGAGGTCAGTATCGCGCGTCGTGAGTTGCTTTCTGCACAAAGAAAATTGCATAATCTTGCACGACCAGATCATCGACCAAGCAAAAAAGATCGACGTGATATTACAAGATTCCGTCAACAAAATGGTCAGCAATATGACGAAGTTTGGTCATACGATGATGAATAAGTTAAAGCGACAAATACTGTCGTTTTGAAGTTTAAAATTATAGAACAGTTCGATTTTTTCTGTCACTATAAATGCCGTGGACATTAGACTTAATTAAAGACATCCACTTAAGTTATCAGTGATTTACATCGTTTTGAGGTTATGAGATGGATGATAATAAAAGCAAAGCACTGAGTGCTGCTTTAAGCCAAATTGAAAAACAATTTGGTAAAAATACGGTAATGCGCCTCGGTGACAATACTGTTCAAGCTGTAGAAGCTGTATCTACAGGCTCTCTTACATTGGATATCGCACTAGGTATTGGTGGTTTACCTAAAGGCCGTATTATTGAAATTTATGGTCCAGAATCATCAGGTAAAACCACCATGACACTTCAAGCGATTGCGCAATGTCAAAAAGCTGGTGGTACTTGTGCATTTATCGATGCTGAGCATGCTTTAGATCCTCAATATGCTCGCAAACTTGGTGTAGATATCGATAACTTATTGGTGTCACAACCTGATCACGGTGAACAAGCACTAGAAATTGCAGATATGCTGGTACGATCTGGCGCTATCGACTTAATTGTTGTCGATTCTGTAGCAGCCTTAACCCCTAAAGCCGAAATTGAAGGTGAAATGGGTGACTCTCATATGGGTCTACAAGCACGCTTGATGAGCCAAGCATTGCGTAAAATTACAGGTAATGCAAAGCGCTCCAACTGCATGGTGATCTTCATTAACCAAATTCGTATGAAAATTGGTGTCATGTTTGGAAGTCCAGAAACCACTACTGGTGGTAATGCGCTCAAATTCTATGCTTCTGTACGCTTAGACATTCGCCGTATTGGTCAAGTAAAAGAAGGTGATGAAATAGTTGGTTCTGAAACACGCGTTAAAGTGGTGAAGAACAAAATGGCACCTCCTTTCCGTGAAGCATTATTCCAAATCATGTACGGTAAAGGTACAAATCAGCTTGCTGAATTGGTCGATCTCGCTGTACAACAAGAACTTGTTCAAAAAGCTGGTGCTTGGTATTCATACCAAGGCAACAAGATTGGACAAGGTAAGAACAACGTGATTCGTCATCTTGAGGAAAATCCTCAACTTGCACAAGATCTTGATCGCATGATTCGTGAACAGTTGTTAACCACAGCGACTCCAGCTCCAACCGAAGAAAATGACGAAGAAGCTGATTTATTTGAAGTATAATTTTTCAAAAAATTTGAAATCGAAGCGCCCAAATTATGGGCGCTTTTGTTTAAGAGCATGGATTTAAAATGTCAGAGAAGTTTCCCAAGTTCATTCATTATGAGGACTTAAAATCAATAATGAATGAAGATGAACCTCAACATCTCATCAATGATCAACATGTGGCTAGCCAACACCCGAAAAATCAAGCATCAGATGAATGTGATTTAGATGACAACCATTCATCAGCTCTAGCACAAAATAAAGGCTTAACAGGAACTCGTTTGAGATCGTATGCATTTGCAGTCTTAACTCGCAAAGAATACTCAAAAAAAGACTTAATCGATAAACTTGCTTTGTATGCACAAAATAAAGAAGAGGTTTTGAGCTTAGTTGATGAGCTAGCGCGAGAAAATTATCAAAGTGATGCTCGCGTTGCAGAAATGACGGTACGCAGCCAATTACGCAAAGGAAAAGGTCCAAATCGAATAATGCTAGCGCTTAAAAGCAAACACGTTGATAAAGCCTTGGCTGAACCAGAAATGGAAGAAATAGATTGGTATGAACAAGCATACTTATTGAAAGTCAAAAAATATGGCTATGAAGTTGCTCAGGACGCAAAATTAAAAGGAAAACAAATTCGCTTTTTACAATATAGAGGCTTTGAAATGGATGCGATTATGAAAGCTATAAAACGAAAAGAGAATGAAGAATAAGAAATAAAATTATTATAATGGTGGCAACCCTACTAGCAAAACTCCGGCACATTATAGTTCTGATACCGTTGCTACCTTCCGGTCCTGGCGGGGTTCTCAGAGTACAATTGCGAAGCCACCAGCAGGGCTACCATTGCAAGAACAGAGTATAGAGATTTTTAACGATCTTGCAAGACCATAATGGGCTTTAAAGGCACTAAAAAAGTTCAAGTGAATATTTACTAATCTATTAACAACAAACTTGATATTTTTCATCTAAATAACTTCAACTTAAATTTCTTCATTTATACAGTTTCATTGTAAATTTATATTGATTTTAAATGCTATGACGTTTTTAATGATCTGATTATTAAGAATTGAAAATACTCAAAGTTCAAATTTGAGTATGGATACAAATGGAATAATGAACATGCTCAATAAGCGTACTTTTCTTGCACTAGCATTGATGAGCTCAACCTCAGTTTTTGCCAATATTCCTATCGAATCAAAAGGATTAAGCCAAAATTCGAGTTTGAACCAAACAGCAGTCGCAGCGAATAACACCGCTACAGCCCCTACCAACACCAGTTGGCATCTTATCCAACAAAATCAACGCTTAGAAAATCAAATTCGTGCACTTCAAGGCAAATTAGAAGAACAAGAACATCAAATTAATCAACTGACCAACGAATTAAAAAATCGCTATACAGATCTAGATCAAAGATTAGAACTCCTTCAACAAAAAATTGATCCTGTGGAGGAGTCCAATGCCGAAGATCCTAATACTGCACCACCCATTCCTAATGAGCCAACTGCACCAAGCACTAGCACTAACTCCAATACCACAGCATCACAAAATGCAACGAACTTGAATCAAACCAACCAACAAGAACTTGATAAAGCGGCTTATACAGTTGCCTTAGATGCATACAAACAAGGTGGCGCAAAAAAAGCCATTGCACCTATGCAAAACTTTGTACGTAACAATCCAAATAGTGTGTATACAGGTAATGCCTATTTTTGGTTAGCTGAATTCAATTTAGCAATTGAACCACCCAATTATGAAGAAGCAAGAAAACACTATGAAACTGTCGCTTCGAAGTTTCCAAATTCAGGAAAAGCAGCACGATCTTTATATCAGCTGTATAGCATCGCGAAAGATGTAAATAAAAACGCTCAAACTGCTGAAATTTATAAAAATAAACTACTAAGCACCTATCCTGACTCAGAAGAAGCTGGATATTTCAAAAAAAGTTAAATAAAAAAGACATCATAAGATGTCTTTTTTTTGCTAGCAAAAGCTCTTAACGAACAATACCGCGCTTAGATTCATTTAGAGAATCTATGAGGAGCTGAGCTTCAGAAACATTTGGTAAAATTTCAGCAGTAATCTGCTCAATGGCTTGTTGTGTCGTCAGACCACTTTTATAAATCAACTTAAATGATTCTCGTAAACCATTGATTACATCTTTGGACCAACCCTTACGACGCATACCTTCTACATTCATTCCAAATGCATGCGCCGGATTACCAGACACCATCACATAAGCAGGAACATCCTTCAAAATCAATGATGCTCCACCAATCATGCTGTATGAGTCGATTTTACAGAATTGATGAATACCGGAGTTGCCACCGACAACAACGAAGTCACCAACATGCACATGACCTGCGACACCAACATTGTTTGCAAAAATGTTGTTATTACCCACCACACAGTCATGCGCAATATGCGTATTGACCATCAACAGATTATTACTACCAATTTTAGTAATACTTTGATCCTGCACTGTACCGCGATGCAGACTGCAATGCTCACGAATTTTGTTGTTGTCGCCAATCTCAAGCCAAGTTTCTTCACCAGCATACTTAAGATCCTGACACACCTCACCCACACTGGCAAACTGGAAAATTTCGTTTGATTTACCGATGCGAGTATATCCACCAACCACCACATGAGAATGTAACACTGTCCCACTATCAATCGTCACATGAGGACCAATAATCGAATAAGGACCAATTTTTACATCAGAAGCAATCGTTGCCGTAGGATCAATAATTGCTGTAGGGTGGATTAAATCACTGTTACTCATGCTTGCTCTAATTTCTGATGAGAAATAATAATTTCAGCTGTCGCTGCAATTACACCATCAACGCTCGCACTACAAAGATACTTGTAAATACCACGTTTCTGCATTACAAGCTCTGATTTTAACACGAGTTGATCACCAGGAACGACTTGTTTTTTAAAACGAACTTTTTCAGCGCCAGCGAAAAGAAAAAGTGAACCAGGTTTGGGTTTTTCATTGTTCATGATAAAGCCAAGAACGCCAGAAATTTGTGCCATCGCCTCAACGATTAAGACACCCGGCATGATTGGATAACCTGGAAAATGACCTTGCATAAACTCTTCATTTATGGAGACATTTTTAAATCCGACAATTCCATTCTCAGTCACTTCTGTAACACGGTCTACCAATAGAAATGGATAACGATGCGGCAAATATTCACGAATTGTTTGAATATTCATCGGCAATTCAGGAATTGAAAAAGATAAAGTAGACTCTGTCATATTATTTACGCAATTTTAAAGTTGATTCGATTGACTCTAACTGAGCCTGCATATCATCTATTTGTTTGACTAATTTGGTCAATGGCACATCTGCTAATTGTCTTAGACGAACAACTGTTCGTTTCCAACGAGAATTTTCGAGCAATCCCATTCCTGAAGAATATGTACCAGCTTCTAAAATGCTACCTGTGACCATTGACATTCCAGTTAGCGTCACATTATCTACAATTTTAAGATGTCCTGAGATACCACAAGCACCTGCAAGGATACAGTTTTTGCCAATCACAGTACTGCCCGCAATACCGCATTTTGCAGCAATTGCAGTATTTTCACCGATTTGAACGTTGTGTGCGACTTGCACAAGATTATCAATAATCACACCATCATGAAGTATAGTGTCATCTAAAGCGCCACGATCAATACTACAGTTAGAACCAATTCTGACATCATTTCCAATTTGAACAGACCCGAGTTGAGCAATTCGGTTCCACTTACCTTGATAAGGAGCAAAGCCAAAACCCTCTCCTCCAATTACGGTATTCGCATGGATACGAACACGTTTAGCAATTTTAGATCGACCCGTAATCGTAACATGCGAATCAATGAAACAATCCTCACCGATTTCAACATACTCATCAATTTTAGTTTGCGAATGAATTACTGTATTTGAACCAATCACGGCATGTGGGCCAACTACAACGTAATGACCAATGTATACATTATCTCCAATCATAGCACTCGGATCGATTACTGCGGTGGCCTCGATTCCACGTTGCACAGTTTTAGATTCGAACACATGAGTTAAAATCGCGAAAGCAAGATACGGATTTTGTACGACAATAAAATTATTATGCTGATTAAGCTGAGCCTGCATCTCAGAAGTGACAATTAAGGCACCTGCTTGAGATGAAATCGCTTCGTCTAAATACTTATCAGAATTTACAAAAGAAATTTGGTTTGAATTCGCTTGAGTTAAACTTGCAAGACCCTCTAGCAACAGATCTGCATCACCAATAACTTGGCCTTGTACAAGTTTGGCCAAGTGATCGAGACGAAATTGATTTGATTTCATTGACTATTTGATTGCATTAACCTTTTGAATCATTTTAGCAGTTAAATCGTATTTTGGGTCATATGCCAAGGCAGCATTTTTATTTAAAACTAAATCAAGATTATTTTCTTTGCGCAATTGTTCAGCAACTTGTTTAATTCTTGAGTCGAAAACTTTATTTGTATTTTGAATGGTGCTTTGAACACGTGATTGAACAGTCTGTTGCAAAGATTGAAATTCGTTCATCTTCGTTTGATATTGAGAGGATAGTTGCTGGGCATTCGATTGATTGGCTTGAGCTGATTTAGCCAACGCTTCAATTTCTTTACCCAATTGTTCTAATTTTACCGTTTGCGGTTTAATTGTCTGCTCAAGCTGAGTATTCTGCTGTTTTAAGTACGTGCTATTTTCAACGACTTTTTCTAAATCAATTACCCCATATCCTGCTGCATGCGCAAAGCCAACTACAGATGTGAGTAAAACCGTTGAAATCGTTGTTTTAAACATATTCATTATTATTCCTTAAAGGCAAAAGGCCGTACTAGAAAGTACGACCAATTTCAAATTGAACAGACTTAGTTTCATCACCAGGCTTATCATTCAGAGGGTACGCATAGCTTAATGATAGTGGACCAATCATCGTAATCCATGTGAAGCCTACACCAACACTATATCGCATATTTCCAGCATCGAAACCAAAGTTGTCTTTACAGTATTGTCTAGCATCGAATGCAGTCGAATTGGTTGCGCCAAAATAAATATTTCCAGTAGGTACGTCACATTGAGTGTCGAACACTTGAGCACCTTCTGCAAAAATAACAGGACGGACCTGTCGCGCCCAGTCGCCTTTAAAAGGAACTGGTAAGATTAATTCAGTACCAAATTGAACTAATGCATTACCCCCCACCTCTTCAGGGTTTCTATCTTCTCGAGTTAGAGCAGCATCTGTAATACTCGGATATTTTGGACCTAATGTACTATTATCATAACCACGAACAGACCCATAACCACCAGCGTAATAGTTTTTATAGAATGGTAAATCATTACCGAAACCTACCTTACCATAACCACGCCATACAAAATCCTTTCCTAAAGGAATAAAGGCTTGAGTATCGTATGTTACCTTCTGATATTCAACATCACTACCCGGCAATGCAATCTCTGCATTAACACGATGAGACATACCCGACGTTGGGAAGCGTGGATTATTTAATGTGTTATAAGACCAACCTAAATTTAAACTATAAGTAAAGAAATCACCTTTAAACTCATTACCGTACTCAACTTCAGGTTCAGAGCAAGGTTCATAACCAATTACATTACCGTTATCATCTTTAATTGGCTCTAAGTCGACTGGACAATACTTACCAGTACTTGTTTCCCTACCACCATTGGCAAGTAAATAATCACGCACATAAGTAGAAACAAATGGACCAGTCGTTACTTCAGTTTGATCAATATTAATACCAGCACTTAAGCTCTGATTCTCATCAATTGGGTAACCAAAGCTCAGACCACCACCGAAGCTATCTGTAACATAATTGTTAACGTTATAGTCTTCATCTAATTTCGTCTTACGATAATAGAGATTGTAACCACGGCTGACACCATCAATTGTAAAGTATGGATCAGTAACACTTAGGTTATAATAATCTTGTGTCTCAGAACGAGAAAGATCAATCGCTACACGGTTACCTGTACCTAAGAAGTTAGTTTGACTTAAGCCTGCTTGGAACGTAATACCCCCGTTTTGCGAATAACCAACAGCTAAAGTACTTGATCCTGAGTGTTGTTCTTCAACAGCGATATTCAAATCGATTTGATCAGGCGCTCCTGGAACACGTACCGGCTTAACATCAACTTTGCTGAAAAATCCAGTACGCATCAAACGGACTTTTGAAAGATCAATTTTTTCATTACTCGCTAATGCGCCTTCCATCTGGCGCATTTCACGACGTAAAACTTCATCAGCAGTCTTGGTATTACCTGTAAAATTAATACGTCTAACCGTAACTTGCTGACCTGGATTGATGTAATAATTCAAATTAACTTTTTTTGTTTCATTGTCAATTTGAGGCACAACATTAATTTCCGCATAGTAATAACCAGCATTACCATACTTACGCTGTAATAACTGTTTTACTGCATTCACCAACTCTTGTGAGTAAGTTGCATCATCTTTATAAATCTTTAGTGCACGAAGATCTTCGTCTTTATATAAAGCATCACCTAAAAATTTGGTTTCACCAAATTTAAATTGCTCACCCTCATTCATTGAAACTTCAATGAAAATATTTTTTTTATCTTCACTGATATTCAAATTAGAGTTGGTAATTTCAAAATTGATATAACCTTTATTAAGGTATAATGCTCTTAATGCTTCAAGGCTTGCTGCCATTTTTTCACGCGCGTAGCGATCATTTCTGGAAATGACAGATAACCATCCGCTTTCCTTGACAGCAAAGACTTGCTTAATTTCATCGTCTTTAAATACAGTATTACCAATTAAATTAATTTCAAAAACTTTAGCTGGTTTACCTTCAATGAAATTAATATTGACATCTACACGGTTATTAGCTTTTGCAACAGTTTCAACCTGAATATCAGCATTGTAGCGACCTTGTTGTGAATACTGTTGTTCAAGCTCGGTTTCTAGCGTCTGAAGTGCAGATTTTGTGAGCACCTCACCTTCAGCTAGACCCATTTTCTTCAAGCCCTCTTCCAAGGCTTCTTTTGGAATGAGCTTATTACCCTTGAAATTGATTTTAGAAATAATAGGACGTTCAACGACTTTGAAAACCAAAACATCGTTTTCTTTGAAAGCTTGAATATCATCAAACGAATTAGAGGCATACAACGCACGAATCGCATTCGCAATCACTGGATCATTAATGCGATCCCCAGCATTCACCGGTAACATTGCGAGTACATTAGCTTGCGTTAGTCGAACTAATCCATCAACACGCACATCCCGCGCGATAAACTCGTCTGCTGCATATACTTGTTGTACTGCTGCCATTGCGCTAACGAGTGCCAATGGCATAAATAAATGTTTGTGCTGCATGCCTATTGTTTTCCAGTAAGTTAATTATCCATCTATAACGCTTATAAACGCATAAAATCATTAAATATTGCGAGAAACATCATACTTCCCAGCAACACCATACCAATTTTTAATCCAACCAATTGTATTTGTTCAGAAACAGGTTTACCACGAATTAATTCAATTATGTAATAAACTAAATGCCCACCATCCAACATCGGAATCGGAAGCAAATTTAATATACCCAAACTTACACTCATTAATGCCATAAATGAAATGAAAGTTTGCCACCCCATTTCAGCACTTTGACCTGCAACTTTAGCAATCGTAATTGGACCCGAGAGATTATCCAACCCAATCAATCCACGAATCATTTTGACAATTGAGCCAAGTATCATAGAAGATAATTGACCCGTTTTTTCAACCGCAACCACGAAAGCTTCCGCTGGATTATATTGAATTGTATGCTTATATTCAGCAGGAATATTGATCTGACCAGATTGAGCTTGCACTCCCAACATTCCTGTCGTATTGCCCATATTGTCACGCTTTCCTTGCGGCATGACCTTTAATTGAACAATCTCGCCTTGACGCATCACTTCAATATTCAATAGTTTTTCTGGTGATTTTTGTACTATATCAACAACTTCAAACCAATCGTTAATTTTTTTATTATCAATCGCGACAATTACATCACCTTCTTTCATCCCTTGGCGTATAGCAGCACCATCTTCAGATAATTTATGCACAACTGGTTGAATATGAGGTCGATATGGTAAAAACCCCAAGACATCCAAAGGTGATTGAGACTGATCTTTTAAAAAATGCTGAATCGGTAAATTAAAAGTTTGTACCTGACCATCACGATCAGCTTGAATTTGAATCGTACCACTTTCACCTACGCGATCAATCAGCGCATAATTCAATTTTTCCCAAGTTGGCGTCGCAGTTCCATCCACAGCTATGATTTTATCACCAGAACGCATCTCTACTTGTGCGGCTGGCGTATTTTCAATCACTTTACCAACTCGAGTGTTTAATTGTTCCTGAGCTGGTAAGAACAGAATCCAAAACAGTAAAACAGCAAAAATTAAATTAACAAGTGGTCCCGCAGCAACGATTGCAATTCGTTTTAAAGGGGATTGCCGATTAAACGCATAAGGTAAATCTTCTGCACTTACATTACCTTCACGCTCATCTAGCATTTTTACATAACCACCTAAAGGTAATGCAGAGAGCTGATATTGAATGCCTGACTTTTTAGAGGTCCACTTTAGAACTGTTGGACCAAATCCAATTGAATACACAAGAACCTTAACGCCAAGTTTTCGTGCTACCCAGTAATGTCCAAATTCATGAATTGCAATCAATGGACCTAGAAGCAAAATAGCCGCGACGATAATGAAAAGTATATTCATCTTAGGTACTCAGTGAATTCGTGAGTTGAATAGCATAGCGACGTGAAAGCGCATCAGTCTCTAGGATTAGCTCTAAAGAATCAGCATTTGAATTTTGAATATGGTTCAAAGTGGATTCAACAACTTTAGGAATATCTAAAAATTTGATTTTATTTTTTAAAAATGCTTCAACCGCGATTTCGTTTGCAGCATTTAAGATCGCAGGCGCCAATCCTCCAGATTTCATTGCTTCACGAGCCAATTGCAACGCTGGAAAGCGTACAGTATCAGGCTGCATAAAATTAAGCGTATCGTTTAGAAATAAATCTAGCGGAGGAACATGTGTTTCAATCCGATCTGGCCATGCAAATGCATGTGCAATCGGCGTACACATATCAGGATTACCCATTTGAGCCAAAGTACTACCATCAACATACTGAACCATTGAGTGAATAATACTTTGTGGGTGCACAACCACTGTAACAAAATGTTCTTGAATTGAAAATAAATGACAGGCCTCGATCAACTCGAGACCTTTGTTCATTAGCGTTGCCGAATCAACTGATATCTTCTGCCCCATAGACCAATTAGGGTGCTTACAAGCCTGTGCAGGTGTCACATTACTGAGCTCATCTAGCGTATGATGCAAAAATGGACCGCCAGAAGCAGTCAACAAAATTTGTGAAACACCTAACTGGGGTTTACCACCTGTATCTAATTGTAAATAATTTTGAGGCAGGCACTGAAATATTGCGTTATGTTCAGAATCTACAGGTAATAATAAGGCTTTATTCTCTTTAGCGGCCTTCATCATGATGTCACCAGACATCACCAACGATTCTTTATTTGCTAGAAGAACACGCTTACCAGCTTGAACAGCAGCGAGTGTTGGCAATAATCCTGCCGCACCCACTATCGCCGCCATCACGATATCAACCTGAGGATGCTCAGCAACAGCGATTAAACCCGACTCATCAGAGAGAATTTCGGTTGAAGTGATATTTTTTAATTTGAAAAATTGATGTAGTTCATCCACCTTGCCTGAAGGTACAACAGCATACTGTGGATGATATTGTTGACATATTTCGCTTAACTGCTCTACACGACTAAATGCAGATACCGCAAAAACATTGTACTTCTCTGGATGTCGATCAATGACTTTTAAGGTACTTTGTCCAATTGAACCCGTTACACCTAATATACATACTGATTGAGACATCTATAAATCTACACCAACAAGTTTTAAAACAAATATTCCCGCAGCAAAAATAGGTGCGGCAGCAAGCAATGAGTCAATGCGATCTAATACACCACCATGACCAGGCAAAATACGACCTGAATCCTTAATACCTGCACGACGCTTAATCATTGATTCAAATAAATCACCTTGAACTGAGCTAAATACTGTCAGCACAGATAGGAGTAAAAATAGAATATGCTCTACTGCGGTTAAATCTAAATAGTTAAATTGTACAAATAAGATAACAATGATGACTGTAATTACACCACCGATTAACCCTTCAATAGATTTATTCGGGCTCACCTCAGGTGCAAGCTTACGCTTACCAAGCTTCCTACCTACAAAATACGCCCCACTATCAGCACCCCACACTAAGAGGAATAGATACATGAGCCACCAAGGTGAACTTATCCAGACTTCGTATATTGCCGATACTGCAGCGCTAATAATCACTACACCAATCCAATTCAGTGAAGTGTTATACCACGCATCATAAAGAGGATATTGCTTAACCCAATAAATGGTAATAACCCAAGTAATAATCGAAGCACTCCACAACAGCAGTACTAGATCATCAAAATAAAGCGCAATTGCAGAAAATACCGCAGTGATTACACCAAAGCATCCTGCTTTAAATTTATTCACTTGATCAGTTTGACGAGGCATGAGTTTAAACCACTCATAGCCAGCCCCCCCGGCAGCGATAATCATTAACGCTAACATTGGATAAATGGATGTAGTTGCAAACATACAGCTCAAGACTACAGCCACTAAAATCAATGCGGTAATTATCCGCTCTAACATTATTAGTTCTCTATTTTCTCTTGTTGGACCTGCTCAGAGGTTTTTCCAAAGCGCCTTTCACGCCCTAAAAACACACCAAAGGCATGATCCAATTCTTCTGTTGTGAATTCTGGCCACAACGTCTCAGTAAAATACAACTCAGCATATGCAGATTGCCATAATAAAAAATTAGACAATCGATAATCACCACCAGTACGAATCAATAAGTCGACTGGAGGTAAGTCACCTAAACTGACATGCTGAGCAAACAAATCAACATCAACTTGATCAACATCAATTTTTTGTTCTTTGACGAGTTGTGCGATTGTTTTAGCAGTTTGTGCGATATCCCACATTCCACCATAGCTCACAGCAATTGTGAGCGTCATTTCTGTGAAAGTAGCAGTCCTTTGTTCTGCTTGCAACATTAATTGTTGCAATTCTGGCGATAAACGAGAGCGATCCCCGATGAATCTAAGCCCAATCTGAAACTTTATCATTCGAGGAATTTGTTCATTAATCGTCTCTTCCAACAGTTTCATGAGCAAATCAACTTCGTATTGAGGTCGATTCCAGTTTTCACTTGAGAAGGCATAAACAGTAAGTGCTTTTACACCCACTTTACGACAATGCTCTACAATCGGATCAAGGACATTTTTTCCTTCACGGTGTCCATCACCTTTTTGTAGATGTTTCTTTTTTGCAAAACGATTGTTGCCATCCATAATGATGGCAACATGTTGAGGCAGAAGCTCTGCTGAGATGGTCATTATATAGCTTAGACCTTCATCAACTCTGCTTCTTTTGCTGCTAAACGCTTTTCAACTTCAGCAACAAATTTATCTGTGATTTTTTGGATTTCATCGCCAGCACGACGCTCATCGTCTTCAGAAATTTCTTTTTCTTTCAGCAACGCTTTAATATCACCTAATACATCACGGCGAATATTACGAATCGCAACTTTTGCATTTTCAGCCTCGTTACGTGCCACTTTTTGCATATCACGGCGTGTTTCTTCAGTTAATGCCGCCATTGGTACACGAATTGAATCAGCAGTAATTGGGTTCAAACCTAAATCTGACTCACGAATTGCTTTATCAATTGCAGCAACCATATTGCGCTCGAAAGGTTGAACAAGCAATGTACGCGAATCTTCAACACCAATGTTAGCAACTTGGTTTAATGGCACATCAGAGCCATAGTAAGGAACCATTACGCCGTTAAGAATTGATGGATGTGCACGACCTGTACGAACTTTAGCAAAACCATGCTCTAATGAGTCCAATGATTTATTCATGCGCTCTTCAGCATCTTTTTTAAGATCGTTAATCATGTGATCTTCCTTACCTAATTCTCAAAATTTAAATCAAAATAGTGTTTAGTATAAATAGCTTTGAAAGCCACGTACATCAATTAGTAACGTGAGTACCTTCTTTTTCACCCATAACCACTGACAATAACGCACCTGATTTATTCATATCGAATACTTGAAGTGGAACATTATGGTCACGGCATAAGCAAATCGCGGTTAAATCCATTACACCAAGTTTCTCATCTAAGACTTGGTCAAATGTTAATGCATCATATTTAACAGCATCTTCGTATTTGCTTGGATCTTTATTGTAGACACCATCTACCTTCGTCGCTTTAAGAATTAAGTTGGCCTCAATCTCAATACCACGTAAGCAAGCAGCGGTATCTGTCGTAAAGAATGGATTACCAGTACCCGCCACAAACACACAAACTTCACCATTATTTAAATGACGAATCGCATCACGGCTAGAATATGATTCTACAACTGTACCGATTGGTAATGCTGACATTAAACGGGTTTTAATATTACGACGTACCAATGCATCTCGTAGCGCCAAACCGTTCATCACAGTTGCTAGCATACCCATTTGATCACCTGTTACGCGACCAACCAACCCATCTTGCTGTAATTGGCTACCACGATAAAGGTTACCACCACCCACAACGATACCAACTTGCACACCTAGACCAACCAAGTGAGCAATAGATAAAGACATTTGATCAAGCACTTGTGCATCGATACCCATATCTTTATTGCCTGCTAGCGCTTCACCCGAAAGTTTTAGCAGAATACGACCAAAGCGTGGTTTTTTAGAATCTAACATTACAAACTCCAATATCCGAATTCATTTATAAGTATTACTTCAAACAATTATGCGGTTTTAATTTCAATCAATTCTGCATAAAGGTCGTATTCATCCGCATCAGTGATTTTAACAACCAGTAAATCACCTGCTTTAATCATGCTCTTATCAATATCTTCCACAAAGACATTTCCATCAATTTCAGGGGCATCTGCATAAGAACGCGCCACTGCAACTGGAAACTCTTCTTCTAGATCATCAACCAGCACAGTCATGGTTTGACCAATACGCTTTTGTAGTTTTGCAGCAGAAATTTCTTGCTGAACCTGCATAAAGCGTTCGTAGCGTTCCTGTTTAATTTCTTCAGGCACATGATCTGGCAGATCATTTGCAGTTGCACCTTCAACTGGAGAGTATGTAAAACAACCAACGCGATCGAGCTGAGCTTCTTTCAACCAATCTAGAAGTTGCACGAAATCTTCTTCAGTTTCACCCGGGAAGCCAACAACAAATGTAGAACGAATGACTAAATCAGGACACTTTTCACGCCAAACTTTTAAACGCTCTAGCGTGTTTTCACTATGCGCTGGACGCTTCATCAGTTTTAAAATTTTAGGGCTAGCGTGTTGGAATGGAATATCTAAGTAAGGCAAGATCTTACCCTGTGCCATCAAATCGATAACCGCATCAACATGTGGATATGGGTAGACATAATGCAGACGCACCCAAATACCCAATTGACCTAATGCTTCACACATATCGTAGAACTTAGTTTTTACAGGCTGACCATTCCAAAAATCAAGCTTGTATTTTGTATCAACACCATATGCCGAAGTATCTTGAGAAATAACCAAGACTTCCTTCACACCAGATCGTTTTAAAGCCGCCGCTTCTTCTAATACAGAACCAACTGGGCGAGATACCAGATCGCCACGCATACTTGGGATAATACAGAAGGTACAACGATGGTTACACCCTTCAGATATCTTCAAATATGCATAATGTTTTGGTGTTAGTCGAATACCTTGTTCTGGTACAAGATCAATAAACGGATTGTGTTTAGGGGGTTCAGGAACATATTGATGCACAGCTTCCATTACTTCTTGATAAGCTGCTGCACCAGTAACTTTAAGTACGTTTGGATGCATTTGACGAATTTTTTCTTCATCTTTACCCAAACAACCTGTTACGATGACGCGACCGTTCGCACTCATCGCCTCGCCAATCGCGTCTAATGACTCTTGTACTGCAGATTCAATAAAACCACAGGTATTAACAACAACTAAATCAGCACCGTCATAATCCGACGCTACATCATAACCTTCAGTTTTTAACTGAGTAAGAATTCGCTCGGAATCTACCAATGCCTTAGGACAACCTAAAGAAACAAAACCGACTTTGGGGGATTTCATGAATCTGCGCTCCACTAGAATCCGCGTATTGTATGTCTTTTCAATTCATAAAAACAGTTGAAAACCCCACTCTTTGCATAACGCACCAAAATATTCCTATAAATTTTAAAAAATATTGCAATCGCACCAATATGATGCATTATTAAATAAACCCAACTTTGCATGAATATTTTGCAATCGCTTCGCGCTTTTTTTCTTAATAAATGAGTTCATTTTAGTTGTATTTAACGATTTCAAACAAAGTTGGCTCATATTTTGCTTTATTTGAGGACGTTAAAATTAAATAACTCCCTCTTTGTGAGCAGTGATGGAAAAACTCATAGATGCAATTGCTCTATTTTAAGACAGGATTTTGAGGTTAATGAATCAACAACCAACGATTGATTACCGTTTACTCGTAGACAACTTGAGCACTGCGATACTTTTAGTCGATAGTGAATTAAATATTTTTTATTTAAATTCCTCATGTGAAGCACTCTTTGATATCAGCTTATTAAGAGCATCAGGTCAATCTGTGCTCAGTATTTTACAATCTCCAGGTGATTCATTTAACACAGAAGAAGCACTCACGAATACATTACTCACGGGGCAAGCTTATACCCGCCGTGAAGCGACTATTATTGTGAACTTTAAAGATGTACATGTTGACTATTCTGTTGCCCAACTTAACACTGGCAAAAGTTATCACCCCCTCCTTCTGATTGAACTCAATCCAATTGATCGAATGTTGAAAATTTCTAAAGAAGAAAATTTTATTCAACAACATCAGGTCGCACGCCAATTAATCAGAGGTGTCGCGCATGAGATTAAGAATCCATTAGGGGGCATACGTGGCGCAACTCAATTATTGGCACGTAGTTTAAATGATCCTGAATATAAAGAATTTACGGACATTATTATTAGTGAAGTAGATCGCCTGAGAAATCTTGCTGACACAATGCTCGGTTCTCGGCAGTTACCAAGCTATGAACCTGTAAATATTCACGAGCCTTTGGAACGCGTTCGTTCTCTGATTGTGAACCAAACAAAAAAGAAAATTAAAATTACTCGTGATTATGATCTTTCTTTACCTGATGTTGAAGCAGATCGGGATCAACTTATTCAAGTGATGTTGAACATCAGTGTAAATGCTATTCAGGCCATGACTGAAAATAAAGAGTTTTTTCAAGACACTCAACCTGAATTAACCCTGCGTACACGTATTCATCGCCTTGTCACGATTAACGGAACTTTACATCGCTCAACTGTTCGAATTGATATCGAAGATAACGGCCCTGGCGTTCCAGAGGAAATTTTAGAGTCCGTATTTTATCCATTAGTCACAGGACGCGCTAAAGGAACAGGCTTAGGTCTGAGCATCGCACAAAATATTATGCATCAACACAATGGAATGATTGAATGCCAATCTGTTCCAGGCAAAACCGTATTTAGTCTTTATATACCTTGGGAGTTAAACCATGTCGCGAAATAAAATTTGGGTAATAGATGACGATCGCGCCATGCGTTGGGTTCTAGAAAAAACATTTAAAGAAGAAGGTTTAGATGTTACCAGTTTCGAAGAAGCTCAATCTGCACTGGATCAGTTACTTGATGATACACCTGATGTAATTTTGACAGATATACGGATGCCAGGAATTGATGGTCTTACCTTTCTCGCTAAAGTCAAAGGTCATTATCCTGATCTACCTGTGATCATCATGACGGCACATTCGGATCTAGAGTCAGCAGTATCAAGCTATCAAACGGGTGCTTTTGAATATTTACCAAAACCATTTGATATTGATGAGGCTTTAGCACTTGTCAATCGTGCCATCATGCACATTAATAAGCTCCAACAACAAGAATCTGCGAAATCATCCGTACAGCCAATTCAATCAACTGAGATCATTGGAGAATCTCCTGCAATGCAGGAAGTCTTCCGAGCAATTGGACGTTTGTCGCAATCACACATTACGGTATTAATTAATGGTGAGTCAGGTACAGGTAAAGAGTTAGTCGCTCATGCATTGCATCGTCATTCACCACGTAGCAGCAAGCCATTTATTGCGCTTAATATGGCTGCCATTCCGAAAGATTTGATTGAAACTGAATTATTTGGTCATGAAAAAGGTGCATTCACTGGCGCTAATACTCAGCGACAAGGTCGTTTTGAGCAAGCCAATGGCGGTACATTATTCCTTGATGAAATTGGGGACATGCCATTCGAAACCCAAACGCGTTTATTGCGTGTTTTAGCTGATGGCGAGTTTTATCGCGTCGGTGGACACATTCCAGTGCGTGTTGATGTCCGCATTGTCGCTGCGACTCACCAAGATCTAGAAAAATTAGTACATGATGGACGCTTCCGTGAGGATCTTTATCATCGTCTGAATGTAATTCGTATTCATATTCCTAAACTTGCTCACCGCTCGGAAGACATTCCGATGCTCGCACAACACTTTCTCGCACGAGCAGGTAAAGAACTTGGTGTAAGTCCAAAGATTTTACGTACAGAAACTATTGAATACATGAAACAGTTGCCTTGGCAAGGTAATGTACGTCAACTTGAAAACACATGTCGCTGGCTGACAGTGATGATTACTGGAAGAGAGGTTTACCCAGAAGATCTTCCTTCTGAGTTAAAACAACTACCAATCCAAAAATCTGATGATCCAAATCATCCACACAATCAAGCAGATCGTATCGCTATTCAGCATTGGGATGAGTTGCTTAGTCAGTGGGCTGTACAAAAACTCAAAAATGGCGAAATGAAATTATTGGATATCGCCACGCCTATGTTTGAACGCACCTTAATTAATGCGGCACTACAACAAACTCGAGGAAGAAAACGCCATGCTGCTGAGCTTTTAGGTTGGGGTCGCAATACCTTGACTCGTAAGCTAAAAGAATTAGGAATGGATACTGCTGAAGATGATGAAGATGAAGTTGTAAGCACTACTGCCGAGTAAACTTCTAGATTTAGGTTAATCAACACATTTGATTAACCTATTCTTCATCATAATTCTAAAATTTTAAATCATGCTCAATATAAAATACAAAAAGATGAGTCCAAATGAACAATAATCACTTAAAGCATAAAACTTATCTAGGTATCATCTTCTGCCTTATTTCTTCACCCTCCTTTGCCACAGTCGGCGGTCCGGAGACAATAGAAGTACTAGGTTCAGATATTAAAGATCAGAAAATATATTATTTACGCCATTACCATGATGAATCTGGTCGACTACCAACACTTTATTATTATTTGCTCAACAGCAGAAACCCACATAAAGCGATTGAGGTTCAATCCATTTATACCCCATTAAATAGCCGAAATCACATTACTGAAACTCAGCATACGCTTCGCAAAATTCAAAGTATTCAAGCTCGCCTTGTCAAACCAGCGCCATTAAGCCCTAAGACTGCTAACCTAAAATTAAATAAACAAAGAGAACAGACTGGAAATTTTTGGTTAAACGTGCCTGAAATTAAAGTAAGTAAATTCCAATCTCAGGTACAACTCAGCCAAAGTTCTAAACCTTCAATGTATAAAAGCCAACAATTCGAGAATATTCGATATCATCGTAATTTACCTCAGATCAAAAAACTTTACGCATTTCCTCACACTTTCCCCAATTATCGCGTTGCAGTTATTAGTTATATGGGTATTCCTACTGAAACAGGCTACGAAAAACAAGATGCCATTTTACTCTGCTCAACAAAATAAAAAGCTCCCGAAGGAGCTTTTTATTATGCTTTTCAAGCACGCTGTTCAATTGGTACAACTTTGCGTAATTCAGGTCCTGTGTAATCTGCACTTGGTCGAATAATACGGTTGTCCGCACGCTGCTCCATCACATGTGCCGCCCATCCTGTTACACGAGACATCACAAAAATTGGCGTGAATAGCTTCGTTGGTATACCCATAAAGTGATAAGCAGAAGCATGGAAGAAATCAGCATTACAGAATAATTTTTTCTCTCGCCACATGACTTCTTCACAACGTACTGATACTGGATATAAAACAGTATCTCCTACGTCCTTAGCCAAGCGCTCAGACCATACCTTAATAATCCCATTACGTGGATCATTGTCTTTGTAAATTGCATGACCAAAGCCCATGATTTTTTCTTTGCGTTCGAGCATACCCAGCATTTCGCGCTCAGCTTCTTCAGGAGATTTCCATTGCTCAATCATATCCATTGCCGCTTCATTTGCACCGCCATGCAGTGGACCACGCAAAGAACCAATCGCACCTGTAATACACGAATGTAAATCTGATAACGTCGAAGCACACACACGTGCCGTAAATGTTGAAGCGTTAAATTCATGTTCTGCATAGAGAATTAAGGAAACATTCATGACTTGTTCATGCAATTCATTAGGTTTTTCGCCACGCAATAAATGCAAGAATTGAGCACCAATTGAGTCGTCATCAGTATTTTCTTCGATACGAACACCATCATGGCTATATCGATACCAATAACAAATAATGGCTGGCAATGTTGCCAAAATACGATCAGCTATATCTTGCTGTTCACCAAAGGACTGTTCTGTTTCTAAGTTACCCAACATAGAAACACCTGTACGCATAACATCCATAGGATGTGAATCTGCTGGAATACGCTCAAGCACTTCTTTTAGTGCTTGTGGTAATGCTCTCAGTGATTTTAGTTTTGCTTTATAGTCCGCAAGTTGTTGCGCCGTAGGTAGTTCACCAAAGAAAATTAAATATGCAACTTCTTCAAATTGGCAATTTTCCGCCAAATCCTGAACATCATAACCACGATATGTTAAGCCCGCACCACTTTTCCCAACGGTTGAAAGTGCTGTTTTACCTGCGACTTGTCCACGCAATCCTGCGCCAGTCAATACTTTTCCTTCAGCCATTTTTTTATTTCTCCTGAGTGAATAGCTTATCTAGTGTGTTTTCGAAAGTATGATAATCAAGGAACTCGTATAATTCTTTTCGTTGTTGCATTTTATCAATAACATTCACTTGCGTGCCGTCTTTACGAATAGAATGCATCACTTCTAATGCTGCTTTCTGCATCGCACGTGTCGCAGACAATGGGTATAACACCATAGAAATTCCCTGTTCTGCTAGCTCTTCGGTCGTATAATAAGGGGTATCACCAAATTCAGTGATATTCGCTAGCACAGGCACACCTACAGCATCACAGACTGTTTTATACATCGTTATATCAGTCATCGCTTCCGCAAAAATAGCATCAGCTCCAGCTTCAACACATGCACATGCACGATCAATGACGGCTTGAAGCCCTTCTTTTTGCAGCGCATCCGTACGTGCCATGACCACGAAATTAGAATCAGTTTTTGCATCAACAGCAGCCTTAATACGGTCTACCATTTCTTGTTGTGACACAATTTCTTTATTCGGACGATGTCCGCAGCGTTTTTGCGCAACTTGGTCTTCAATATGAACAGCAGCAGCTCCAGCAGCGATCATTTGCTTGATACTTCGTGCGATATTAAATGCACCGCCCCAACCTGTATCAATATCCACAAGCAAAGGCGTATCTACACGTTCAGTGATACGACGAACATCTTCAAGCACATTATCTAAACTCGTCATTCCCAAATCAGGAAGACCATAGGAATAGTTTGCAACACCTGCGCCTGATAGATAAATTGCTTTATAGCCAACTTGTTTTGCCATCATTGCTGCATATGCATTTACAGTTCCGATGATTTGTAATGGCTTTTCCACTTCTAATGCTTGTCTAAATCTTAAGCCTGCAGACGATTGTTCTGTCATATTCCTTTCCACAGTGTTTACTATAATTATCGAGTTTTTAGTATATCTATAAATTTAGTTTGATATATGACCGTTTAGTATTTTTGCTCTAAAACTTTAGTCATATAAAAATGAATTATCATTCATTTTTTGATTTTGTTATTATTTTGAGTGTCAGGCGTTAAGTGCTTTAATTTGTTATACTCCATCTTCAATTTCATTTTTCGCTATTGTTACTGCATGCAACATCCATTTCCGCATATTGAAACTTCTGGTTGTGATATGCCCCATACTCGCCGTGGTCAAGAACGACGTTTAGCATTATTGCTAAGCGCCAATACGCTATTCTTGGAACGTGGCTACGATGCTGTGTCTTTGGATGATATTGTTCAACATGCTGGAGGCTCCAAAGCATCTATTTATAAATATTTTGGCGGCAAAGAAGGCCTTTTTACTGCTATATGTGATTATCGACGTGAACTCTTTTTTAAAGATATCTGTGTTGCATATGATCCAGATCATGGCGATTTTAGATCTTATCTGATACATACACTACTTAACTTTCATCGCCACATTAAAAAAGAAGATCATACTGCCTTTATGCGCCTCGTGATTGAGCAATCCCAAAAAAATCCAGAACTTGCTCTTTATTTGCACGAAAAAGGCCCTAAACATATCCAGTTAGCGATCGCAAATGCATTAGAAAATGCGCATAAACTTGGTGTGTTAAAATGTGAAAATCCTTTATTTTCTGCTCAATTATATTTTGGAATCTTAAGAAATTTAGAATGGAAAATTTTAATGGGGATACCAGTACTTGAAACCGATCAAGAAACCATCGAATACATCAGCTATTCTGTCGATCGCTTCCTAGATGGGCACCAAAAAGTCTAGTTTTTTTGCAATTCTCTTTACATATAGTATATTAGTCGATTCTCGTTTTTTTTCATCAACCAACAATTATTGGTCGTCTCATTCACTATTTTGACGAAACAATGATTGTGGAGTAACCATGGCTCTACGACATTTTCTTACTTTACGTGACCTTTCAACTGCAGAATTAAATCGCATTATTGATCGTGCTATAGAATTAAAACGCATGCAGCATAATCATGAAGTCTACCAACCCTTTGTTGGTAAAGTAATGGGAATGATTTTTGAAAAATCGAGCACACGTACCCGTGTTTCTTTTGAAGCTGGTATGACCCAATTTGGTGGTAGCGCAATTTTCCTCTCGTCCCGGGATACGCAATTAGGTCGCGGCGAACCGATTGAAGATTCAGCTCGCGTTATTTCAAGCATGCTTGATATTGTGATGATTCGTACTTTTGGCCACGATATTGTCACACGTTTTGCAGAATATTCTAAAGTCCCAGTTATTAATGCACTGACCGATGATCACCACCCTTGCCAATTGCTTGCTGATGTTCAAACATTCGTAGAACACCGTGGCGCTATCCAAGGCAAAACCGTTGCGTGGATTGGTGATGGTAATAATATGTGTAACTCATATATCGAAGCTGCACATATGTGGGGCTTTAAACTTAAAATTGCATCACCAAAAGGTTATGAACCAAAACCTGAATTTCTCTCTGAATTCGCGCACTGCGCCGAAGTTGTAGACTCTGCTGAAGATGCTGCAGTGAATGCCGACCTTATCGTTACTGATGTTTGGGCCAGCATGGGACAAGAAGAAGAGCAAAAAATTCGTGAAAAAGCTTTTGCTGATTTTCAAGTCAATGAACGTCTAATGGATCTTGCTCATCCAGACTGTTTATTTATGCACTGTTTACCTGCCCATCGCGGTGAAGAAATTTCAGAAAATATGCTCGATCACAAAAATGCTGTGGTATGGGATGAAGCTGAAAACCGCCTTCACGCTCAAAAAGCACTTGTTGAGTTCCTCATCAATGAACGCTTAAAAAAAGATTAATTTCATCCACTAAAAAAGCACCCTCGGGTGCTTTTTTATTTTCTAAATCTTAATGATCATCTTTTAAATATTTAGGTTCTTTGGGAAGTTGCCAACTACAAAAGAAACATACGATTAAAATAATGATCACGTAAATAAAAAATGAATTTTCAATTCCTGCGGCCTTAAACTGCAAGGCAACAGAAGGTGCAGAACCACCAAATACGGCATTACCTATCGCATAAGAGAAACCTACACCCAACGCACGTACATGCGGAGGAAACATTTCAGCTTTTACAATACCGCCAATAGAGGTATACAAACTAAGCAATAGCATCAGGAAAATCAGTAGCATCGCGACAATAAATGGAGTTTCGCTAAAATATCTCATCCCGATTGCCATGACTGGATAGATAAATATAGCCATCAGACCACTAAATAACAGCATAGAATTTCTGCGACCAATACGATCTGACAATGCACCAAAGAATGGTTGCGCGACCATGAGTACAAAAATGCAGGCTGTCATCATCAACCCTACCGTTTTAGGATCTATTCCAATATTGGTAAGGTAAGTTTTTGAGTAAACTGTAATCACATAGAAACTAAGAGAGCCTGCTGAAGTATAACCAACCACCAAAAGGAAAGTTTTCCAGTGATTTTTAAAAAGCTCACGAAGTGTACCAGAATCTTCTTTATCACTTTCATCACTGGATAAAGTCTCTTCTAATCTACTTCTCGCTAATAAAGATAAAATTGCTGCAACACCACCAATAATAAATGGAATTCGCCATCCCCCATCATAAAGCTGCTGTTCAGACATAAAAGCTAAGAATATTACACCCAATAAACTTGCAAGGAGTTGACCACCCGTGAGCGTTACGTATTGAAATGATGAAAAAAAGCCACGTTGACCTTTTAAACCCAATTCACTCATATAAGTCGCCACAGCACCATATTCACCACCAACGGATAAGCCTTGAAGCAATCGAACCATTAATAATAAAAACGGTGCAGCCATACCCACTTGCTCATACGTTGGTAACGCTGCAAACATGAAAGAACTTATAGCCATCAATATAATTGAGATGACCATTGATTTTTTTCGACCGTGTTTATCTGCAATTCGACCAAAAAGCCAACTACCGATAGGTCGCATAAAAAAGCTTGCTGCAAATACACCCCACACATAGATGGCTTGGGTAGAACTATCCATATCTGGCGCAGTTAAAGCTTGGGTAAAATATACAGCAAATACTGCATATATATAAAAATCAAACCATTCAACTAAATTACCAGAAGCTGCACCAATAATTCCTTTGATACGGCTGGTTTTTTCTTGCTTGGAATATGTTGTAGACAAATGAAAAATCCTTATTCTAATTACATTGTTTATTGTCGAATAATGATGAAACTCTGAAGTATTTCAAAATTATAGGCGGAAAATATATGCCTATTTCATGCCAATTTAAAAAGCCTTTATGTAAATTTTATTAAATAGGCTTCTAAATTTTTCTCAAAAATATTCAAGGTCGATTTATTATTAATTTAATTAAACAGACTTTCTCCTATAACAACTCACCGAATTAAGCCTTGTGGCTGTAAAATGATAATCAGCGCCCCGAAAATAACCACTCCGCCACCAATGATATCCCATTTAGTAAGATCCATTTGATCCACAAACTTTAACCACAACAATGCCGAACAAATATAAATACCTCCATATGCAGCATATATTCGACCTGATGCTGCTGGATGCAAAGTCAATAACCACACAAAAGCAGCGAGTGCGACAAAAGTGGGTAGCCACAACCAATGCGCACGCCCTTGATTTAGGATCAAATATGGAAAGTAACACCCTAATATTTCCATCAGTGCTGTCAGAAAAAATAAAGCTGTCGTAGATATTACTTTTGTAACTTGTATGTCCATACTTTCACCCAAAAATTAAAGCCCGTTTAAATAAACGGGCTTTAATACAATTAATAACACACTATGCTGGTTCAGCTGCAGAATCTTCAAATACTTCCAACTTTAATCCAACGGCTTTGCCATCTTCTTTTTTAACTGTTACTGCTACATTACCGCCGTTTTCAGCCAGCTCACCAAATAAAATCATTTCAGCAAGCGGCTTTTTCAAATGCTCTTGAATCAAACGCTGCATTGGACGAGCACCCATCAGACGATCATAACCGTTTTCACTTAACCAATCTCGTGCAGACTGATCTACTTCTAAAACAACTTTTTTGTCATCAAGTTGAGCTTGAAGTTCTGTAAGGAATTTATCTACTACAGAATCGATTACTGTCGTAGGTAGAGCTTTAAATTGAATAACCCCATCTAAGCGGTTTCTAAACTCTGGTGTAAATGCCTTCTTCATTGCTTCCTGATTATCACGACTATTATCTTGCTCTGTAAAACCAATACTTGTACGGGAAATACTTTCAGCGCCAATATTCGTTGTTAACACTATAATGACATTTCTGAAGTCTGACTTACGACCATTATTATCAGTTAATGAACCATGATCCATGACTTGCAGCAATAAATTAAACACATCAGGATGTGCCTTTTCAATCTCATCCAATAACAATACACAATGTGGATTTTTATGTATTGCGTCAGTCAGTAAGCCACCTTGATCAAAACCAACATAACCTGGAGGTGCACCAATTAAACGTGAAACCGCATGGCGTTCCATATATTCAGACATATCAAATCTGACTAGTTCAACACCGAGTAGTTTTGCAAGTTGTTTTGTTACCTCAGTTTTACCTACACCAGTAGGTCCTGCAAATACAAAACTACCAACTGGCTTATCTGGTGCTTTAAGCCCAGCTCGTGACAATTTAATTGCAGAGGATAATGCGGTAATCGCCTCATCTTGACCAAATACAACTCGTTTAAGATCACGCTCTAAGTGCTCAAGTACAGATTTATCATCTTTAGACACAGTTTTAGGTGGAATTCGTGCAATTTTCGAAACAATATCTTCAATATTTTCAACTGTAATCAAAGTGTTATCTTGATCAGCTCTCAAACGTCGTTGTGCCCCTGCTTCATCTATTACGTCAATCGCTTTATCTGGGAGGAAGCGATCATTGATAAATTTAGCCGATAACTCAACTGCAGAAACAAGAGCTGCATCATCATATTGAACTTTATGAAATTCTTCAAATTTAGACTTGAGTCCACGAAGAATATCAATTGTTTCATTAATTGATGGCTCATTAACATCAATTTTTTGGAAACGGCGTGATAATGCATGATCTTTTTCAAAAACTTGACGATATTCTTGAAACGTTGTTGAGCCAATGCAACGTAAAGTACCATTTGCCAATGCAGGTTTGATTAAATTCGATGCATCCATAGTGCTACCCATACTTGAGCCTGCACCAATGATCATATGAATTTCATCAATAAATAAAATTGCTTCGGGCTTCTTCTTTAGGGCATTTAACAATTGCTTTAATCGTTTCTCAAAGTCACCACGGTATTTTGTACCTGCAACAAGTGCACCGATATCTAAACTATAGATTTCCGCATTCAGCAGTGGCTTTGGTGCTTTATTGTTAACAATCAGCCAAGCCAAACCTTCTGCTATGGATGTTTTACCCACACCTGGATCACCCACCAAAAGCGGATTGTTTTTACGACGTCGACATAGAATTTGAGCTGCACGCTCAATTTCTTTTTCACGACCAATCAAAGGATCGGTTTTACCCTTTAAAGCTTCTGCATTGAGATTTAGGGTATAAAGTTCTAATGGACCTGCATTTGCTGAGGCTGAGTTTTCACCATCTAAGTCATCCGTTTCTTCTTCAGCTGGAACATCTTCCTTACGCGCACCGTGTGAAAGATATTGAGTTAAAGTAAGACGATTGATTTGGTGGCGTTTTAGCAAATAAACCGCAAATGAATCTCTTTCTGAGTACATTGCAACCAGTACATCTGCACCTTCAACTGTCCGATCTCCACCACTAGACTGAACATGGAAAATTGCACGTTGCAATATACGATCAAAGCTTTCTGTAGGATGAGGCGCTTGCTCAGCATTATCGCCTAATTTAGGCGTATGTTGCTCTACATACTCTTCAAGTTCTTTACGCAAACTGACAATTTCTGCACCGCAGGCTTTTAGTGCATTCACGGCAGAATCATTATCTAAAAGTGCGAGTAACAAATGTTCAACTGTAAGAAACTCATGTCTCTTTTGACGAGCCATGCTAACAGCCAAACGCAGTGATACTTCTAATTGACGACTGAGCATGTGATCCCCTTATTCTTGTGGCTCGATCTGGCAAAGCAATGGATGACTTTGAGAGCGCGCATAATTGTTGACTTGATTCGCCTTGGTTTCAGCAATGTCTCTAGGATAGACACCTGCGATACCTTTCCCTTGATAATGTACTGTTAGCATTACTTCGGTAGCTTGGTCAAGATTCAATGCAAAGTATTGTTGTAAAATTTCAATTACAAAATCCATTGGCGTGTAATCATCATTCAACAATACCACATTGTATAAGGGAGGTCGCTTAAATTGCGGTGGTGCTGTTGCTACAGCTAAATCGCCATCGGCTTCATCATTTTGTGCATCACTCAATCGTGGATTGAAGTGCCAATCCACCAATCCAGATTGTTGAAATGATAATTTAATGTCATTGAGACATTTATGACGTTTATTACTTCGCATAGCACTCTATAATCTATTATTGAGAATTTGCCGCAGCTTGCGGTACTTCAGCTGCAAATGCAGCAGTTGATTCGATTGCTTCACCACGTTGCCAACTAAAGCGCTTGGTTTGAGCACTTGAGCCTTTTACACGGATTTCAATAAATTGGGGCGTAAAGCCTTTTGGCATCGTCCAACGACCAGTTAATCGCTGATAATGGTCGAAATTGAATGATTTTTCTGAAATTGGAACAACCAAGACTTCCGTACCTTGAATTAATCTGATTTCAATTTCACCAGATGCTTTACGTTTATTCGGACTGACTTGAACTAAATCAACCTGATACTCATATACATTTTCTGGAAGCGACTTAACAGCTAAATTTTGCACTGTTAAACTCAATCCACCACGTTGTCTCAGCACTTCTCGGAAAATCGCACTCTGACCTTCAATTTGAAGTTTTTCAGCGTTGGCTTGATTTAATGCAGCATACATATCGTTTGAGTTAGTTACAGCAACATCACGTTCTTGAACTGAGGTATTTAATTTCTTATTCAGCTCAGATAATTCTTTTTTTTGTTTTTCGACAACTTCAACCAATTGTTCCGCGTCAGCATCATAACCAACTACAGTTAGACCTTGACGATGACCAATCGTATAGCCCAGAAGTAAACTGCCTGCACATAAGATGATCCCACCCGCCATAAGGGGTTTATTCGATTGAAAAAAACCGATATTTTTTTCATCTTTATGCTGTGACGTATTATTTGATTCTGAGTTTTGCATCGTCATCTCTAATTTATAAAATCAAAACACACATTTAACTGCAAAGTTAAATGTGTGTGAAGTCAAAAAAGGTTTTTTATGGTAATAAACCAATCACGTTAAGGCCTGCATTTTCCGCAAATCCAAACATTAAATTCATGTTTTGAACAGCTTGTCCTGCTGCACCTTTCACCAGGTTATCTTGGGCAACTAAAATGACTAACTTTGTTGGTTGTGGTTTATACAACGCAATACGTAAATCATTTGATCCACGAACAGAACGAGTTTCTGGTGAACTTCCTGCCGGCATAACATCAACAAACTGCTCGTTTTGGTAGAACTGTTCGTAAATTGCTTGAAAATCGGCTTGCTGACCTGCTTCTGTTAAATCGACATAAATTGTAGATAACATGCCGCGGATCATCGGCACCAAATGTGGAACAAAAAGGATATTGTCAAATACACCTTTCTGTCCTGATATATTTTCAAGCGCTTCAACAATTTCAGGATGATGACGATGCCCTGCAACACCGTAGGCTTTGAAGTTATCAGCATTTTCAGTATAGATCATGCCTAAACTTGCTTTGCGTCCAGCTCCAGATACACCAGATTTTGCATCAATAATAATACTTTCAGGTTTTACCAATACTTCTGAAGATCTCAGTACAGGCGCCAAACCAATTTGAACTGTCGTTGGATAACAACCAGGATTACCAATCACTTGAGCTTGTTTAATTTTTTCACGATTGAGCTCAGAAAGCCCATACACTGAATTTTTAAGTAGATCTGGACAAGCATGCTCCATACCGTACCATTTTTCAAATTGCGCTAAATTCTGCAAACGAAAGTCAGCGGCTAAATCGATTACTTTTGTATTCGCTGCTACTAATTCTTCAGCGTGTTTCATCGCTACACCATGTGGTGTCGCAAAAAAAACAACATCGCATGACTTTAATAAATCTAAGCTTAAATCTGAAAACTCTAGATCGGTATGACCACGTAAACTTGGAAACATATCATCGACACGACGACCAGCCTCAGTACGAGAAGTCAATGCTTTCACTTGAACATTTGGGTGTCGCAGCAAAAGACGCAAAAGTTCAACGCCTGTATATCCTGTACCACCAACAATACCAACTGAAATCACGATATCTACCTCTAAATGACTGTATTCGTTACAGGCAGTAGTATGACAGGAACTTATGACTTTCTGAACCCTTTCATATGGGAATGCTGTTATTTTGTAAGTTTAATAATTTAGATGGCTCTGTTAAGCATCTAATAAAGTCTATCATGTGACTTCATTGATTTTCTTGCCAACTCAAATAGCATAAATACAGTGCAAATATAAACCCTGGGAGAGCAACAAATACGATCGGATCCTGTTTCACAACAAAAGGAGTTACTCCCCATACCGAACATAACCCTCCACTCACGGAAAGCAATTTAGAAATCCTTTTTTGATTTATCCATAAAGTTGCCATGATCAATAATATCAACCACGCTATAGCCCCGCCAAAAAGCGATAAATAATTCGTCCAATGATAGTGAATAGGATTACTCGGGTTAAGTAGAATATATATGAGGATGCTATAAAGCATTAAAGCAGGTACAGACAAAATTAGAATCAAAAAACACACACCAATTCGTCTTATGAGCATACTAGAGACAAACTAACCAAACAGAGCAGTCATGATAGCCAAAATTTAGAATACCAGTCGCCAGATCAGACTAATTGACTAGCGCTAAACAATTGATTTTTTAATATCGATAAAGCAATCCCAGCATAATAATTAATTATGCATCCACCAATATGGCAACGGCGTTATTTTTAATTTTTTTCGGTTAAGTTTAAAATCTGGATCATACTTCGCCACTTCCGCCCAAAACTGAGCACTGTGATCAAAATGCTTTGTATGTGCTAATTCATGCACACAAACATAGCGTGTTATTTCCTGAGAAAAAAGCACCAAAGCACTATTCAACATAATGTCATGACGTGCAGTACAACTTCCCCACCGCGTTTTTGGCTGACGAATCTTACAGCCATGATAAGCTAAACCACACTGATCAGATACTTGAGCCAGATATACAGGCAGATGCTGTTTAGCATAATCAATAACAAAGGCTTTTAAATATTGTTCAGGCTGACGATCACTCACACACAGCTCATTCATCACTGAATCAAACTTATAGTTGAATTTCTGCTGAATATATTGAATTTGAATAGGATTTTCTAAATTAAATAACTGTAAAGATAAAGGTAAAACGCGATCAATTTGTTGAATTTTACTTTGTTGTGCCCGCCAAGTTTGAACAATCCAAGCTTCTGAATCTTGAACAAACTGTTGTATTTGTTTATGGGTACAAAACCATGGCGCAGTCACACGAATTGACGTTCCATCTATACGTAGACGTAGTCTTTTCGATCGAATACTTTTGGTGATTTCAATATCAGGAAGATCGGATAAAGTCATTGTTATTCTTTAATTATTAAATCCCCCTCAATCCCCCTTTAAGAAAGGGGGAAGAAAAGCCCTTCTATTTAAAAGAGGGATTTGGGGGACATTAGCTCGTCAAGGAGTTAAAATTAAACCGCTGTACGCTCTTCAATACCATTGTTGGTCGCAACGATCGCAATGTCTGCTTTATTCAAAGCAAAGATACCGTTGCATACCACACCAGGAATATCATTCAATGTTTTTTCAAGCTCAAGGGCATTTAAGATATTTAAGTTATGCACGTCTAAAATCACGTTACCATTGTCGGTCACTACACCTTCACGGTACGCTGGGTCGCCACCTAAAGAAACAATTTTACGAGCAACAGCAGAACGTGCCATTGGAATCACTTCAACAGGAAGTGGAAAATCACGCCCCAGCTGATCTACCCATTTAGAATCATCTACGATACAGACGAATTTTTTTGCAATCGATGCCACGATTTTTTCACGTGTCAATGCGGCACCACCACCTTTGATCATGTGCATATGACGATCAATCTCATCTGCACCATCTACATATGCATCAAGACCACCCACTGAGTTCATATCTACCACTTCAATACCCAGCTTCTTCAAACGCTGCGCAGTCGCTTCCGAACTTGCAACTGCAGCTTCTAATTGAAGTTCAGGAAGTAAATCAATCAAAAAGTTAACAGTACTGCCTGTGCCTACGCCTAAAATGCCCCCTTTCGGTAAGTGTTTTAAAGCTGCTTGTGCTGCTGCTTGTTTTTTCTCATCTTGGGTTGCATATAGACTCATGACTTCACTCAACTAATTTGGACTTTTGCAGTTATTTTAAACCGCTAAGCCTTATGGTTTGTTACAATAAGCGCCTATTTTAAACTGTTAGATGGAAAATTAACATGCTGTCTCGTTTGGTTCGACAAATTTTACAAGCAACGGTATACGACGTTGCTATCGAAACCCCACTCGAAGCGGCACCACGAATTAGTGAACGTCTTAACAATAATATTCGTTTTAAACGTGAAGACCTACAACCCGTATTCTCCTTCAAACTCCGCGGTGCCTATAACAGAATCAGCCAACTTCCTAAAGCTCAACTAGAACGAGGTGTCATTACCGCTTCTGCTGGTAACCATGCTCAAGGTGTAGCACTCTCAGGAAAAAAATTAGGAATTCGCGCGATTATTGTGATGCCTAAGACAACACCAGACATTAAAGTCCAAGCTGTAAAGCGTTTGGGTGGTGAAGTCGTACTTCATGGTGATTCTTTTGACATCGCAAATAAATACGCAATTCAACGTGCGCAAGAAGAAGGAATGACTTTTATTCCGCCTTATGATGATGAACTCGTTATGGCTGGTCAAGGTACAATTGCCAATGAAATTTTACGTCAATGGCGAGATGTGGATTATGTATTTGTTGCCGTTGGTGGTGGAGGCTTGATTGCAGGTGTTGCTGCTTACCTTGGTGATGTAGCACCGCATGTCAAAGTTATTCCTGTGGAATATGACGAGTCAGCTTGTTTAAAAGCTGCTTTAGAAGCAAATGAACGTGTGATTCTGCCTTCAGTTGGTTTATTCGCCGATGGTACAGCCGTGGCGCAAATCGGTGAAAAACCTTTTGAAGTGATTCGTCTGCAAAAATCTGACAATTCAGGTCCAATCGTAGAACCAGAAGTTGTTCTTGTGAATACTGATGAAATATGCGCAGCAATTAAAGACACCTATGATGAATGCCGTAGTATTGTTGAGCCGTCAGGTGCGATGGCACTTGCAGGGATTAAAAAATATGTGGCTGAGCACGGCTTAGAAGGTAAAAACATCGTTTCAATTGTATGCGGTGCAAATATGAACTTTGACCGTTTACGTTATATTGCAGAACGAACTGAATTAGGTGAACGTAAAGAAGCTATTTTTGCTGTCACGATTCCTGAACAAAAAGGTGCATTCCTCAATTTCTGTCGTGCCCTTCAAGGTCGAAATATTACTGAATTCAACTACCGTGCAAGTAGTGCGACTGCAGCGCAAGTATTTGTTGGAATTAGTTTAAAAAGCGGCGAAAAAGAACGTCAAGAAATATTCGAGACATTAAAGTTTCAGTATGATGTGGATGACTTATCTGACGATGAAGTTGCCAAATTACATATTCGCTACCTGATCGGTGGTCATGCTGATATTGAAAATGAACGTTTATTCCGCGTTGAATTTCCTGAACGTCCAGGTGCATTATTAACATTCTTGGAACGTCTTGGTCCAACGCATAACATTACCCTGTTCCATTATCGTAATCATGGTGCGGCTGAAGGTCGTGTATTGGTTGGACTCGAAGCTGAAGATGCACAACAAAACCCTGATGGTTTAGTTGAAACGTTAGAAAGTATCAATTATCCATACGAAGAAATTACCAATAATCTTGGTTATCAACGTTTCCTCAAATAAAATCAATACAGCCTGTCATTTTGACAGGCTTTTTTAATTCAATAATTGATATACAATTAAAATCGAAAGATAGAAAAAACGATCACTTTAAAATTTTAGATATTAAGATAAATCATGCAAATATGGTTCAGTTTTGTAGTAATTCCTTTTCTCATGTGGATCATCTTTTCCGCACTTCTGTTTATTTCGAAATATCTATATCCTGAAGTTACCACCTTAAGCAAATCCCTCGAAGTTTTTATTTTTTTAGGTTATGCAGCACTCCCCTATATCATGTTGGGATTAGCACCTATTTATCGTTATCGTATGACGTTGATATATATGATGGCAATTGTGCTCATGACAAGTTTCGTTCATGCTAACTTTATGATCGATCATATTCATTTAACTTATATTTACTTAGCACTTTCATGGACATTGATTTCAATTACGATTTACTATTTTTATAGTGATCATAAATAATCCTCAACAAATGAATTGAATCAACTCAGATCAACAAGATAAACTCACTCAAAGCGAAATTAAAATCAAATCATTACTTTCTGATCTTTAAAATTTTAGGATATTCAATGGCGCTATTTGCAGTAATTGGCTTAGGCAGCTTTGGTGGTACAGTTGCATTAGAACTCACTCAATTAAAACATGATGTGATTGGAATCGATACTGAAAAAAAATACGTTGAAAATATCTCTGATAACATCAGTCATGCTGTCATCGCCGATGCCACAGATGAACATGTACTTCGAGAACTGAATGTACAGAATTGCGATGCCGTCGTTGTCGCAATTGGAGAAGATATTGAGGCCAGTATTCTATGTGTCCTCAACCTTAAAAATTTAGGCGTAGAAAAAATCCTAGTAAAAGCAAAATCGAAAGCCCATCATATGATTTTGACGCATCTCGGTATTGGTCAAATTATTCATCCAGAAGAAGACATGGGTATTCGCGTTGCACAATCATTAAGCTACCCAATGGTTAGACGCTATATGGCGTTGAATGATGACCGTTATATTGTCAAAGTGGAAGTGAGTGAAAAACTACAAGGTGTAGAATTTAAAGATATCATGGAGCACAGCGACGGCGTACAAACATTACTATTACAACGTGGCACACATGTAATTTATGACATCGCACCTGGTACATTGCTGCAAAAAAATGACATTTTAATTGTTGAAGGTCCTGTCAATCTTCTACGTAAACTCTCATCGAGATTTATTTCGAAATGATGAAATTTTATGATCAATTGATCAATAAAAAAACGCAAAGTATTAATTTGAGTCCACCAAGTTTGCTTGCTTTGGGCTTTCTCAGTTTTATTATCATTGGAACATTACTGCTAAAACTTCCCTTTGCACACGAAGGAAATGTCTCTTGGCTAGAAGCCTTATTTACCGCCACGTCTGCTGTGACAATTACGGGACTTTCTGTGGTCAATATTGGCGAGGCATATACGACTTTTGGTCAATTCATCATTATGCTACTCATCCAATGTGGTGGCTTAGGATTCATGACTTTCGCAATTTTGGCTGCTTTGAGCCTTTCCACTAAACTTGGTTTAAAGCAACAAGTGATGGCTCAAGAAACAATTGGTCAAACCAGTTTAGCAAGGGCCTCGTTCACTGTTAAAGCCGTCTTATTGTATTCTCTATTTTTCGAAGGGATTGGAACATTCATCCTGACATTTACGTGGCTTCAATACTACGATTTTAGTGATGCCCTGTTTTATGCAGCCTTTTACAGTATCTCAGCATTTAATAATGGTGGTTTCTCTCTTTTTCCAGACAGTTTAATGAGTTTTTCAGGCCAATATGCTGTAACTCTGACCATCAGCATGTTGTATATCATTGGTGGAATAGGTTTTGTGGTACTTATGGATATCAAACGCGCTCATAAGTGGAAAAAACTCTCAACCAACAGCAAACTGATTCTTTCTACTATCGCGGGACTCAATCTATTTGCCTTTATTATGATTTGGTGTTTAGAAGCAAATAATCCATTGACCCTCGCCCCAATGTCAATTGGAGACCAAGCATTAAATGCTTGGTTTCATGCCACAGTACCACGATCCTCTGGATTTAATAGTATTGATATGGCCAGTATGAGTGATCCAGCAACCTTGGTGACTATGCTATTAATGTTTATTGGAGGCGGATCTTTAAGTACTGCTGGTGGTATTAAAGTAGGTACATTTATTATTGTTGTATTGAGTGTGATCACGTTTTTGAGACGAGCTGACGAAGTCACTGTTTTTAAACACTCGATTGCCGCAACGGTCACCTATAAAGCTCTTGCGGTCATTAGCATAACTGCTATGCTCATTTTCATTGGTTTCTTTACGCTATTAATTTTAGAGCCTAATAAACGTTTTCTAGATTTACTATTTGAAGCTGTTTCCGCGGCTTGTACAGTCGGATTATCTAGAGGTATTACTTCAGAATTACAACCTGCAAGTTTATATATGCTCATGATACTGATGTTTGCGGGTCGTCTCGGTCCTTTGACATTAGCATATTTAATTGCAACCCCTAAAAAAAGCAGGTTGAGTCATCCTAATGCTGAAATCCAAGTGGGTTAGATAGAATTCACTTGGATCTAAGGTGAAGTTGATCGATAAAACACGAACCAATCCAAAAGTAGATCAGATGTTTATAGCCATAAGTGCATTTTATAATAGCCGTGATTTCTTTATGCAAAGCATTGAACTTATCATGAATTAACACAAACTTAGAACTTTGCAATCAATATCAAAATACAATGAAATTAAAAGACTCAAGGTAACTCCAAGTCTTTTCACCATATGCGTGTGATTAAAAAAATTATGATTGGAAACCAATATAACGATTGAGGTTTTCGACACCCAATGCAACTTTATAAATTTTAAACTGAGCTAAATCAGAACGTGTAATCTCAGTAAACACATCCGAGTTTTCATCATCTGCATGAATTTCATCTACTGTGCGAGGCATAGTTGCTTCAAATTCATCTGAAATAAATTCAAATCCCAAGTCCATAGCAATAAACAATGTATGATCACAAGGTTGAATATATTGCTCTTCATTCCAGTCGATAACAGCGTGTTGACAATGCGGGCACTGTACATTTTCTTGAGGATCTTGAAGTTCAATTGTTGTATAAGCCATGTCAACCTTAAGTATTACGTGCTATAAAACATAAGTTTAACCATTGCTTTTAGATTTTTAAATAGCCCTCTTTATTCATTACTACATATAACAACCTTAGATTTTAGAGAAAACACAGCAACTCAATTGACTATTCAGAACAATAATGTATTTTTTAACAAAACGTCGCATATATGGAATGACTACATGCTTTCAGATTTAGATGATTTTTATTGCTTTGCCCTTGTTGTCGAACATGGTGGTTTTAGCGCTGCCGAGCGAGCAACTGACATTCCCAAATCAAAATTGAGTCGACGTGTTTATAATTTAGAAGAAAATCTCGGTGTAAGGCTTATTCAACGTAGTTCACGTCATTTTGCTGTCACTGATATTGGGATGAACATTTATCGCCATGCGCAAGTAATGATGAATGCTGCCCAATCTGCTCATGATTTGGTAGATCATTTAAGTGAACAACCAAGAGGCTTAATTCGTGTCAGTTTACCCGTATCAATTGCTCAGCATGATATGACCAAAATACTGCCAAATTTCCTTAAGCAGTATCCTGAAATCAAAGTTCAATTGATGGTTACTAATCGACGTGTCGATATCATCAATGAAGGAATTGATTTAGCGCTTCGTGTTCGCTCAAGTTTGGATGATGACCCAAGTTTGGTCATTCGAAAATTTGAAAATATTGAACAACATCTTTTCGCCAGCCAGGCTTATCTCAATGAATTTGGATCTATCAAAAAACCTGAAGAACTCTCAAATCATCGAATATTAAGTATGGTTGATGAACATACTGATCAACAACTCGTACTACATGATTCAAACAACAAATCGATTAAAGTCAAAGTGAGTCCAGTCGTGATGGGCTCTGACTTACTTATGCTTGCACAACTTGCAAGTGACAATTGTGGGGTAGCATTACTCCCAGACAGTATTGTTGAAGATTATATTAAAGATGGGCGTCTTGTTAAGGTTCTGCCTAACTGGAATGCACCACACGGTATTTTTCATGTGGTTTACCCTTCTCGCCGTGGTTTATTACCAGCTGTACGTGTGTTCATCGACTACTTAGTTGAGCACCTCACCAAAAGATAGTCACAACAGCACAAAGATTTAGAAGAATGTTGGCTTATTATTTGCTACCATTCACTCTGCTTTGTGCTAGTTTTTTTAGATTTTTATGACTTCTATTTATCAACAACAACTTGATGCAAAAATTGAACGTATCCGCAATCAATTTGCTGAATATCAACCACCTGAACTAGAAGTTTTTTCATCTCCTGAAAAACATTTCCGTATGCGAGCTGAGTTCCGTATTTGGCATACAGAAGATGATATGTTTTATGCCATGTTTGAACGCGCGGAAGATGGTATTCAAAAGAAAGTTGTACGTGTTGATGAGTTTCCAATCGCGGATAAATCTATTAATGATTTAATGCCAGTTCTCCTGTCTGAACTAAAATCAAATGCAGTGCTCTCTAAGCGTCTGTTTGAAGTACATTTTCTTTCTACGTTGAACGGTGAAATGCTGGTTTCATTGATTTATCGTTGTCCGCTTGATCAAGACTGGGAACAACTAGCAAAAAATTTATCTTCAAAACTCAATATTAAGATTATTGGTCGCAGCCGTGGTCAAAAAATTGTATTGACGGATGAATATGTAGTTGAAGAATTAAAAGTATTTGACCGTAAATTCAAATATAAGCAAATTGAAAGTAGCTTCACGCAACCTAATGCGCAAGTTTGTCAAAAAATGCTGGAGTGGGCATGTAATGCAGCTCAAACCAGTGATAAAGATCTTTTAGAGCTTTATTGCGGTAATGGTAATTTTACCCTTCCATTATCGCTAAAGTTTAATCGCGTTCTAGCAACGGAACTGGCTAAATCATCAGTTTATGCAGCGCAATGGAATATTGAGCAAAATCAAATTAATAATATTCAAGTTGCTCGCCTTTCAGCTGAAGATTTTACCTTAGCATTCAATGCAGAACGTGAGTTTAGACGTTTACAAGAAGCCAATATTGATATTCAAAGTTATGACTTCGATACTGTATTTGTAGATCCACCTCGTGCAGGCATTGATGATGATACCTTGAAGCTGCTTCAACGCTTTAACCGTATTATTTATATTTCATGCAATCCAGATACTTTGCACGACAATTTAAAGATCTTATCGGAAACTCATAAAATCACTAAATTTGCGCTGTTCGATCAATTTCCTTATACCCACCATGTCGAGTCAGGCGTTCTTTTAGAGAAAATTTAAACAATTTATTTCTTACTAAATGGACAGTTCTTACACTGTCCATTTTTTATGCTTTTTGAATTTCACTTAAAAATCATATAAATAAAGTATAATTTAATTTTTCAATGTCATAATTTCGTTAAACTTTAGGTTTATCATCGAAATATTTATTTTAAAATGTGCCTTAAATCACGATTACAAACTTGCATTAAATTTTAAATCGACTATATTTCGACCTATCTTTGGTTGCAAATGAAGGCTCTATGAGTTTTTGGCAAAAGCTGTTTTCATCAGATTCGCAGCAGAACGAGCATAAAAATCAAATTGCTTGTGTTGAAAATGATTGTTCATGTAAGACTAACGATCAGTTGATCGAGGCTTTACAAAAGGCATCAGATGAAGATGTAATCCGCGGAATCAAAAAAGTTCTTATTTCGCGTGGCTATTCAAAAAAAGATCTTACTGATTTATTGAGTAACAAAATCACCCTTCAGTAAAGAAAAAAAGCACTGCATAGACAGTGCTTTTTTTATGATAAATTTTCTGTTCAATTTAAAAATGTTCAATTAAGATAAGCTCATAGGATAATTAAAAATACATTTGGGGATTCAATGAAAAATATTCTATTCATTATTTTAGGGGCGACTTTCATATCGCTTAGTGGTTGTAATAAGCTACCTTCAGCATGTGAGGAAGTTTGGGGCAACATTGAAAAATTAGCGAAAGAGAGCGGTATTCCTCAAACTGCCATAGATCGTCAAAAAATCGAGTTTGAAGAGCAAATTAAACAGCTTCCTAAAGAAGATGCAATTAAAAATTGTGAAGCACAAAATGCTTTCTTCTCATAACTTCATTTGAGTTGAATAAAAAATTTAGGCACCTTTTTTAGGGTGCTTATATTGTATTTATACCTCATTATTTATTTCCAATTCGGTTATACTGTGGACTCTCTTTCAATAAATGTACATCTGTAAAGTTATTGGAATATTTTATAAATGCGGCATAAACACGTCAAAACATTCCCTCTTGGTGCTCACTTAATTGTTAAGCATTTTGGTTATTCACATCATGGTATTTATGTGGGTAAGGGTCGTGTTATTCATTATTCAGGTTTTGCTCATCTCTTTAAAAAACATCCGATCGAAATTACATCTCTGCAAAAATTTGCACATGGCAAAAAAATTACGATTCGGCATTATAGCACCCCCAAATATTCAGGTCGTGCTGTCGTAAGACGAATGCGCTCTCGAATGCATGAAAATAACTATCATCTCATTATTAATAATTGTGAACACTTATGTTCTTGGGCGATCACGGGCATCGAAAGTAGTCCACAAGTCATCAAAATGATGAATAGACTCACCACTATTGGTTATATCAGCTCACTCATGAGCTACTTAAATAGTCTTCTTTTAACTTTAGCAACCACCTGTTTTGCTTTGGTATTTTATATTAAGAAAAAGTTAAATGATCAGCGCAAACTGAAAGGCCCTGTGTATATCGCTTTACAGCAACATCAGAAACTAAATCAAAAAAAAGCCCCGCTTAAGCAGGGTTTCGAGGAAAACAAAGTTTCAAATTAACCTTTCGGTTGAATTAAATATGCGCTTGAAAATCCAAATAGTCAAATATATATTTGAAATATAATGTTATTTTAGTTTTTATTTATAACTTATTAAATTATTCTTAAATACTCACCTTTATCTAATCATGTGAATTTAATCACAAAAATTATTTATTAACCTAAATTTGAATAAAAAAAAGCCTGAATCAATCAGGCTTTTTTTGATATTACCAAACTTTATTTTGCAGGCTTAAAACTATCTTTTAAATCCAAAATACGGTTAAAGACAGGTTTTTCAACAGTATGATCAAATTGATCAGCGACAAAATAACCTTCACGCTCGAATTGGAATCGATCTTCAGGTTTCGCTTGAGCTAAAGCAGGCTCAATTACCGCTTGAACAATTTTTAGAGAATCTGGATTTAAATTCGCTAAGAAATCATCGTCCGCATCAGGTGCGGCTTCAGTAAATAGACGATCATAAATACGAACTTCAGCAGGAATCCCTTTATTTGCAGATACCCAATGAATAACACCTTTGACTTTACGACCTTCTGGATTCTTACCTAAAGTATGCGGATCGATAGAGCATTTAAGTTCAACAACTTCGCCATTTTCATCCTTAATCACTTCATCACATTTAATCACATAAGCATGACGTAAACGGACTTCACCACCAGGAATTAAGCGTTTAAACCCTTTAGGCGGCTCTTCCTCAAAATCTTTACGATCAATATACAATTCAGAAGTCAGTGGAATTACACGATCACCCATATCAACATTTGGATGGCGTGCGTGTGTTAAATCCATATCCTCTGGAAGGTTGGTCAATGTCACTTTAAGAGGATTCAATACCGCCATACCACGTGCAGCAGTATTTTCTAATGATTGTCGAATGCAGAATTCAAGCATTGCAACATCGACAATACCATCAGTTTTAGATACGCCCACACGCTTACAGAAATCACGTAAGCCTTCTGGAGTAAAGCCACGACGACGCATTCCCACGACTGTAGGCATACGTGGATCATTCCAACCATTGACGTAACCACCTTCGACCAGCTTACGTAATTTACGTTTTGAGGTGATGGTGTAATCAACATTCAAACGGCTTGATTCGTACTGGCGTGGAACTGCTGGAGAATTTACCTTAGCGATAACCCAATCATAGAACGGGCGATGGTCTTGGAATTCAAGCGTACATAACGAGTGCGTAATGCCTTCAATCGCATCAGACAAAGGATGAGCATAGTCATACATTGGATAGATTTTCCACGTATCGCCTGTTTGATGATGCTCAGAATGTAAAACACGGTAAAGAATTGGATCACGCATATGTACGTTCGGTGATGCCATATCAATCTTGGCACGAAGTACTGCTTGGCCTTCTCCAAGCTCACCATTACGCATTTGTTCAAAACGTGCTAAGTTTTCTTCAACCGTTGCATCACGTTGCGGAGAATTTTTACCTGGTTCTACAAAATTTCCACGATTCAGCTTAATTTCTTCAGGAGATTGCAAATCGACATATGCATCACCTTGTTTAATTAATTGAATCGCCCATTGATACAATTGATCAAAGTAACTTGATGCGTAGCGTGGTTCACCATTCCAGTCGAAACCGAGCCATTTAACATCGTTCGCAATACCATCTACATATTCTTGTTCTTCTGCATCTGGATTTGTATCGTCAAAACGAAGATTACATAAACCAGAAAATTCTTCTGCAATACCAAAATTCAGGCAAATCGCTTTAACATGTCCAATGTGTAAATAACCATTAGGCTCTGGTGGAAAGCGCGTCACGACTTTATCTGTACGCCCTGCTGCAAGATCTTCTGTAATTACTTGACGTACAAAGTCTAAGCCCGGTTGTTGTTCTTGCTGCGCAGCATCGACTGATGGATTGTTAGTCGTCGGGGTATTTGGCAGGGATGAAACAACATCATTCGGCTTCATAGTTGATAAATCACTTCTATAAGATAAAATAGGATAATTAAAACGCTATCTTCATATTATTAACAAAGAAAATAACGTTTTTGCTTGCCTTGTAGTTTACAGTTTGCTTATGCTTCTCTCAACCACAAACCCATGGCTTTTTGTCCATGATCAGGAGATTATAGAATGAGTTTTCCTCAAGTCGAATTAAACACCAATAAAGGACGTATTGTTCTAGAGCTTAACTCTGAAAAAGCACCTAAAACTGTTGCTAACTTTTTAGAGTACGTTCGTGATGGTTTTTATGATGGCGTAATTTTCCACCGTGTAATTGACGGTTTCATGATCCAAGGCGGTGGCATGGATGAAAACTTCAAAGAAAAAGCAACTCGCGATTCTATTGAAAATGAAGCTGACAACGGTTTAAGCAATGACGAAGGTACGATTGCTATGGCACGTACTCAAGCTCCTCACTCAGCATCTGCACAATTCTTCATTAACGTGAAAAACAATGCTTTCCTTAACCATACGGGTAAAACAGCTCAAGGTTGGGGTTATGCAGTATTTGGTAAAGTTGTAGAAGGTATGGACGTTGTTAATGAAATCAAAAGTGTTCGCACTGGCAACCGTGGCTACCACGCTGACGTTCCACTAGAAAACGTTGTGATCGAATCTGCTAAAATTCTCTCTGAATAAGAAACCTACTCCCTAACTTATTAAGTTTTCAAGCACTGCTTTAAAACGAATATCATGTTCAAGGGATCGTTTCGCCATCTAAAGTTGATGGGGATGTAGGCAAATAAGGAATATTAAGTGACCTATCTGTTTATTTCAGATTTACACCTGTCACCTGAACACCCTCGACTCGTTCGAGGGTTTTTAGATTTATTAGATCATTATCAAGACCAGCAAACCCAACTCTATATTTTAGGTGATTGGTTTAATGCATGGATTGGTGATGACTATACAGCTCCTTGGCTCGATGAAATCGTTGAACGCTTAAAAAGATTTACTGCTCAGGGAAATCAAGTTTTATTTTCTGTCGGCAATCGTGATTTTGCGCTGAATCAAATTTTTTTAAATAAATTTGGTGGCATCTTATTGTCCGAAGTCTCTAACTTAAAAATAAATGACGTCCAAATTCGTATAGAACATGGTGATTCACTGTGTACAGACGATGTCGCCTATCAACGTTTTAAAAAAATAATCAGAAATCCACTCATCATTTGGATACTGCGGAATACCCCACTTTCTTTTCGTACTCAACTTGCAAATGGATTTAGAAAAAAAAGCCACGAATCAAAAGAATTTAAATCTTATGATGTCATGGATGTAAATCAAGATGCTGTCCACGATGCATTGAAAGAAGTTGATTTACTAATTCATGGTCATACGCATCGCCCTCAAATCCATATCTCTCAAGATAAAAGAAGAATTGTTTTAGGCGACTGGCGTTTGGATCAAGCTCAAATTTTGGAAATTAATCAATCGAAATTCTCTAAGCAGTCAATCAATGATCTGACACTGAAAACATGGTCTTATTAGTTCCTCTATTTTTATAATGATCTCATCAACCTTTAAATTGAAATTTCACTCAATGTTTGAATATTAATCAGTATGTTTTGCTTTAAGTTTTTTTGCATATGATAATAACGACTCAATTCAATTCGTGAGTTTGTCATGTCTAATTTCAGCAATATTACTGTTCAACACCATGAAGATGATAAAGTGTCATTATTAATCGATGGTAAAGCAATCTCTGAACGTTATGATGTACGGCTAGATGCCACAATTATTGATGAACTCAAAAATCTTGCTGATGGCGCCGCATTGACAATCTTTGAACAATTTATATTTTCCCATCAAGATCTCAACTTTGAGCATTCATATCAATATGTGACTAACATCGTAAACCATAATAACGATTACGAATTGATCACCCACCTTGTCTACAAAATTAAGGCCGCAGACCAAGCACCGATCGAACATAATATCAGCAAGAATGGTCAACCTATGACTGAAGAAGATGTGCGCGCATTTATCAACCAACAAATTGCAATGTCATTAGAAAAATATACTGATTTAAAATATGCCTATTGATTTAAAGACAAGTCAGATTTTTCATATCATTTAGCATCAACTATAGAAAATATTTAAGTTCAGAGTCATTTAAAATTTTTAGATGAATATATTGTGAATAATCGGAGGATAATATGGATTTGTTAAACATCTCCCAATCTCGCTACACCACCAAAGCATACGATTCTTCAAAAAAGATCCCTCAAGAAAAGTTTGAAAAATTATTGGAATCTTTAAGGCTCGCACCTTCATCTATCAATATTCAACCGTGGCATTTCTTTGTCATCGAAACTGATGAAGCCAAACAGCGCATTGCTAAAGCACTGGTTGGTAAGTATGTTTATAATGCACCCAAAGTCCTTGAATCTTCACACACAATTCTGTTTTGTACGCATAAAGACATTACAGACTCTCATCTAGATCGATTATTAAATCAAGATGAAATCAGTGGTCGTTTTAAAGATGACCAAGCAAAACAAGCTCAAAAAGATACGCGCTTAGGCTATGTTGATTATTATCGCAACGAAAAAGGCGATATCCAGCGCTGGTCTGAAAATCAAACTTTTATTGCACTTGGGCAAACCTTATTTGCTGCAGGTTTAGAAGGTATCGATGCCACTCCAATTGGAGGATTCGATGAAAAAATTATCGCTGAAGAGTTAAATCTTGACGCAAAAGGCCTGATTCCATCAGTGCTATTGGCACTTGGTTATCGAAGTGAAAAAGATTTTAATGCCAAATTACCTAAATCTCGTTTGAATGCAGATCAAGTTTTCACTCGACTATAAATGTATTTGCCACAATAGTTTTCACGCTATTGTGGCTTTTCTTCATTAAGCCGCTATTTTCTGTGAAATTTCTAAACAGATCATTGCAGCAGTTGCAGCTGACAGCGTCCAACCCAGATGCCCATGACCGGTATTATAAAAGACTCTCGGATGCTTCCCTTGTCTTACCACTGGCATCATATTCGGCATCATCGGTCTTAATCCAGCCCAAGGGACACAATGCTCAGTTGAAATATCAAAATTACGATTCACCCAATGAACCAAAGGTTGTATGCGATCCATACGGATGTCTCGGTTATAGCCATTAAATTCTGCAGTACCAGCAATTCTTAAACGATCTCGACCTAATCTCGACGTCACAATTTTTGCACTTTCATCCAATAAACTTACCCATGGTGCATGTTGTTGGCTATGTTCATCATTCAACTGAACTGTAATCGAGTACCCTTTCACTGGATAAACATTGACACGATCTCCAGCCTGTTGTGCTAAATGATAGCTTCCAACTCCACCACAAATGACCATTGCATCAGCTTGAATAAATCCATCGGGTATATCTCTACTTTTAGGATCACAAGCGCGATATTTAGCTGAAACTTGTTCTGTTGAATGATCCAGATTTAAATCTTCAACTTCTACACCGTATAAAAATTTCCCACCTTTATTCGCCACCACTTGGGCTAAATGCGTGGTGTATTTGTGTATATCTCCTGTGGCATCGTCAGGACAATAAAAACCACCGTAATATTCTCCCTTCAAACTTGGTTCAATACTGTGAATTTCTCCATTTGTAACAGCGTGACGCTCTAATCCACCTTTGCATAACAAATCATTCACTCTTATTGCGACATCATAATCCTGCTGATTATGATAAAAGTGCAAAATTCCACGCTTTACCAAATCAAATTGAATATTTTCTTTCTGTGCAATTTCAAACAGCCGTTTTCTTGCCAATAATGCCAGTCTTACCGTTTCTTGTGTGTTGGCTTCGTAGTGTTGGATATTACCCATAAATTCAATCAGCCAAGCGTATTTATGCAAATCAAAAGATGGGTTGAGTAATAATGGTGCATCTTTTTGGGTCATCCATTTGATACCCTTCAGTACCGTTGCTTTCTGATTCCACACCTCTGCATTACATGCAGAAAGTTGACCTCCGTTCGCAAATGAAGTCTCCATTGCTGGATATAAGTTTTTATCCAAAATCGTGACTTGATAACCAAGTTCTAACAATTCGTAGGCAGTGGTTATTCCTGTAATGCCAGCACCAATCACCATAATATGTGACATAAAAGCTCCTTGAAAATTTTATATTTTCAATGCCCCATCTGTCACGGTACCTGAGAGCTTCGGAAATCTTCATAACATATGATTATTTCCATCCCCTTCGGTGAGTCTAAACATCATTAGACTTCTCTCCAGATGATTGAGAATAATTACAGTCCTTTTGCCTGAGAGATTCCGGGGTCGTTGCTCCTTCGGCGGATCTACAGAAGACCTCTCTCCTGCAATATTCGTTTAATTCTTATTCAGCAATTAATATGCCATAGTTAATTTTTTTATACATCTACGAAAATCAATTTTAAAAAATATTTTTATACAAATGGATCACCAAGTTTAAGACAACAGCTAAGACAGGAATTTTTAGCTTGGGAAACGTTACAAAGATCATTGTTTAGCTCAAATTTTCTCTACCATCGATAAAAATTTAGTTATTACAAAAAAATGAGGAAATAAGTTAATTATTTTAGAGTTACTCTCTCAAATAGCATAGATCAACTTCCATCTACACTTTCATCTTCTTCAGCATAAAAGTGTAATGACTGATTAGAGCAATCATTGAAGCTCAAAGTTTCAATAGATGTGAGAGTAAGCAGAATGTGAGTTGAAAATTTGCTGTCAACCCTAGATGTTTTAGCGATGAGTATGTATAGACATTACAATGCCCATACCTGCAAGCGTTGCAATGACTGCCGTACCACCATAACTCATGAGTGGCAATGGATCACCCGTTACTGGAAGTATTCCACTCACCATTCCACTGTTCAAAAACACAAAGAAAAAGAAAGTTAAACCTGCCGCACCGGCATAAAGACGTCCAAAATTATGGAAGCTGTTCATGGAAATAATCAAACAACGAATAATGATCGCAGCAAAAATAACAAATAATACGAACACACCAAAAAAGCCAAATTCCTCTGCATAAGCAGACATAATAAAGTCTGTATGATGTTCGGGGAGATAACCTAAATGAGACTGTGTTCCTTCATTAAAACCTTTACCAAATAGTCCACCAGAACCAATCGCAATTTTAGACTGAATGATATTCCACCCTGCACCTAGCGGATCTGATTCAGGATCAAATAAAGTTAAAATTCGCTTTTTTTGGTATTCCTGTAGAAAGAAATTCCATAATAATGGTGCAACCACTGCAAACCCAGCGACCACAGCCCCAATCAAACGCCAAGAAATACCACTTAAAAAAATGACAAAAATTCCGGGAATAATTAATCCAATGTTTAAGTCAGGCTGTAATGCGACTAAAACAAAAGGAATCATCATCAGAAATAATGCAAAGAGAATATGCATAAATTTGGGTGGTAAAGTCCGCAGACTGAAAAACCAAGCCATCATGAGTGGCATCGTAAATTTCATAAATTCACTGGGCTGCACACTCCCTAATCCAGGAATAGAAATCCAGCGTTTTGCGCCTAAGCGGACATCACCAATTAGCAATACCAAAAGCAGAAGCACAATCGAAAATGCATACAGATAAGGACTGACAATTTGATAAACTTTTGGAGGAATTTGTGCACAAATAAACAGCAAAATAAAACCGATACCAAAACTGGTCGCCTGACGAATCACCATGCTTGAATCATGATTGGTTGCACTATAAACAACCATGAGTCCAAAAGCTGCGTTTAATATCAAAAAACCAAGTAACCATGGATCTAAATGTAATTTAGTCCAACGTGACGAATCATGTTTGATTGTTCGTCCATCTCTCAAGGCATGACGCAAAAAACGGTACTGTTGTGAAGGTATCATTGGCTGAATTGCATATTCTAAGTGGCGTTATTATAAGACAATGTTTTGGCTATTTAAGCAAAGTCCCAAACATAAAACTAAATTATTTCGAGTCAGACTGTGACTGAAGAATCAGACGAGCAAGTTCTAAATCTTCAGGATAAGTAATTTTAATATTATCAGATCGTCCAATCACCACATCTACTGGATGATGAGCATATTCAAGCGCACTCGCTTCATCCGTGATTGTGATCTTGTGAGTTAATGCATGTTCAATCGAGGTTTTTAGCAATTTAATGGTCGACAATTGTGGAGTTTGTGCTTGCCACAATGCACTTCGATCAACAGTTTTTTCAATGGCACTCGACTGATCTACTCTTTTTAAAGTATCACGTACAGGCGTTGCTAAAATTGCGCTATGCTTAGATTCGATAACATGGCGAATCAAAGATTCTAAATTACTCAAGCTCACACAAGGTCGAGCAGCATCATGCACAAACACCAGATCATTTTCATCTGCAATATTGGTTAAATACTTTAAACCATTAAGTACAGAATCAACCCTCTCCTGACCACCTAAGCAGAAATGAAGGATTTCTGATTTAGCAAATTGAAGTGTCTGAGCAAATTTATCATGCTCTGAGATGGCCAATACATAGCCAGCAATAGGCAATTGAGCAATACGTTCCACAGTATGCTCAAGTACAGTTTTATTCTGGATAATTTGATATTGCTTTAACGCTGATTTGGAAAATCGACTACCAGAACCTGCTGCCGGAATAATAGCCCATAATTTACGGTTGTTCAGATTCAGGTTGTCTAGACTCATTGGTTCTTAAATCTACGTTAGCATTTGGGTCGATATAAATCGGCTTGTAATTCGTACTGATGGTACTCATTTGAATAAAAGTTTCATGAGGCTTAATTAAGCCAAGATCTAAACGTGCATGTTCTTCAATCGCCTCAACACCATTTTTAAGATCATACACTTCAGCAGCCAGAATACGATTACGCTCTTTTAACTCTTCATTTGTTTCAGCTTGTTGATTCATTTGCTGAAGTAGCGCCTGATGAGGGAAATATCCTCCCTCACCGAGCCAAAAGCGATATTGAAAGATGGCAATTAAAATTATTGCCACCAGCAAAATCACTTTACTTGAAGTAGTTTTAAAGACGTCTAACATTATATTTGAGGCTTAGTTAACATCATGAAATTAGAGCACTAATATACCCTAAAACAAAGAAAGGTAGTATGTGTAACTGTGTTAAATATGCAAATGTTAAACAAATTCACATTGATTGATTTCTTTTAAAAATACTTACTGATAAATATCAAAAGTTATTGAATATTCAAGAGTCATTATATTTACACTTTTTATTTCATAGCTTGATAACATAACAATTTGCTTAAGAGCTTCATAAAAAAGGATTTCAATTAATGAATGAATTTGAGATAACGATTCGTGCAGCCTATATTCAAGGTATTTTAGGGGTTCTAGGTGCATTAATTGGTGCTGCTGTCGTAATTTTCTCCCTGAGAAGCACAGCAAAGAATACAGTAAAACAAATTAAAATTGATAAAATTGCTGAATCTAAACGAGATCAATATATCGATCTTACAGACGCATATACACAATTTTTAGTTTCATCATTATTACTTAAGCACAAAAAACAAGATTCAGACAATCATCAACCCGATATTGAGTGGGACACTCATTTGTCCAAGTACATTAGATTGATTGGATGTATCAATAAAGTTAATTTAATTACAACATCATCAATACGATTAGAACTTTATGAATTAGAAAAAGTCCTCATAACTTATCAAACTTCTGTATCTAACCATTTCTTTAACAATTTCCCTTTAGACTCTAGCAAAACCCTTGAACAGAAAGTTTTCGACTTTGCAAAATTATTAAGAAATGATTTAAGTATTTAAAGTCATCAATCTTTGGAAGCAAAACTCTCTCAATTGAGGCTTAAACATAAACTTTAGAAATTAAATAAAAAACCACTCTTTAAAGAGTGGTTTTTTAAAATTCAAAATAATCTAAACGATTAATTTAAACCTTTAAACTCAGCTTTACCGCGGTAAATAGCATTCGTCAATTCTTCGATACGAAGCAATTGGTTGTATTTCGCTACACGGTCAGAACGGCAAAGTGAACCAGTTTTGATTTGACCAGCACCAGTACCTACTGCAAGATCCGCAATTGTAGAATCTTCAGTTTCGCCAGAACGGTGAGAAATCACTGTAGAGTAACCATTTGCTTTAGCAAGATAGATCGCATCTAAAGTTTCAGTCAACGTACCGATTTGGTTATACTTAATCAGGATAGAGTTACCAACTTTTTCGTTGATACCACGTTGAAGGATTTTAGGATTTGTAACAAACAAATCATCACCAACCAATTGAATCTTGTCGCCAAGAATCGAAGTTAGGTAAGACCAACCTTCCCAATCAGATTCATCTAAACCATCTTCAATAGAGATAATTGGATATTGGTTTACGAGACCTGCAAGGTAGTCAGAGAATTGGTTGTTTGTGAATGCTTTATTGCCTTCACCAGCAAGGATGTACTGACCATCTTTATAGAATTCTGAAGATGCACAGTCAAGCGCAAGCATAATGTCAGAACCCGCTTTGTAGCCAGTTTTTTCAATTGCTTCAAGAATAACTGTAATTGCTTCTTCGTTTGAACGTAAGTTCGGCGCGAAACCACCTTCATCACCAACAGCAGTATTTAAACCTTGTTTCTTTAAAACTGATTTTAAAGAATGGAAGATTTCTGCGCCTGCGCGAAGTGCTTCAGAGAATGAAGTGAAGCCAACTGGCTCAATCATGAACTCTTGGATATCAACGTTGTTGTCCGCATGTGAACCACCGTTTAAGATGTTCATCATTGGAACAGGCATTGTTAAAATGCTGTTGTTACGAAGGTCTGCGATGTATTGGAAAAGAGGAGTTTTCTTTTCGTCAGCAGCAGCACGCGCAGCAGCCAAAGACACTGCCAAAGTTGCGTTCGCACCTAATTTTTCTTTGTTTTCAGTTCCGTCTAAAGCGATCATCGTATTATCGATGTCTTTTTGTTCGAATACTGATTTACCCACTAACGCGTCACGGATTAACGTGTTTACGTTGTTCACAGCTGTTTTAACACCTTTACCTAAGTAACGTGCTTTATCGCCATCACGAAGTTCTAAAGCTTCACGAGAACCAGTTGAAGCACCAGATGGTGCACATGCACGGCCAACTACGCCAGATGCTAAGATAACGTCTGCTTCGATGGTTGGGTTACCACGAGAGTCCAAAATTTCACGTGCACGAATGTCAACGATTTGGCTCATGAACAATTCCTCAGTTGATTAATAAAACGATGCGTCTAACGCTGCATCAGTGTGTATCTAATTTTTTGAAACCTTTAACCAAGGTATCCAATTCTTTAAGCTGAGCTAAGAATGGCTCAAGTTGAGACATTCGAAGAGCGCAAGGTCCATCACATTTTGCTTTTTCTGGATCAGGATGTCCTTCCAGAAAAAGACCTGCTAGACCTGTAGCCATACCCGCACGCGCTAATGTCGTAATTTGTGCGCGACGACCACCTGCTGAATCTGCACGACCACCTGGGGTTTGAAGTGCATGTGTCACATCAAAGAAGACTGGCACATTCATTTCTTTCATGATGTCGAAACCAAGCATATCGACAACTAAGTTGTTGTAACCAAATGCTGAGCCACGCTCACATAAAATCAGCTTGTCATTCCCGGCTTCCAAACATTTATGCAAGATATGACGCATTTCATGCGGTGCTAAGAATTGCGCTTTTTTGATATTGATAATGGCTTGAGTTTTTGCCATCGCCTCAACAAGATCTGTTTGACGGCTAAGGAAAGCAGGTAATTGAATGATGTCAGCCACTTCAGCCACAGGTGATGCTTGATATGGTTCATGAACATCTGTAATGATCGGAACATTAAAATGTTTTTTAATGTCAGCCAACCACTCAATTCCTTTTTCAAGACCAGGTCCGCGGAAAGAATTTAAGCTCGAACGATTTGCTTTATCAAAGCTTGCTTTGAAAACATATGGAATATCCAAACGTTTGCAAATATCAACATAAGTTTCTGCAATTTCAAAAGCTAAATCTTTTGATTCAAGTACATTCATTCCGCCGAATAATACAAATGGCAAATGATTTGCCATTTGTATATCGCCTAAACGTACAATTTCTTGTGCTTTTAATTGTGACATTTAAACTTCCTAGTTATGTCCTAAGACATTCATTATTTCGATTTTTGATACTGTTTTTTAGCAGCATCAATAAAACCAGCAAATAATGGATGACCATCACGTGGAGAACTTGTAAATTCCGGGTGGAATTGTACAGCAATAAACCAAGGATGTTGAGGAATTTCAACAGTTTCAACTAAACGTTGGATTGGTGAATAACCAGAAATTTTCATACCTTTTTCTTCTAAAGTAGGAATATAACGATTATTCATTTCGTAACGATGGCGATGACGTTCAATAATTTCTACTGAACCATACACTTCTGCAGTTTTAGTGCCTTCAACCAATTCTGATTTTTGAGCGCCAAGACGCATTGTTCCACCAAGATCAGAATCTACAGAACGTTGTTGTACTTCACCACGTTCGTCTAACCATTCCGTAATCAAACCAATTAAAGGCGATTTAGTTGAACGGTTAAATTCAGTTGAAGTTGCATCTACGATACCAGCAACATTACGTGCGTATTCAATGACCGCAAGTTGCATACCCAAGCAAATACCAAGGAATGGAATTCCATTCTCACGTGCGAATTTAATCGCTTGCATCTTACCTTCAGTACCGCGCTCGCCAAAACCACCAGGAACTAAGATTGCGTCAGCATCTTTCAACACTTCCGCTACATCTTGGCTTTCTAGTTCTTCGGCATTGACATAATCAATTTGAACTTTAACGCGGTTTTGGATACCTGCATGTAAGAGTGCTTCGTTTACAGATTTATAAGCATCTGGAAGTTCAACATATTTACCCACCATCGCAACACGAACAGTGTACTCAGGATTTAATAGTGCTTCTACGACATTATCCCAATCTGAAAGATCGGCTTCTGGTAAATCGTTATAACCAAAACGCTCGCAAATTAAATCATCAACGTCTTGTTCATAGAACGTACGTGGAATTTCGTAAATTGTGCGTGCATCTTTACACACCACAACTGCACGAGCTTCTACGTTCGTGAACAACGCAATTTTACGCTTTGTATCAGCATCAACATCGTGTTCAGTACGACAGATCAAAATATCTGGTTGAATACCGATTGAGAGTAATTCTTTCACTGAGTGCTGAGTTGGTTTTGTTTTCAACTCTGCAGCTGACTTGATATATGGCAACAACGTTAAATGCATCAGCATTGTGCGTTTGTGACCAAGTTCAACCATTAACTGACGAACAGATTCCATGAATGGGAGAGATTCAATGTCACCTACTGTACCGCCAATCTCAACAATAGCAACGTCATAGCCTTCACCAGCGCGAAGAACACGTTCTTTAATATTGTCTGTAATGTGTGGAATAACTTGAACTGTTCCACCAAGGTAATCACCGCGACGCTCTTTATTTAAAACGTCTTGGTACACGCGACCAGATGTAAAGTTATTAAGCTTGGTCATTTTCGCACGACGCAAGAAACGTTCGTAATAACCCAAGTCTAAGTCAGTTTCCGCACCATCCTCTGTGACAAAAACTTCACCATGTTGGAACGGGCTCATCGTCCCTGGATCGACATTAATATATGGATCCATTTTCACCATGGTTACTTTTAATCCACGGGCTTCTAAAAGTGCAGCAACTGAAGCAGCTGAAATACCTTTACCTAGTGATGAAACAACACCACCAGTAACGAAAATAAAATGGGTCATTGGGTTTCTCGTACAATCGAGCCTAAATCGGCCTGCAATGTTGCGCAATTTTACTTTACTCTGTACCTATAAAGCAAAGTCAATCCGCATCAATTCAAAGAACAATAAACAATTGGTTATTCTATCATCATTTCCAATAAAGATTCACGCACACTTTCAGTGATTTTCATCTGTTAATTTGCTGTTATACTACGTCAGTCGATCTAGCTAGTTTGTTTTGAGCAACTATGAATAAAAAATTTTTAATCGGTGGTGCAATCTTATCTGCACTCCTCGTTACTGCATGTGTAAAAAAAGAAGCGCCTAAGGAAGAAGAACAGGAACAAACTGTTGAAACAACTGAACAGGCAGAACAAATTGAGAACATTGAGATTTCTGAACCAGAAATCGAACCTGAGCCACCAACTCAAGTTGAAATTGAGCATCAGGAAACAAACAATACGTCAGCGACTATTCGTCGTGAATACCGCGATGCTCCTGCACAAACGAATCCTGCCCCAGCACCAGCTGTTGAAAATGTAGAACGCCCTACACCTTCTCCAAGTGCATCAACAGGTGGTTCTCAATCTGAAGATGATGCTGTTGCCGCTGCTATTGCTGCTGCTACCCCTGCTTTAGAAAACTAATTTTCGAATTTAAAAAAACCGAGTGACAAGACTCGGTTTTTTTATGTCAACATAAATGAAAGTCAAATTGTTATTCATTTATAAACAACAAAAATTGTCAGGCTTTCTCTAATTCTAAAAAAAATTCTGCAATTAATTTGTGTGCCCAAGATTCTGGATTTTTATTACCTTCATAGAAACAGCAATGGCTTCCTTTTTTTGTGGTCACTACTGCCATGTTCGGCATATGTTGAATCACTTCTTTATAAGGCTCTAAATTGCGGATATGGCATACTGGATCGTCTTCCGAATTTAAAATCATCAACGGCACTCTAATCTTCTCAAAGACATAGATGGGATTTGTCGCTTTACAATATGCGTCATAATTTTCAAATCCAGCGAACTGATAATATGTTTTTTCAAAATCAAATAAATCTTTAGCAACACTCAGTTGCTTTAAACTTTCTAAATTTCGCCAATGTTGCTCATAAGGTTTTAAAAAATGTGCATTTAACTTTTTTGCCATCAAACGGCTATAAAAAGGATGAACATTTGAAAAACCAGTTTCCGTATTGTATCCAGGACAAAGTGCGAAAGCCGCTTGAATTGGTGTGGAGCTTTCTTCCTCACCTAAATATCGAACCAATAATCCAGTTCCTGCTGAAGACCCAACTGCATACAATTTAGAATATGGTAAGCGCTGTTGAATATGTTCAATCTGCTCTCTTAGATCTTGCGTGTTTCCAAAAAGATTAATTTTAGGAACTGAAAGTGGTAGACCTGCATGCCCTCGTCTTAAACACAATGCAATACGCCAACCAGTTACTTGATGTAAGTCTCTGACCAATTCTCTCATACTGGCTGGGCTTCCAGTAATGGTATGCAGCACTAAAATAGTAGGTGTTTCCGCAGGCAGATGCATGCCATACCAAGCAATACCCGTTGTTCCCCCATCAGACATTGTTAACTGTTCAATGAAGTCATATTCTAATTTTACGGTTTTCTTTCGAACTTTATCAAAATACACCAAGTGAGCATGCGTATTCGAGAGCCACGGCGTTGGTCTATATTTATAATGCAGACGTTTCAAGTTTGAAATCACATGCGCTAACTCACCTTGCGGATTAAAATAGATTGAAGGTATAGCTGCACCAGTAAAATGATCAAGTTGGGTTTGAGTGAATTCTTGCATCCACTTGAAACGCTGATTAAGATTCATACAGACTCCGAATTTACTTACTCCAATTCATAAGCCAAAAACATGCCTAATTTATTTTGGTAGAAATTGAGCCATACGTTGGCCCATTTGCAACGCCAAAGCCTCTAAACCACTTTTAGGCCGAATCATCACCTCAAAGTCAATAATTTGACCTTGCTCATTAAACTGGATCATATCAATCCCTTTTAATGTTTTTTCACCGACATTTGCGGAAAATTCGAGCACAACACTGAGCCCATCTGCTGTATAGAACTCACGGTGATAACGAAAATTTTCAAAGATCTCAATCACATTGGTCAAAATAAAAGTAACAACTTGTTTGCCTGGATAAGGCTTAAATGCGACGGGTGATTTAAATACGACTTCTTCAGACAAAAGCTCATTCAATAGACTTAAATCACGCGTTTCAAGCATGTGGTGCCAACGTTGAATGGATTTTTGTGTGGTTTCGAGTGTCATTTTTATGTCCTTTTTGTTGTATCAGTCCAACCTTTTAGAAGAAAAGGGAGAATACTATGTCAAGGAGAAGTCACATTTAATTAAGTACCCTCTCCAAATCCTCTTCTCGCACTTTAATGTAGAATACAGGAGAGAAATTTTCTGGCTTAAATCTTGGCAGCCAATTCAGCACCTTGACGAATCGCACGTTTTGCATCTAGCTCACCCGCTTCTTTCGCCCCACCAATTAAATAAACTTTTTTACCTACCTGCTCAAGTTGATCAAACATAGCCGTATATGATTCTTGACCTGCACAAATCACCACATGATCCACGTCTAAGACGGTAGTTTGTTCGTTAATTGTGATATGTAAACCTTGGTCATCAATCTTGTTATACGTTGCACCTGGAATCATTTTTACTTCGCGATTTTTTAATCCAGTACGATGAATCCAACCCGTTGTTTTACCCAAGCCTGCACCAACTGAAGTGGCTTTACGTTGTAATAAGTAGATTTCACGTGATGGCTGTTCTAATTGAGCAGGTTTTAAACCTCCTACATTAGAATATGATGTATCAATTCCCCATTCATCATAAAATTTTTGAGGATTCAAGCTTCCACTTTCCCCCTCATGGGTTAGATACTCAGCAGCATCAAAACCAATACCACCAGCACCAATAATCGCAACACGCTGTCCGACTGGTTTTTTCTCTCTTAAAACTTCGATATAAGACAACACTTTTGGATGATCAATTCCTTCAATATCTAAATGTCGAGGTGTCACACCTGTAGCGACGACAATTTCATCAAACTGATCTGTATTGAGCTCTTCAAAAGTTGCAGTATGATTAAGTTTTAATTGAATTAAAGGTTGCAGCTCAATTTTTCGCTTAAAGTAACGCAATGTCTCATAAAACTCCTCCTTTCCTGGAATCGTTTTTGCAATATTAAATTGCCCCCCAATTTGATCGGCTGCTTCAAAGATGGTGACTTGATGACCACGGTCAGCTGCATAAGTAGCAAAACTCAATCCTGCAGGACCTGCACCAATGACAGCAATTTTTTTAGGCGTATGGGTTTCTTTAAAAATGAGTTCAGTTTCATGGCATGCACGTGGGTTAACCAAGCATGACGCAATTCTGAGTGAAAAAATATGATCCAAACACGCTTGGTTACAGCCAATACACGTGTTGATTTCGTCACTTCTACCCTGTTCAGCTTTTAGTACAAATTCTGCATCTGCAAGCATTGGGCGAGCCATAGAAATCATATCTGCATGACCTGAAGCTAACACGTGTTCAGCCATTTCAGGGGTATTGATACGATTTGAGGTAATCAATGGAATATTAACTTCACCTTTTAGCTTTTCTGTCACCCATGTAAATGCTGCTCGAGGTACTTTCGTTGCAATCGTGGGTATACGCGCTTCATGCCAACCAATCCCTGTATTAATGATAGTCGCTCCGGCTTTCTCAATTTCTTTTGCAAGATGGATGACCTCCTCAAGCGTTGAACCGCCCTCAACCAAGTCGAGCATCGAAAGTCTATAAATGATAATAAAGTTTTCACCCACCTCTGCACGGGTACGTTTTACAATTTCAATCGGCAAACGAATGCGGTTTTCATAACTCCCACCCCATTCGTCATCACGGTGATTGGTACGTGCTGCGATAAATTCATTGATGAGGTAACCTTCAGACCCCATAATCTCAACACCATCATAACCTGCATATTGAGCCAGCTTTGCACAGTTAGCAAAATCATCAATGGTTTGATGAACTTCAGCCGAGCTTAAAGCATGAGGTTTAACTGGATTAATTGGTGCCTGAATTGCTGATGGTGCAACGTTTTCAGGCTGGTATGAATATCGACCAGTATGCAAAATCTGCATTGCAATCTTACCGCCAGCATCATGTACTGCTTGTGTAATGATTTTATGTTTCTCTGCTTCAGCAATCGAGTCTAATTTTGACCCTCCCGCAAAAGTCACACCAGCATCGTTGGGTGAAATTCCCCCCGTCACGATAAGACCGACCTGTCCTTGAGCACGCTCAGCATAAAATGCGGCCATACGTTCATAGCCACCTTCAACCTCTTCTAAACCTACGTGCATTGAACCCATCAATACACGATTTTTTAAAGTGGTAAAACCTAAATCTAGTGGTGCAAGTAAGTTTGGATAATTTGACATTCTGACCTCATGGCTCGCGTTTGCTTGCTATTATTGTGTGTTTCATGCAACTTGTTGCATAAATATATATTCTAATTTTGCTTTTTATGCAACATGTTGCATAATTAAGTTGATTCAACATTTTACGATATATGATTTATGTCTTTAGCACATGTTTTGTTGACCAGTCTCATTGAAAAACCAAGTACAGGTATTGAACTTGCACGTCGCTTTGACCGTTCTATGGGATTCTTTTGGAATGCAACTCACCAACAAATCTATCGTGAACTCAATGCTATGCAAAAAAAAGGTTGGATTTCGACTATTGATGAAGGTGATCCCAACTCGAGAAAGAAAAAATATAAAGTTGATGCTCTAGGTCGAACTGAACTTGCCAATTGGATGGTACAGCATAGTGAGCCTGCCCAACTCAGAGAAGAATTGATGGTGCGTTTAAGAGCTGAAGCACAACTAGGTGGTAATAATGTGCTGACAGAATTGGAGTCTCATTTAGAAATTCATAAAAATAAGTTAAAAATATACCAAGCGATTTACGACAAAGATTTTGCCAATAAAAATAATGATGATCGTACACTCTATATTCATAAAATGATTCTTCAATTAGGCATTGAATTAGAGCAAGGTTGGATCAGTTGGTTAGAACGTGTAATTCCACAATTGAAAATAATGAATACAAAATAAAGGATATATCTATGCCATTTTATACCATGCAAGATGACGAAAAATTATATGTTCGTGAAATAGGTCAAGGTGAACCTGTTTTGGTGCTATCTGGTTTAGGAATGCAAAGTTGGCAATGGATTCCTTTTTTTGCATTTAATTTAAAGAAATATAAATTTATTATTCCTGACTGGCGTGGTTTTGGTGGGTCTAAGCATTGTAAAATTCCAGATGCTGATGCTATTTCAAGTCACTGGAACGATATTCAGGCATTGATTAGTCAACGCCCTAGACAACAATATAAAGTGATTGCTTATTCTATGGGGGCAACTACTGCCATGCATGGTATGCAATATGGTCAATTTGCTGATCAAATCCAAGCATACTTGCATATTGATCAAACCCCTAAAATACCTTCTGATGAAACTTGGAGTTTCGGGCTATTGGGCGATCGCTATCCAGAGTTCAAAAAGCTACTCATCGAACTTTCTTCTTTTTTACATCAACATGAAAATTATCAAAACCTGAGTGAATTACCTACTCACTTAAGCCGCGAATTAGTCGAGCTTTGGGTTAAATTTTTATCTTTACAAGATAATCATCAATTGAGCGCTAAAATTTTTAAAACAACACTCAATCAACCGAAAATTCAAAAGTTAATCCTCCCTATGCAACGTCTCGACTATATGCGTTGGTACATTGACAACTATCTAAACCATAAAGAAGATTACAGAGCCGCGATCTCAAAGTTAGAATGTCCAGCAACTTTTTTTATCGGCGCTAAATCCGCACTCTATCCAGCGCAAGGGCAAAAGCTCATTGCTGAATCGGTTAAAAATCATCGTATCGTACTGTTTGAGCGCTCAGGGCATACGCCTTTGATCAATGAACCCATTAAATTCGCACAAGAAATTTCTAAATTTCTGAATCAAACTATATAAGCTCTAATGAATATTTGAATATTAAGTTGATCCAGACGTCATACGTGGGCATAAAATCAATAGGATGGAGATTGGATGAATCAGTCTAAAAAAAAGCTTGTGATTTTTTCGGGTGCTGGTATGAGTGCTGAAAGTGGTATCAATACATTTCGAGATAGCGATGGACTTTGGGAAAACCATCGCATAGAGGATGTCGCAACGCCCGAAGCTTGGCGTAACAATCCTGTTTTAGTACAGCGCTTTTACAATGAACGGCGAAAAAAAATTTTAGCATCTGAACCTAATGCAGCACATCTTGCGATTGCAGCACTTGAACAACATTATGATGTACATGTGATCACGCAGAATATTGATGACTTACATGAACGCGCTAGAAGCAAAAAAGTACTACATCTTCATGGAAATATAAGACTGGCCAAAACCTCAGGGCCAGATGCTCAATTCACAGACAAATTTTACACAATTGAAGGTACTGAACTGGATATTTCTCGTGACTTCTGTGACGCTGGATATCCGCTTCGTCCACATGTCGTATGGTTTGGTGAATCCGTTCCCGCTTTTGAAGAAGCAGAAGTGATTTGCCAGCAAGCTGAAATCTTTGTTGTGATTGGAACAAGCTTAGCTGTTTATCCTGTTGCAAGCTTAGTACACAGTATTTCACCAAGCTGTGATGCGTATTATATCGACCCTAAAGCCGATCTCGGCCGTGTGCCACAACACTATACATGTATCTCAAAATCAGCAACCGAAGGAATGCAAGATTTGGCTAAACTTCTTTCTTCAGTTCAGCCAAATTGAGGCATGGGCTTATTTGAGTTTATCAAAATAAGGTTTTAACCATCGATATAACAAGAAGCCAATTAAGACAATCAAATAAAAAGGCCAAATCATTAATAAAAACACCAAAACATCGAGCACAAATTGCCAGCCATATTTGATGCTATTCCAAGCACGCTGAATAAAGTGATCACCATTTAATCGCGCCACTGCATCAATATCAATATCAACCCTTTCTCGGACCAGTGTTGGTTGATTCAGTTGTAAACTGATCGTACTGAATTTAACACGGTCTTGAACTTCGAGTTGAGTGAGCCGTGTGATTTCATTCAAATGAGCTGGTCGTGCTTGACTTGAAATAGTCTGTGCTTGATTCATTTTTTCTTGAAGAAGCTTCAATTCAAAACGTTGTGCACTATAGCGTTGCTGATTCAGAAAAAACATTAAAGGTAAAAGTTGATTAACAACATGTGGGGCACGCTCACTCGGTACACGTAGCACCATAAAAGATATAGGTTCAACTTTTTCAAATACTTTTACTTTACCTTCTGAAATATTCTGACGTTTAAGATCAACCACATTGAAATCAATATCTTTTCTTTCAATAAATCCGCCTGCTTCAAGGGTTATTTTTTCTATCTCTAAACTGCTTTTCACCACATCTTTAACAGTAAAGTTAACTTGCGCCTCTCGAACCATACGACGAGTCAGTTCAACTGGATTAACCTCTTGATTTAATATGACCTCAGGTTTTTGCTCCTGGACGGGCGAAGTATTTGGTTCAGCCACTTCTTGCATATCAACTTGCGTATCAGCAGTATTTTCTTGAACTGCTTCAGCAGAGTGTTCCTCTATTTTTTTTGAACAGGATGCCAGCAACATCGAACACAGCAGCGTGCTTATTACTATTCTTTTCATTCATTTTCTCTAAATTATAATGTTTGTATTGATGGCTCATAATTTTAATTATTATAAACATTCAATTAAGAAATTATACTTAAAAGTTTCAATGAAAATGGCATACCTCATTGAACGAAATATGCCATCAATTCATATTCAATTGATTTTCAGATTCTATCTACTCTATTAGCTTACTTTGTCCATGTTCATATCATCGACAACATGACCAGCGATCTCAGACACTAAATTTTCAAAAGAGAAAATTTGATTTAACTGCTCTTGCGTCAAAAGATTCTGCTCAATGACAACTTGCTGAATGGTTTTATTTTCTGCAAGACAAACCTTCCCAATTTCATCACATTTGGCATGACCTAGAATCGGATCTAATAATGTGACGATACCAACACTTCGCATCACTGCATCGTAACAAGTCTGTTCATTTGCAGTAATACCTTGAATACATTTGTTTTCTAGTGTTTGCATTGCTTGAATTAATAAATTGGTTGATTCATTCATGGTCAGTGCAATTACAGGTTCCATGACATTTAATTGTAATTGCCCCGCTTCAGCTGCCATGGTCACTGTCAAATCATTACCTATGACTTTAAAAGCAATTTGGTTCACTACTTCAGGAATAACTGGATTGATTTTCGCAGGCATAATGGATGAGCCGGCTTGTAATTCAGGTAATCTAATTTCAGCTAATCCCGTACGAGGCCCTGAACTTAATAAGCGCAGGTCATTACAAATTTTTGAGAGCTTGACGGCTAAACGCTTTAAAGTACTTGATAGAATAATAAATACGCCACAATCACTGGTGGCTTCAACATAGTCTTCAGCACCTTGTAATTTCAATCCAGTAATTTGAGAAAGCGTTTGAACCACTTCTAGTGCATATCCATGAGGTGTGTTCACACCCGTTCCAATCGCAGTCGCACCCAAATTTATTTCTAGCAGTAAATGACGCATCTTTTGGATGAGGCGATAGTCTTCTTTTAATAGCGTCGCAAATGCACGAAACTCTTGTCCGAGTGTCATGGGTACAGCATCTTGGAGTTGAGTTCGCCCCATTTTAATTACGTGTTGAAATTCAGATGCTTTGATCTCAATAGCAGCGATTAATGAGCGAACTTGAGACAATAAATCTTCTAAACTGTAATATGTTGCTAATCTCAATGCAGTGGGATAAACATCATTGGTCGATTGCGATTTATTCACATGGTCGTTTGGATGAATTACATCATATTGACCTTTAGGCAAGCCGAGATGCTCGAGTGCAAGGTTAGCCACCACTTCATTACTATTCATATTAATAGAAGTTCCAGCCCCACCCTGATAAATATCAATTGGAAATGATGATTTCCAACTTTCAGGCTGCTCAATCAGTTGATCACAAGCCCATTGAATCGCTTGACTGACGTCTTGACTCAATTTGGAAAATTTTAAATTTGTCTGTGCTGATGCTTTTTTTACCTGCGCCAATGCACGAATAAAATGTATGTTTTCACCTACCTGTTGATGCGAAATCTGAAAATTCTCCATCGCTCGCAGGGTATGAATCCCATAGTAACGATCGAAAGGAACTGCTTTTTCACCGAGCAGATCATGCTCTATTCTTGTTTTATCAAATTGAACCGTAGACACTTTTAATACTCAACAATAATGCACCATTATCGTGCAATATCGATGATAGGCTTCATGCTTATTTTCACTATTGATTTAATACTTCTTTATGCAATAAAAAATTACAACTTCGCTGTTTAAGTGACAAATGTAACTTTATGTTAAAAATAATCATTTATAGAATTGTTTTGAACCTCAAAGTAAACTTTTTTGAAAAAATAGTCTTTGTAACCAAAATTACATTCAGTTTCACTAAACGACTATAAATCTCACTCAAATGTAACAGAGCGTAATTTTCAAAACGTGCTTGAATCAGCTCCTCGAATAATTCGATTAAAAATTCATCTCGGAAAGATGGTCATTTAGGACAGACAAAGGATGGCATAGCAATGAGCCAATTAAATCCTACGCTAATCACATTTATTTTTTATATTGTGGCGATGCTTGGCATTGGGCTTTATGCCTACAAAGCCACGAATAATTTTGATGATTATATTTTAGGTGGTCGGAGTTTAGGCAGTGTCGTCACTGCATTATCCGCAGGTGCATCAGATATGAGTGGCTGGTTACTCATGGGCCTACCTGGTGCAATTTATCTCTCAGGTTTATCCGAAGCTTGGATTGCCATTGGTTTAATTATCGGTGCTTGGTTGAACTGGCTGTTGGTCGCGGGTCGTCTACGTGTTCATACCGAAATACAACATAACGCATTGACTCTCCCCGACTATTTCACCAGCCGCTTTGGTGATCGGAAAAAAGTTCTTCGTATCATCTCAGCTTTTGTAATTTTGATTTTCTTTGCAATTTATTGTGCCTCTGGCATGGTCGCAGGTGCACGTTTATTTGAAAGCCTATTTGGTTGGGATTACAACACAGCCCTATGGATTGGAGCAGTGGCAACGATTAGTTATGTCTGTATTGGCGGTTTCTTAGCCATCAGTTGGACAGATACATTCCAAGCAGGCTTGATGATCTTTGCGCTTTTACTTGCTCCAGTAATGACCTATTTAGCCATTGGTGAAAACGCTCAGCAAGTTAGTGTCATTGTGGAATCCGCACGCCCATTAGCGAATAATTTACTTTCAGATCTCAGCACTGTAGCAATTTTATCTTCAATGGCATGGGGACTTGGCTACTTTGGTCAACCACATATTCTTGTGCGCTTTATGGCAGCAGATTCCGTGAAGTCTATTCCAGCAGCACGTCGAATTGGAATGACATGGATGATTCTATGTCTTGGTGGTGCAGTCGCTGTCGGTTATTTCGGAATCGCTTACTTTGATACGTTTCCTCAACTCGGTGCTGCAGTCAATGCAAATCCTGAAACAGTCTTCATGGAATTAACTAAAATCTTATTTAATCCATGGGTTGCAGGAGTGATTCTTGCCGCGATTCTTGCTGCAGTGATGAGTACCCTAAGCTGCCAACTATTGGTATGCTCTACCACGCTTACAGAAGACTTATACAAAGCATTTATTCGTAAATCTGCCTCACAAACCGAGCTGGTTTGGGTAGGTCGTTTGATGGTATTAATCGTTGCGATTATGGCAATCTTCCTTGCAATGAATCCGAACAGCAAGGTACTCGGTTTAGTTGCTTATGCGTGGGCTGGCTTTGGTGCAGCATTTGGACCACTGATTATCCTTTCTCTCTTCTGGAAGCGAATGACCATCAATGGTGCATTGGCAGGTATGATTGTTGGTGCTGTTACCGTCATTGTATGGAAAAACACTATGGCTGATACTGGCGTCTATGAAATCATTCCTGGCTTTATTTTATCTTGGGTGAGTATTATGGTGGTGAGTTTATTAGGCCGCCCGCCAGCGCAAGATGTGACTGACCGTTTTGATGAAGCTCAACAGAAATATGAAATTGAAATGCAAGAAATCAAAAATGGAAGGTAATGAGAAATAAAAAATTAAGGGGCTTATAGCCCCTTTCTTATACATTTACTTTTTAAATGTTTGCTTAAGTTGCACTTGCGAAGATTCCTTAATAACTTCCATCACTGGATAGCTACGGGTTTCTTTGATGCCAGGCAGTTGCCATAAAACCTGTCCAGAGATCTTACGAAACTCTTCCATGTTGGCGCAACGAATTTTAACTACAAAATCAAACCCACCGCTGATCATGTGACATTCAACAATTTCAGGGTAACTTCTCACTGCATCAGAAAATTCTTCTAATACATTTGGAGTTGTTTTATCTAATAAAATTTCGACAAATACCACAAAACTTCGATTCAGCAGATCTGGATTTAACTTGGCTTCATAACCTGTAATATATCCATCTTTGGTTAGTTTTTGTACTCGAGCAAGCGCTGCTGTGGGAGAAAGATTGACCATTTCAGCAAGTTTTATATTTGATAGACGCCCATCTTTTTGCAAGATATCTAAAATTTTTAAATCTGTACGATCCAAGGTCATCATTTGAGTCTGCATGCGAATTATTCTCTAAATTTAACTCTAATTATAGTGAGTTATGCACCATATTTTCTGTAATTATAAATTAAATAAACCTTAAAGATAAATCTATTTCATTGTCACAGGACGCTGGCGTATATCTCATGGAACAACTTAGCTCACCCCTTTCTCGCCCATTAGACATTCAAGACATTACTGAATTTAAAGATAAATCAGATCTAGAATTAGAAATAAATCGTGCATGGCGCCGTGATGAATCTGAATGTGTCGAAACACTTCTCGAACAGACCGAGATTGATCAAGAAATTTCAGACAAAATTTATCAATTAGCCTTCAATTTAGCGCATTCATTACGTGAACGTAAAGGGTCAGCGGGCAAAGCAGGCATTGTACAGGGTTTATTACAAGAATTTTCATTATCTTCACAAGAAGGTATTGCGCTCATGTGTTTAGCTGAAGCGCTGTTACGTATCCCTGATAAAGCAACACGTGACTTATTGATCAAAGACAAAATCAACCAAGGCAATTGGAAAGATCATTTAGGTCAAAGCAGCCTAATGTTTGTAAACGCGGCAGCATGGGGCTTAATGTTGACCGGTAAATTAATGGAAACACCTAAAGCAAATAGTTTATCTGGTCTACTCACAGGCATCTTGGCACGAAGTGGCCGTGGCATTATTCGCAAAGCCGTTGATGTTGCTATGCGTATGATGGGTGAACAGTTTGTTACAGGTGAAACCATTGATGAGGCGTTAAATAATGCCGAACGATTAGAAGAACAAGGCTTCCGTTACTCATATGATATGTTAGGTGAAGCAGCACTTACAGATCATGATGCGGAGCGCTATTATCAAGATTATACAAATGCGATTCATGCGATTGGTAAGGCATCGTCTGACAAAGATGTTTACGAAGGCCCCGGTATCTCAATCAAACTTTCGGCGCTTCATTCACGTTATCAACGCTCGCAAATTGACCGTGTACACGATGAGCTTTATCACAAAGTCTTTAATTTAGCGGTTCTAGCGAAACAATATGATATTGGTCTAAATATCGATGCTGAAGAAACTGATCGGCTGGAAATTTCATTGGAACTTCTTGAACGCTTATGTTTCGAACCAAAATTGAATGGCTGGAAAGGCATTGGATTTGTGATTCAAGCTTATCAAAAAAGATGTTTTTGCGTGGTCGATTACATCATTGATTTAGCTAAGCGTAGTCAAAAACGTTTAATGATTCGTTTAGTCAAAGGCGCCTATTGGGACAGTGAAATTAAGAAAGCACAAGTTGAAGGCATGACCGATTATCCTGTCTTTACTCGAAAAGTGCACACAGATTTATCTTATATTGCATGTGCTCGCAAACTTTTAGCCGAACCAGACTTTATTTATCCACAATTCGCAACACATAATGCACAAACCTTAGCCACTATTTATCATTTGGCAAATCCTGAACAATATTATAAGGGACAATACGAATTCCAATGTTTACATGGCATGGGTGAACCACTTTATGAACAAGTCGTCGGTTCTAAAGCAGATGATAAACTTGGCGTACCTTGCCGAATTTATGCACCTGTCGGAAATCATGAAACCCTTTTGGCTTATTTGGTTAGACGATTGCTTGAAAATGGGGCAAACACGTCTTTTGTAAATCGTATTGCTGATAAAACACTCAAAATTGATGACTTGATTGAAAATCCACATCAAACCATTGATGTCACAAGTCGAATCGAAGGCAAAGTTGGATTAAAGCACCCTGCTATTCCATATCCGAAACATTTATATGCTGATCATCGCCCTAACTCTCTTGGAATTGATCTTGCAAATGACCAAGACCTTGAACATTTGAATCATACTTATCAACAATGGTCTAAAGTTCAAATTAAAGCCACCCCAATGGGTCTGAGATTAGATGAATCCGTACACGATACAGAGTCAATGGCAATTCTCAATCCTGCGAACCATCAAGATATTGTCGGTGAAGTGACGGAGACTCATGCCATGCAAGTGGAAATGGCGTTAGTTAATGCGACTGAAGCACAGCAGGATTGGCAAAATTTAGAAAAAGATCAACGTGCAGAATATTTAATTACAGCATCCAATGTGATGGAGTCTCGACTTGAAGAGCTAATGGTTCTGCTCAGTCGCGAAAGCGGTAAAACATTTGCCAATGCGATTGCTGAAGTACGCGAAGCAGTAGATTTCTTACGCTACTACGCAGCACAAGTGAAAGATCTAGAACACAAAGCCGTTATTCAACCCTTAGGTACAGTACTGTGTATTAGTCCTTGGAACTTCCCATTGGCAATTTTTACAGGTCAAATCGCGGCGGCACTTGTAACAGGGAATACTGTAATCGCCAAACCAGCGGAGCAAACTCCTTTAATTGCCTCAATTGCAGTTCAGATCCTTTGGGAATCTGGCGTACCACAATCTGTCTTACAGCTCTTGCCAGGACGTGGTGAAACAGTGGGTGCACAACTCAGTAGTGATCATCGTATTCAAGGTATTATGTTTACAGGGTCAACTGAGGTTGCGAAAATTTTGCAGAAAACCGTTGCAAAACGACTGAATCAATTTGGTCAATCAATACCTCTCATTGCAGAAACTGGCGGTCAAAATGCCATGATCGTAGATTCTTCTGCCCTGACTGAACAGGTGGTATTAGATGTTGTCAGCTCAGCATTTGATAGTGCAGGTCAGCGTTGTTCAGCACTGCGAATTTTATGTGTTCAAGAAGATAATGCACATACCGTGATCAAAATGCTCAAAGGTGCAATGAAGCAATTGCGTGTCGGCATTCCAAGTTTATTGAAAACTGATATTGGACCTGTAATTGATCGAGAAGCAAAACAAACCATTGATCAACATATTAATAAAATGAAATCTCTGGGTTATCCCGTTCAACAACTCATGTGGGATGAAGATGACTCTCATCTCAAGCAAGGGACATTTGTTAAACCGACTTTAGTTGAGTTACCACATTTAGATGATCTTGAACGTGAAGTTTTTGGTCCAGTACTGCATGTCATTACTTATAAATATGGCGAACTTGATCGACTTATTGATCAAATCAATGCCAAAGGCTATGGTTTGACTATGGGCTTACACACGCGTATCGATGAAACCATACAAACCGTAATTTCAAAAGCAGAAGTTGGAAATCTCTATATTAACCGCAACATTGTAGGTGCTGTTGTCGGTGTACAACCCTTCGGTGGAGAAGGTTTATCTGGTACAGGTCCCAAAGCTGGTGGACCGATGTATATTTATCGGTTAATGCATGAATGTACACATAAAAAAATTGAACAACCTTATGCAACGAGCAAAGGCGTTGAATTGACTGAACATCAAAACTTATTGAATCAATATAAAGATTGGGTCAATAAGTCATTTCCTCATTATCAAATGAAGGTGTTGCAACCAAGTTGTGTCGGACATAGCTATGAATTACAAGGACCAACAGGTGAAAGCAATCAATATGTTGTGTTACCGAGACATCGTGTTTTAAGCTTGGCAGATCAAGAAATAGATCAGATTCATCAACTTCATGCCATTCTCGCGGTTGGCTCTCAGCCAACTGTTCTAGGTGAGAATACGTTTGTTTTAAAATACTTACAGTCTATGCCTAAAGAGGTCGCTCAACGTATCGCCATTATTGCTGATATTGAGACAGGTAGTTTTGATGCAATTCTACATCATGGCACCAAAAATCAACTGTTAAAATTGCAAGATAAAGTGGCTCAGCGACAAGGTCCGATCATCGGAATAACACATCTAGAGCCTGGTAATTATGACATTCCTTTAGAACGCTTCTTTATTGAACGTGCAATTAGTATTAATACCGCAGCTGCAGGTGGTAATGCGAGTCTAATGACCATGCAAGCTTGATTCTGTTGAGTCAAAAAAACCAGTGCATTGCACTGGTTTTTTATTTGTGATTTAAACAGCAAGCATACTATTTAAAGTTTCAGATACATTTTTAGATTTCACGATAGGTTTCAATGCTTCGAGTTTCGCTTTGACTTCGGCTTGTTGAGGATGGGCTAACGTGTACCAACGTGATAAAAGTTGTAACAAACGTGAGCCTACAATCGGATTCTTTTCATCCAAATATTGAGCCAACTGAATAATATGATCTACCCCAAAACTCCAAGTATTGACAGGGTTTGAATTTAAACCACCAGTTACAGCACGGATTCGATTAGGTACTTTAAGATCGTAATCAGCATGTGATGTCAGTTTTTGAATCGTTTCTGCTGTCGCTTTCGGATGAGCTGCTTGGATCATAAACCACTGATCCATTGATAGAGCCTCATCTTTAAAACGCGTATAGAAATCTTCTAAAATCTCAACAGCTTGCGGTGCATCATTCCACACCAACACTTTTAAAGCACCTAAACGTTCAGACATATTACGTGTTTGACGATACTGTTGCTCAGCTAAATCAAATGCAGCCTCATCTCCTTGACGCGCAATAAATGAAAGCATGATGTTCTTTAAAGCACGTGTACCCATAGCTTGGGAAAAATCTGACTGTATTGCTGGATCTAATGATAAATAAGTCTCTTTAGCAAAATCACCTAAACGGCGAGACAAAGTATCTAATAGAGCATTACGCTTTTCATAGATCGCTGTCGGTTGATAATCGTGGTCAATACGACTACCCAAATAACCTTCACTCGGAACATCAAATAAACGTGAAGCTAACAGCGGATCTTGCTGAATTACTCTAGGTAGCGTTTTTAACATCGCTTCAATATATATGTCAGCAGGTTGGTCATTTAATAAGATGCGCTCAAGCAATGTTTGCGTCGCTTGCCACTGATTAAAGCCATTGGTTTCGTACTGTAATAAGAACGCAAGCTGTTCATCAGTATAATTAAACTCTAAATTCACAGGTGCAGAGAAATTTCGTAATAGTGAAATTACAGGCACCTTCGCCACGTTTTTAAACTCGATCGTTGCTTCATCAGTCGTGAATAAGTAAACACCATCTTTGACTTGATCTTCAACTAAAGCTGAGCATTCAAGTTGAAGTTGCTCACCAGTGTGTTCATCAAACAAAGCCAAAGCGACAGGAATTGGAACCGCTTTTAAGTTTGGATATTTTGGATGTGGTTTTAAACTTTGCTTAAAGTTTAAACGATAAGTTTTCTGCTCAGCATCATACTCACCTTTGGCTTCAAGCTTAGGTGTACCCGGTTGGTTATACCAAGTTAAAAATCCTGATAAATCCACACCAGAACCTGCTGATAATGCAGCAACCCAATCTTCCACAGTCACAGCTTGACCATCATGGCGACGGAAATACTCATCCGTTCCTTTACGGAATTTTTCTTTACCTAATAAAGTCGCCATCATTCGGTTAATTTCTGCACCTTTTTCATACACAGTCGCTGTATAGAAGTTATTAATTTCTACGAAATGATCTGGACGTGGAGGATGAGACAATGGGCCTGAATCCTCAGGGAATTGATGCGCTTTAAGCACTGCCACATCATCAATTCGTTGAACAGCAGCAGACTGCAAATCCTCAGAAAAAGATTGATCACGGAAAACGGTTAAACCTTCTTTCAGACAAAGTTGGAACCAGTCTCGGCAAGTAATACGATTACCCGTCCAGTTATGGAAATATTCATGAGCGATAACAGATTGAACACGCATAATCGCAGCATCAGTCGTGTATTCTTCATCAGCTAAAACACATGATGTGTTAAAAATATTAAGCCCTTTGTTTTCCATTGCACCCATATTGAATGCACTGGTCGCGACAATCATATAATTGTCTAAATCATAAGGTAATCCATAGTGCTCTTCATCCCAACGCATAGAATGTTTAAGTGCTTCCATGGCAATATGGCACTTAGGAATATCTTTTTCTTCAGCATAAATTTCTAGAGCTACATCACGACCTTCAGAAGTGACGTAACGATCTTTTAATACCGCTAAGTCTCCAATGACACATGCAAAGAGATAGGCTGGTTTCTTGGTTGGATCTTGCCAAATGGTATAATGACGTCCTTCGCCCACTTCACCCGCTTCAATTAAATTACCATTCGCCAGTAGGACTGGAAATTTCTTATCCGCTTCGACACGTGTTGTGAAAACAGACAGCACATCTGGACGGTCTGGATAGAACGTAATTTTACGAAAGCCTTCTGGCTCGTTTTGAGTTACAAACAGATCAGATGCTGCTTGGTATAAACCTTCAAGTTGTGTGTTTGATTCAGGATGAATTTCAACGACTGTAACGATGCATGCATCATCAGGTGCATCTTTAATCACTAACTGTTCATCATCTAGATGATATTGCGAAGAATCTAACTCTTGACCATTCAGTGTAATTGACTTCAACTCAAGCTCACGACCAAGCAATACCAAATCACCTTCAGTCTGACGTTGCATTTTTAGTGTGCCTGTCACCATCGTATGATCGTCATAGACTTGGATATTTAAATCAATCGAATCCACGACAAATGCTGGCTTCTGATAATCTTTCAAAAAAATCGTTTGATCTGCTTCGATCACTGGATTTGCCGCGATATTCATAACTCGTCCTATAAGCTGTTCTTTACAGCGATTATGCTTTTATGTGAAGTCAATTGATCATAGGTCAAAATTGACGAATTGTCTGTGTTTGACGCTCTATTTAATATGGGTCTATTCATGTTTTTTTCAATTTAATTTATTTGTAGTAACAACAGTTTGCTTCTTTATTACCCGTTTCAAATATCTTGTCTAAGTACGATAGAAATGTAACAAAAATTCACTTCTTTATTTTCAAGCATAATTATTGCTTCAGTTTAAGAGCGGTAATCATCAAAAAACTTATAAATCATAAATGAGGTGAATCATGCTCATCAGGGACCATATAGTCAGAGTAGAAAACATCAGAACCATGCAGATGATGGATGCTGCTAAAATTGATCATCGCGTGATTGCAGCGTTTTTAACCAGTGAGGGAATGCCTATTGAAACATCAGAAGTCACAGCTGTATTGAAAAACTATGATGTACTCGGAATCAAGAGATTATCTCAAAAGAAATCTCAGGTACTGATCCAAGCTAAAATGCAACATTTTTCCGATTCAGAGCTCCCTTGCCCTTTAACCTATTAAATCCTCTATCTAGGTCGATCTAACACTTGAGGAAATGATTTTCCGGTTCGATCTATTCATATATTTCACATAAGCAGGCATTCACCTGCTTATTTTATTGATCGCAACACCAGTCAGATTTGTTTTCAATACTGACTCAATCAAGCGATGTTGAACAATCGTGTGTATAATTCTTTCATCTTGAAATTAAAGTGCTGCCATGTTGCAAATTCTCCAAAAAAATGCTGATGAAAGTAGTTTCTGTCCACTTTGTCAGGCCAGTATGTACTTTATTGAAGCAGAAGAATTTGATAAAGAAATCCTATTCCATCAATGTTCCCATTGCCACCATCAAGTCTTTCAAGATGAAAACCGCAACTGCCATTGTGAGCGCTGCACAGCAAAACGAAAGAAAATGATGCAGGAAACTCGCATTCAAGAACAACGTAAGATTGCATCGAAGAATAAAGACATACAAGAACTCGATTTGCATCAACTGAGCTTTATGCACAAGTTGTTTTTACTCTCAATATTAGATCAACAAGTCCATGAGCATACCCAACATCAAGAATTCATCGATTGGGAAAATATTAAATATCATACCATTACCCCAAGTTATTTATTTCAAAATCATTTGATGAAACAACTTTTGAAAGACAATATTCTTGTCCCACGTGACTTTTCGAGTGAACTCAGTCAATACTATATTAATGTCCGTCTTGACGGCTATTCTGAGCCGAGCTTGTTTAGTATTACTCAAGCGTTACGTCAGCTCTTTTATGAAAATCTGAGTCAAGGTGTACCATTTAAAAATAGTGATGAAGTCAAAAGTGCACTCTATACTCTGTTGTACCAAGAAATTATTCAATTTGCGCAATACTACTGTCGAACTTGGGGCGTTCAAATTGCTGGAAATCAGAGTTTTCAAACCTTTTGTTTTAGATTATTAGACTCTCTTGCTGTGGGTCAAATCTATTATTTAGTTCAAACTGCGCTTGAGTATTTGCACCATCAGAAAGCACTCCAAGCCCGTAATGAAAATTTTATCAATACCAACCTTTTAAAAAAGACTTTACAGCAATATCGTGAACGTTCTTTAGCTGAAAAATGGGAAACCTCAACACTGCCAAGGCTACCTAACTTGCCTTTAAGTAAAATGAGCGAAATCTTATTTTTTCATTTTCTAGGCTATGATGAATCAATCTTTTTTCAACCTGTTTGGCGATCGTGGAGTAAAATCGAGCCACGTTTAAATTTCTACTCACAAAAACGTTGTATGAATTGTGGCTCGAATGAACTTTCTGTGGATTATGACGCAGATGACTATGTCAGTTTAATTTGTCGTAATTGTAATCACCAAGACCACTATTTTACACGCTAGCGAACGACTATGAATCATCCAGAAAACTTGATAGCAAATGCTCCAAAAGATATTGAGGTTCAAACCCAAGAGATTCTTAAACAGGTCATTGAAGCATGGAATCTGTTAAAAACCACTCAACCTTTAGTGCATTGTATGACCAATCTGGTTGCTGCCAACTATGTCGCAAATGTACTGTTAGCTGCTGGTGCCTCACCTGCCATGATTGATAATCCTTTTGAAGCTGAAAGTTTCGTGAGTATTAGTCAAGCTTTAAGTATCAATTTAGGGACTCCTCATACAGAACAAGTTGCCGCAATGAAAATTGCCACAGAAACTGCTCACAAAAAAAATATACCTTGGGTATTAGATCCTGTTGGCTATAGTGCTGTTTTGCCATGGCGTACTGAAATTACAAATGATTTATTGCGGTTTAAACCCACCATTATCCGAGGTAATGCTTCAGAAATTGGGAGCTTAGCAGGACAACAAAACCAATCTAAGGGTGTAGACAGTACCCTCGATAGCGCTGCCGTAGTAGAACAGGCAAAAACTTTATTAGATTACTCTGAATGTATCGCAATTTCTGGCGAATCTGATTTTATTCTTTCTAAGTCTTATGGATGTATGGTTAAGATTAATGGAGGTTCACATTTACAGCCAAAAGTTACCGCTACAGGATGCGCCTTAGGTGCATTAATTGCTGCTTATGCTGGCGTAACAAACCCAACCATTGCCTGTATTGCTGCCCATGTACACTTTGCCATCGCAGGTAAGCTCGCTTATACGCAGGCTCAAACTGTCGGAAGTTTTAATGTCGCTTTTATCGATGAACTCTATAGCTATTCGGCTAAAAAAATTCAAAATAGTGCAGATATCGAAATACTGACTTTTGCTGCATAACAAAAGGCTGAAGATCACTTCAGCCTTTTTTGTCTTACTTCTGAACTCTACCTTTACGATAATGCTCTTTTGGCATTTCCGCCAACTCAATGATCAATTGAACCGTTAAGCCTTGAGCATGATAACCATTAAAGCTATGAAGATACTCATTTAAGCGATCTGAAATAAGATTCTTTTGCTCTTCATTACGCCCCGTCATGATCCCTAAACGAACATGAATATAGGCTTGAGGCTCTTCGCCAAAACCAATCAGGAAATCACTATTAGCACGAATACGTGATTTGATATCAGAAGGATGCCCCACTAGACCTGTATCAAATAAAGCGTGGTTTAAGCCTAAAAGCAACGCTTTCGCATCTAAATTTTGAATGTTATCCGAATACTCAACGATCATCTGTGGCATCTTAATTCCCTTTGCTTGTGTGTTAAAAAATCAATTTCAAATGCGTAACTCATTATTCAATGAATAATAAGGCTAATCTCACTTGGTCATAGCCCATACGCGGATTGGTATTTTCCACGATCGGACGCAACTTGATCGCACCATCTTCACCAAAATGTTCAGGACTCTGTCTTTTAAGTAATTTTTTATAGATTTTACGTACTTGTTCAACGACTTCATCCCCAGGATGAGCAACCGAGATATCTAAGCCCTGCTCTCGATGAAGTTTGCCTAAGTGGTTAATAATGGTTGCTGGCGTTAAACCACGCTCAACCGCAATATCCTGAATTTCATAACCATTTTCAAAGAGCTCGCGAGTTTCATCGAGAGTCGCGGTGGCATAATTGGCTTTACCTGCATTTTTGGCAATTTTTTTCTCATTACGACTAATCTCAAGCTCATTGAGTGTGCCACCACAGTGCCGAATAAATGCCTTATGTTGCGCTTCTAAATCAGCATCACCAAAATGCGCTTCTGCTTCATCAGAGAGTTCTTGAAATCTTCGGTCGGCTTTAATCGCTAAACTGTCCAATTCTAATGCTTGCTCATTGAAACCGAGTAACCTTAGACCATCAATAGATTTCAAACGAGATAACCCGACATAGCCCTGACCCTTTTCAAAGGTATTCGCCAAATTGATTTCTGCCGCCGATAAAGTCATCCCTTGAGACTTATGAATAGTAATCGCCCAAGCTAACCGCAAAGGAACTTGGGAAAAACTCGCGATTGTCTTTCCTGCATCATTATCAACAGACCAGGTTTCAGGTTCGACCACCAGAATAGTGCCGTCTGTTAATCTAACTTTAGGTAATACCCCGTGATCATCTACTTCTTCAAAGCCAATGACTTCACCAAGGCTGCCATTGATATAACCCACATCAAAATTGTTTTTTACAAACATGACTTTGGCATGTTTCTTTAAGGTCAATTCTTCTGGTGCACGTACGGAAGATTTTAATGTCTCTATTAATTTTTCATTACCATCCATTTGTGCACAAAATTGATGACCATCCCCATCAATCTCATTTAAATGACGGTAATTAATGGCATCAACATCCATATTATGGGTATACAAACGTGTAAATGTTTCACCAATATCTTGCTCACGCGTTTGTTGTAAAGCTTTAATATGCTCGGCTTGAATATTTTGCGCACGGATTGCATTCAAAATATCATTCAAGGCTGAGTCATCTTGTCGATGTTGTTCAGTTAAATAACAAACACGAAATTTCGCTTCTACCCAAGCCTGGGACATAAAACAGAATTTATCTCGATTTTTTTCGTCATTGCGTCCGACTGGTGGTAACTGGAAGAAATCTCCAGCGGCAATCACCTGTATGCCACCAAATGCTTCATCAGACTCTTTAAAAAACTTAAGCACTTGATTAACTAAATTAAGCTGCTTCGCATGTAGCATCGAAATCTCATCGATGATCAATACCTGCACATTTTCTAAATGCTCTTTGAGATATTTACGCTCTTTCATGCGCTTTAGATCATCATCTGATAAAAAATCTTTGATCCCGATCCCCGCCCACGTATGAATGGTCATCCCATTCATGTGTGTGGCTGCAATGCCTGTAGATGCGGTAATGGCGACTGAAACTTTTCGTGCCTTAAGATAATTAATATATTGATTAAGCGTATACGTTTTTCCTGCACCTGCAGAACCTGTCAAAAAGACATTTTCTCCTGCTTTCATTAACTTCAGTGCAGTTTCTTGTTTCATATGTGCTTAACCTAATTTGAACGCTCATAGCCTAACGACATTTCATAAAAAAGTTAAGCCATAAATCAGCCTTGTGATCATGTTAACGCGTGAATACGTCAATTTAAGGCGCATCAGTTGTTGATTTGTTCAGGATCTCCAAAATTCCAAATCAACATTTCATTGACTTGATGTACAAACGCTTTGGCTTCCCTCACAACCTTTAGATCAGCAACTTCGTTATTGGGCAAACGCAGTTGGTCAAAATGAAGCTGATCGAATTTAAAAAAACAACCGAGTGTCAAATGCTGTGAGGGATCATGTAAATTTGACATATGGAACGCCACATATTCACCATCAATAATTCTTTGGGTATAAGATAAAGCCAGACAATGTTTATAATTTACAGACTCTTGAATAATTTGCTCTAATTCATTCAACTCCACAAATTTCCAATTCTCTGTATACATGACTGCTTGAGGTGATACTCGTTTCCAATGACTTTCAGCATGTCTCAATTTCAAAGTCGTCAATGTATCCACATAATGTAAATGCTGATGCCAACGTATTGCTTGCTGATACCATGCGGGCCATGTCATATTTTTCGAAATAGTTCTATCTTGTTGGAAAAAATCAATGAGATAATCTGCGACATAAGAGTCAAAAATACTATTGCTTCGGTTATATTGAGAGTTTGGATGTTTAAAGCGCTGCCTAAACTCATCTAGATTGATATGATACTGCTGCATCAAGAAATGAAAATGCGTTTGATGTTGTGTTGAGGGCTCAATAAATTTGATGATTTCATCAGGTAGATCTTTAACTAAGTCATTTAAAAACAACATATAAGACTGCATCACTTGAGAAATACGTTTAAAGACATATTTCACTGAACTCAATCCTTGCTGATCCAATGACCATAACAAGTCCAACCATTCATTAAGATATAAAATAGAAGCCGTGAGAGGTTGTGATTTTTTAGAATATTGAACATTTAGCGGCTCATGCTCAGCAGATAGTTCAAACCATGATTGTTGCTGTGAAATACGTAGACACTCAGAAATAAATAAACGACCGATAACCTGTTCAAAATATTGAATCGAGAGTTGTATGACATGCGGATGTACTTTAGAGCAATCCACAAAACTTAAAGCGGTGACGGCCAATCGAATATTGGGATCTTTTAAATTTTCACTTACCCAGTCGATGACAAGATAATCTTGTTTAAATAACCAATTCACTGCTCTTTTGTGTATAAACAGTGGCGACTGTTGCGCTATATCTTCTACCCAATACTGCACATCTTTATTTAAAAAATTTTGTTTATTGAAAATATCTTGATACTGCCAATACCCTCGTTTGATCCAACGTGTAAAACCTAATAAATGCGGTGTTTGCTCGTTATGCTGTTTGAGTAAATTGAAATCAGGCTCTAAGTCTACCAATTGAGATAAGCTAAATTGTTCTTCGAAAGAAATTTGTGCCATACGATATAACCGTTTTGGCAACATTAATTCTGCTGAAGTGCTTAACCGATCGTATACTGGAATCAATTTTTGCACTGCAAGAAAATTATCTCCCATGACTGAATTGACCAAACACAGATGTTTAAAATTTAGTTCAACTTCCAGAGGTATTTCAGCACCAAATCGACTGAAATTCAGCAAATGAGGTTCATCATAATACTCACTTTGCATCATGATTCGATCTAACTGCATCGCTTGCTGATCGGTCAAATTATAGAGGCACTGTTCAACACGATTTTCTCCATCGACCCATTTAAAGACTTCTTCAACCAGCATTTGACGAAATAACTGCACTTTCGTTTTTAAATATAAAGAATGATGTGAGGCCTTATGATTAAAGATAAAACTAAAATCATTGAACATAAAATCCGCAATTTTTTGAATCTCGACATTTGAGTGGGATGTATAAAATTGAATTTTATAATCATCGATACACTCAACTGTGAGCAGTCCATCTGCGATCACTAAGCTATTATTTTCCTGATCAATTACGAATAAATTTTCAGGCGTAATCGTCCATAGATATAACCACTGATCCTGAAATACGGCTTTGAGTGTATCGCAATGATCAATTAATGCCTGTGCAGTATATTGATGACGTTGCTTTGGATTTTGCGGAGGACACGCCAGCATACAGTTTGCCTAAATAAGAAAGACTGGAAGAATTTTAAAAATAACAACGATATAACTATATTATTCTATCTTAAAATGAGTTGTGCTATTCAGATTCTGTAACTTTTGTATGAGTCAGATAAGCAGTTCGTATCATGCAACAATTATATGAAAATTTCTTGAAAGTAGGTTTGACTCACTGCTCTGACTGTATTAAAACAATCTCATACTAAGAACTTTAGAGACAATAATGAAAACAGTGGTGATTACAGGTGCAAATACAGGAATTGGATTAGCGACAGCAAAAAAATTTGTTGAAGATGGTCATCATGTCGTACTTGCCTGTCGTAATTTGGATAAAGCTCAGAAAGCTAAAGCAGAAATCAGCACCAAAGGTCATGGTCAAATTGATATTGTAGAATTAGATTTAAATGATTTAAATCAAGTCAAATCTGCAGCACAAACTTTAAAAGAAAAATATTCACAGATTGATATTTTGGTCAACAATGCAGGTCTAATCACGCCTAAATTAGAAGAAACGGCTAATGGTTTTGAAAAACAAATAGGTGTCAATTATCTAGGACATTTTGTGTGGACAATACAATTGTTACCTTTACTTCAAAACGCGCCTTCAGGCCGTATCATTCATCTTGCATCCATGATGCATGTTCTGGGTAAAATTGACACACATCAATTTAAATTTCATTCTGTTAAAAAATATAACGGTGTACTCAGCTATGGAAATAGTAAATTAGCAAATTTACTATTTAGTCATGCCTTAGCTGAAAAGCTCAAAGGCACATCTATCACCAGTAATGCAATTCATCCAGGTGGTGTGGATTCCGAAATTTATCGCGAGCTTCCTAACTATCAATATCGCGCTTTAAAATTGTTCTTAATCTCACCCAACAAACCAGCAAATCTTATTCATCAAATTGCGTTATCACCTGAATGGTCTAAGAAAACAGGTCAATACAAAAGTTTGCAAACACCAGCTTTTCAATCTGCACATGCGAAGAATCGTAGTTTAGCTCAGCGATTGTTTGACGAGACAGAACAACTTTTAAAAGAATATTTATAGTCAATATAAACAATTTTGAATCAGGGAATGAATCAATAGATGATCGAAAAAATGAGTGCTGAGACCACGCTACAATACCAACCCGACATTTTAGGTGAAAAATTTGAGCAACATATTTTCAAATTTTCGCCTGATTATGATGGTGAGGTTATTGCAACATTAGTACGTCGTCCATCAGATATTCCATCAACTAAAGCTGTACTGTATATCCATGGCTTTATTGATTATTTCTTTCAACAAGAAATGGCGAAAAAATTTAATGCCCAAGGTTTTCAGTTTTACGCCATTGACCTTAGAAAATACGGTAGATCACTACTTCCGCATCAAAAACCTTATTTTGTGAAAGACCTAACCGAATATGATGAAGATATTCATGCCGCATTGAATACAATTCAAAGTGAAGGAAATGAATCGGTATTATTATGCGGTCATTCTACAGGCGGTTTAACTGCCACTTATTTTTCAATTCGACACCCTGATCATCCATTGATTAAAGCAATCTGGGCCAACAGCCCATTTTATGATTTCAATATGAATGTATTAAAAAAGAAATATGCGCTTCCAATGATTGCAAAATTAGCTCAGCAATTTCCGTTGATGCAATTACCAAGTGAATTAAATAAGTTTTACGTGAAGAGTTTGCACGAAAATTTGAACGGTGAATGGAGTTTTGATCTCAAGCTTAAACCTAAAACCTACACCAAAGTGTATTTGAGTTTTATTGGTGCTGTTGTGAAAGCACAACAGAAAATTCAATCTGGTCCTAAAATTTCAGTTCCGCTCCTTGTTATGCACTCAAGTCGCACGACCAATCCGAAGAAATACAACATTGATGCTCAGACCTCTGATGTGATTTTAGATGTAAAAGCTATCGAAAAATCTGCAAAAGCATTACAAGGTGATGTCACTGTAATGACAATTAAAGATGGCCTGCATGATTTGGTTCTTTCAAAAAAACTGGTTCGTCAGCAAGTATATGACCAACTCTTTGCTTGGCTTTCTTCAAAAAATCTATAAATTCTGTTCATCAAAGACCTCATTTTACTGGTCTTGATTGTTAATGTGTAATGATCAAGCTTAAGAGGCCTTCACTTGGTCATACAATATTTCTATTCTTACCTCCCCATCTCTTCACAGACCTTTGCTACCAATCTCCTTTTTCACCCATTTGAAATATTATTTCTTATTTGCTGTATCTTGTTTTAAGCCATGGAGAAATTGGGTTGGTGTTTGGTAGGTACACATCTTCTCAAGCGTGTCCAATACTGCAAACACGGTAAATATCACCGAACACAACAATAAATGGTAAAAGGAATCTCACCATGGCTTTTAAAAATATTGCAGACCAAACAAACGGTTTTTATATCCCTTGTGTTTCACTTTTCGGACCAGGTAGTGCTAAAGAAGTTGGAAGCAAAGCTCAAAATTTGGGCGCTAAAAAAGCACTGATTGTGACTGATGCAGGTTTATACAAATTTGGTGTCGCAGATATCATCGCTGGCTATTTAAAAGAAGCGCAAGTGGAGAGCTACATATTTGCTGGTGCCGAGCCTAATCCGACTGATATTAATGTCCACGATGGTGTGGAAGCCTACAATAATAATGCTTGTGATTTTATTATTTCTTTAGGTGGTGGCTCTTCACATGATTGTGCTAAAGGTATTGGTTTAGTGACTGCAGGTGGTGGGCACATTCGCGACTATGAAGGAATCGATAAAAGTACCGTCCCGATGACACCTCTTATTGCAATCAACACAACTGCAGGAACTGCTTCGGAAATGACGCGTTTCTGTATTATTACCAATACAGAAACTCATGTAAAAATGGCAATCGTCGATTGGCGTTGCACTCCACTCATTGCCATAGATGATCCTAAACTGATGATCGCAAAACCTGCAGCATTGACAGCTGCAACAGGTATGGATGCGCTTACTCATGCCGTCGAAGCCTATGTTTCAACAGCAGCAAACCCAATTACAGATGCCTGTGCTGAAAAAGCCATCAGCATGATCAGTCAATGGCTGAGTCCTGCGGTTGCTAATGGTGAGAATATTGAAGCACGTGATGCAATGAGTTATGCACAATATTTGGCAGGCATGGCATTTAATAACGCCTCTCTAGGTTATGTACATGCCATGGCTCACCAATTAGGCGGTTTTTATAATCTTCCGCATGGTGTGTGTAACGCGATTTTACTCCCACATGTCTGTGAGTTCAACTTAATTGCCTGCCCTGATCGTTATGCCAAAATAGCTGAATTAATGGGTGTAAATATTGAAGGATTAACCATTAATGAAGCTGCATATGCAGCAATTGATGCGATAAAAATCCTCTCTCAATCTATTGGCATTCCAACAGGATTAAAAGAGCTTTCGGTTAAAGAGGAAGATTTAGAAGTGATGGCTCAAAATGCACAAAAAGATGCCTGCATGCTCACTAACCCACGTAAAGCAGATCTCCAACAAGTCATCAACATTTTTAAAGCTGCAATGTAAACTTTTGAGTTGCTAGATCTAAAAGAGAATCTGGATACACTTCAGATTCTCTTTTTTACTCTTTGATTCTCAATCGAATCTGATAGTGCATTACATCAGGAACGGCGGCGTTAAATTTTTGTAGGTATAAATAAATGAGGATAAAATACGTTAACAATACGAAGAATATGCTTTAGGCCGCTGTGTTTTACTTTAATTCGGCTCAATTACGATAGTGCTGTAAAAGTTGTTGCGTTGAATAATCTTGCGGTGACAACTCCATTAAACGCTCCATTGCATCAACTGCATCAGGATTTCGTGCAATGTATTTTAAAAGCACTTCAACATCACAATAGTTAAAAATTGCTTCACTCAAACGCGAATCTAAACAATTTCGCCAAGAACATAAGAATGGGCTTTCTGTTTTTGCGAGCATTACACCATTGACCTGCTGTAAAGCTTTATCAATAAATCCAACGTCTAAAGCATTTTCGATTCGGAGGAAATCAGCCTCAATATGAGCCAGTAATTTATAGGGTCTTGAGCCTAACATTCCACCCAATAAATCTCGAAGCTGCGACATTTCAGCTTTTAAAGTTCCCATGCTTACCTTTCGCTCCCCATACAAAGCTTGATGAAGCGAATCTAAGCTAAGCCCTTGAGGACATAATGCCAATATTGTCAAAATTTCAATCTGTCTAGGTGTAACCACCAAGGTACGTCCGTTAAATATGACTTGAGGAATTCCAAAGGTACGAATAAATAAATGTTGGCGTTGATAATTCAGTAATGCTGATTGTATTAAAGATGCACAACGTTCTGCTGCGAGTAGTCCAAAACTATTGTGATGATCCCATGTCGTTGATAAATCTAATACACCAATGAGTTGCTTCGAAAATGGATCAACAATTGGTGCTGCATAGCACACCCAATCATGAATAGACTCCATATAGTGTTCATTTGAAAACACACAACTTGATTTTTCAGTTTTCAAGGTTAATGCTAAAGCATTGGTTCCAACCACTTCCTCCCGCCATTGACCGCCTTCAATAAAGTGAACACGTTCTGCAGCCTTACGCATTTGTTGACTAGCTTCCGTCCAAATAATGGTGCTGTTGATATCGCCTACCGCAAGTACCATAGATGATTGTTGTGCAACATGTTTTAACTCTTGTTCACATATTTTCAATGCTTGATTTAGGCTGTTACTTTCAACAGTACTCGTTGTGATCAACGGCGCTACCATTCGCTCTTTCGGAATTTCTGCCAACTTCGATCTTTGCCAAGACTTTAAAATATGCTGACCAAGTTGTTTCGCCTGTACAGTTGAAAGACTGATTTTCTCTCTAAGTGTTTCTATTTGTTGTCTTTGCTTGATAAGAGTCTGCATTGAGTTCATTCCTTATTATCTCAACATTTCCCAATATGCATATGTTGTACTTATTATAGTTATAGTATTTGTTGATCAGTTGTAAACCTTCATCATTCCAACCTTTTTCCAACCTTATTGTGGTTATGTTAACTCATCAATAATAGAAGATATCTAATACCAAAGACGAAGATATTTTCCATAACTTTACAGCACAACCAAAGGATGGACACTATGCGCTACGCTGATCCCAATCAACCAGATTCTAAAGTTCAATTTAAAGCACAATACGAAAATTTCATTGGTGGGAGATGGGTTCCTCCAGTAAAAGGTGAGTATTTTGATAATCTTTCTCCCGTAGATGGGAAAGTTTTTACTCGAGTTCCCCGTTCTTCAGTCGAGGATATTGAACTCGCTTTGGACGCAGCTCATGCCGCTAAAACTGAATGGAACAAAACGTCTGCAACAACTCGCTCTAACATTTTATTAAAAATAGCAGATCGCTTAGAAGAGAATCTAGAATTACTTGCTGTGGCAGAAACATGGGACAATGGTAAACCTATCCGTGAAACCTTAGCTGCAGATATTCCACTGTGTATTGACCATTTCCGCTATTTTGCTGGCTGTATCCGCGCACAAGAAGGTGGTATTTCAGAAATCGATGAAGATACTATCGCTTACCATTTTCATGAGCCGTTGGGTGTCGTTGGACAGATTATTCCATGGAACTTTCCGATTTTAATGGCGGCGTGGAAACTTGCGCCTGCATTAGCAGCGGGGAACTGTATTGTCTTAAAACCAGCTGAGCAAACTCCTGTCAGTATTCTAGTTTTAGTTGAACTGATACAAGATATTTTACCACCAGGTGTGCTGAATATCGTCAATGGTTATGGTGTTGAAGTAGGACGCCCTCTTGCCACAAATCCACGTATTTCAAAAATTGCATTTACTGGCTCAACTGCGGTTGGTCAATTAATTATGCAATATGCCACCGAAAATATTATTCCAGTGACATTAGAACTGGGTGGCAAATCTCCAAATATTTTCTTCGAAGACATCATGGATAAGGATGATGAATATCTAGATAAAGCGCTTGAAGGTTTTGCCATGTTTGCCCTGAATCAGGGAGAAATTTGTACTTGTCCATCACGCGCTTTAGTCCAGGAAAGTATTGCAGATAAATTCTTAGAGATGGCTGTAGAGCGCGTGAAGCGAATTAAAACGGGACATCCACTTGATACAGAAACCATGATTGGTGCTCAAGCCTCGCAAGAGCAACAAGATAAAATTTTAGGTTGTATTGCGACAGGTCGTGAAGAAGGTGCTCAAATTCTTACGGGTGGTCAAGCTCGTGAAGAAATTGGACAAGGTTTTTATATTGAGCCGACTATTTTCAAAGGCAATAACAGCATGAAAACATTCCAAGAAGAAATTTTTGGACCAGTTTTGGCTGTGACAACATTTAAAGATTTCGACGATGCCATCAAAATTGCCAATGACACCATTTATGGATTAGGTGCTGGTGTTTGGTCTCGATCAGCGCATACTTCATATCGTGCAGGACGTGCAATTCAATCAGGTCGAGTCTGGACAAATTGCTACCATATCTACCCTGCTCATGCTGCTTTTGGCGGTTATAAAAAATCAGGGATTGGTCGTGAAAATCATAAAATGATGCTGGATCATTACCAACAAACTAAAAATTTATTGGTGAGTTACTCTACTAAACCAATGGGTTTCTTCTAAAACAAAAGCTAAAGAAGCGGCAGATTGCCGCTTCTTTTCTGCTACAGGAGTTTAATGGATTAGCTGGCTTGTAGACTTTTCATATCAATCACAAAACGATATTTCACATCACTTTGAAGCATTCGCTCAAATGCCTCATTAATATTTTGCATATCAATGACTTCTACATCCGACACGATATTGTGCTCACCACAAAAATCAAGTAGTTCTTGAGTTTCTTGAATCCCACCAATCACCGATCCTGCGATTGATTTTCTTCCCATAATCATGGGTACGGAATTGCTGCTAAATTCTCCGAGATAGCCTACCAATACTAGTGTCCCACTCAATGCAAGTGTCGGAATATAAGGCTTTAGATCATGATCATATGGCACAGTATCAATAATTAAATCGAACTGATTTTTCACTGATTTCATTTGTGTTGGATCTGTTGATAACACGACATGATCTGCACCTAAATCACGTGCATCCTGTTCTTTATTTGCTGATCGTGTAAATAAAGTCACTTCTGCACCAAGTGCATGAGCAAGTTTAATCGCCATATGACCTAAACCACCGAGTCCAACAACAGCCACTTTAGAGCCTTCACCGACATTCCAATGCTTTAATGGCGACCATGTCGTGATCCCAGCACATAAGATGGGTGCAATGGATTGTGTATCTAAATTTTCAGGTACTTTCAATACAAAATCTTGGCTCGCAATGATCGTTTGTGCGTAGCCACCATAAGTAGATGTTTGATCATGACGATCTAAACTACCATACGTTTGTGTATTGCCAGCTTCACAATATTGCTCCAAACCTTGGTGACAAGCTGAACAAGTACGACATGAATCTACCATACACCCGATTCCGACCAGATCTCCAACCTTAAACTTCGTTACAGATGTTCCGATGCTTTTTACACGACCAATTACTTCATGACCCGGTACAATTGGGTAACGACTAAATCCCCAATCATTACGCGCTTGGTGTAAGTCAGAATGACATACACCGCAGTATTCAATATCAATAATGACATCATCGGGGCGAGCTTGACGTTGCTGGAAAGTATATGGAACCAATGGACTTTTAGAATCAAGCGCTGCGTAAGCTAAAACATTATGGGTCATCGTGACTCCCTCAAGCTGTTAATTTCGTACTCTCTTATTCGTTATATCACATCAATATTTTTAATAAATTTAGCTGAGTCTCAATCCAATTTCTTTTTCACTTATTTTTGTAATTCGCGCTCTACAAAATGCAAGCGATCTTGTCCCCAATACATATTTTCCCGTACAAAAAATGTAGGTGCTCCGAATACCCCTCGTTGTACGGCATTGTTTGTTTCATCAATCAATTTTTGTTTTACCACCGGATCTTGGCTTAAATCCAAAAGTTGCTGACCGTCGATTGCATCACCTTGAAATAAATTTATCAGAACTTCTGGATCGGCTAAATTCAAGGGCTTTCTAAACATCGCATCAAAAAGCTTGGTCAAAATCACTTCAAAATATTCATTATGATAGATTTTGACTCCCGTTAACATACGCATTAAAGTCAATGTATTCATTGGAAAATATGGATTCATCTGCATCGGGATCTGATAATAATCTGACCAACGACTTAAGTCTTGCATTGAATAGATCCCTTTAACAGGCACCTCAATTGGACTCTTGTTACCAGTCGACTTAAAAATTCCACCCAATAAAATTGGTGTGTAATCAATCACTGCATTATATTTTTTGGTGATTTCTTGTACCTTATAAAAAGCCAAATAACTAAATGGACTGCCAAGATCGAAATAAAATTCAACTTTTTGTTGTTGTGTAGTCATGTCTTATCCTTATTAAATATGATTACCACTGTTCAGACCATGGTCGCAAATCCAATTCATGTGTCCAAGCATCTCGTGGTTGATGAGCAATATGCCAATAGTTATCAGCTATATGTTGAGGATTCAAAATACCGTCATGCTGTTTTTTTTCATACAAATGAGGGAAAGTATCTTTAATAAAATCAGTATCAATCGCCCCATCAATAATGATGTGCGCAACATGAATATGATGAGGCCCTAACTCTTTTGCCATACTTTGGGCTAAGGCTCTTAACGCATGTTTAGCGCCAGCAAAAGCGCTGAAATATGATGAACCACGGATGCTTGCTGTTGCACCAGTGAAAATGATAGTGCCGCGCTGCCTTGCGACCATCCGTTTAGCTACTTCACGACCATTTAAAAAAGCACTAAAACAAGCCATTTCCCAGATTTTAAAATATTTACGTGCTGTTTCTTCTAGAATGCTACACGGCACATTTGCTCCAATATTAAAAACCAATACTTCTATCTGACCAATGTCACGTTCAATTGTGTCAATCAGTTGAATCACTTGATCTTCTTTTCTTGCATCTGAAGCAAATCCATAAGCTTTACCACCGTGTGCTTCAATCTCTCGGATAACAAGTGCAAGCTTGTCTGCATTGCGTCGAGTCATACAAGCAGTATATCCACCTCGTGCAAAGCGTTTTGCGATCTCACTGCCTGTGGCATCTCCTGCACCAATGATCAGTGCGACCTTGTTATATGTTGATTTTTCTTCTGAATGATTAATTTCTGACTGCTGATCGTTCATCACCTCTCCATTAAATAACGATCGTTATTATAACGATCACTATGTTATAGTTTTGAGGCACAGTCAATGGTTATTGAATATTCAATATGAGATATAAAGCAGGATACAAAGAAGAAAAACGTCGCGAAATTTTAAAAACCAGTGGTGAACTCGCAAAAAAACAAGGTTTTAACAATACTGGGGTTGATGGTTTTATGCACGCTGCAAATATGACCAGCGGCGCTTTCTATTCTCACTTTTCTTCAAAAAACGACTTATTTAAAGCCTTAATCGAATCTGAAATCGGAGCAAGTATTCAACAGTGGGAAATGAATCCTCATCAAGATCCAGAATCTTGGTTAGATTTTGAAATGAACCGATATCTTTCTCTATTACACGTTCAACACCCAGAAAAAGGCTGTGTTTTACCCTCACTTGCTGCTGAAGTTTCACGCGCTGATGCTGACATTAAACAATGTTTTGAAAAAGAACTTCAGCGTGGTTACAAACTATTTGCGCAGCATGCTCCAGAACCTGATTTCGCTTGGGCCATACTCTGTCAAATGGTGGGCTCCGTACTATTAGCGCGTGGAGTTCAAGATGAACGCTTAAAAAAAGATATTCTCAATTCTAGTCTAGCGATGCTTAAGAAATTATTAAAAAAAGAGATTGCGAAATAAATCGTTTTATATTGTTTTATGGACGAAACCTTAGTTCCAAAAGTTCTATACTATAATCTCCTCATCATTCTTTTAAGAACGTCACATCATGAGAAAGCTTCCTGAAACAGTATATGCAATACAGCATTTAGCCTTTGAAGATCTAGGTTCTTTTGAGGAGACACTATATCAACTGGGTTATCGGGTCAGATATTTTGATGCAGGTGTGGATGATCTTTCAGTAGCCTTAAAGTACGAAGGTCTGACCATTATTTTGGGTGGACCGATTGGTGTTTATGAGACAGAAGATTACCCTTTCCTACAAACAGAAATAGACTTACTTAAAGAAAGATTAAAACTCCAACGCCCTACGCTTGGCATCTGTCTAGGTGCTCAACTCATTTCAAAAGCCTTGGGCGGTGCAGTATATGCTGGCCACACTAAAGAAATTGGCTGGAGTACGGTAGATATTATAAATGAGCAAGACAACGTTCTAAATTCTTTAAATGGTGTGCCAGTTTTGCATTGGCATGGTGATACCTTTGATCTTCCCGCGCAATCGAAACTTCTGGCGAGCACTCAAATTTATAAAAATCAGGCTTTTCAAGTTGGATCTAATATTTTAGCACTCCAGTTCCATCCTGAAGTGACCTCAGATAGTTTAGAGAAATGGTTGATTGGTCATACTTGCGAATTGCGTAAAGCGGGTATAGATATTACTCAATTACGTGCAGATAACCATCGTTATGCTGAAAAACTTGAATCTGTGGCAGGTTCAATCTTAAGCCGTTTTATTGAACAGATTAAATGATTTTGATTTGATTGCCTTCAACCCAACTGTAGATCAGGATATTGGATTGTGCTATACCTAAATTCAATATCCAAAAATTATAATGAAGATATAAATGTCACCACTGTTCAGTTTAGCCATCATTCATTTCTTTGCACTTATTAGTCCTGGACCAGATTTTTTATTTGTCACGCAAAGTGCGGTTCGACAGTCTCGCATACATGCACTTTTTGCAGCATTAGGAATTTCTCTTAGTATTTTAGTTTGGGCAATTTGTGCTATGAGTGGATTACACTATCTATTCCAAAAAATGGCTTGGCTCCAAACAATTATGATGATTTTAGGAGGGGTTTATCTCATTTATTTAGGCATTCAACTCTTTAAATCAGGGCTAACGAAATTAGAACCTGCTTCAGCTTACGTTACAAAAGGCATAGTCAAGAAAAAATACAGTTCTTTACTGATTCAAGGCTTTCTCACCAATATGGCAAATCCTAAAGCATTAGTTTACTTCAGTAGTGTTTTCGCGCTTGCGATGAATAGTGATGCAACTCTGATACAGCAGAGTTCACTGTTAATGTTAATTTTTGTTGAAAGCTTGATTTGGTTTGCGATAGTTGCTTTTATTTTTTCTGCTAAACAAGTAAACACAATATATCAAAAAATCAGCAAGAAGATTGATCTTATAACAGGTAGTATTTTTATCAGTTTTGGATGTTTCTTAATTTTTAATCGTGATTAAAAAAGCACCCGTAGGTGCTTTCTAAAATGTACTGTTTTTGAAGAATATTATTTCTTATCAGTTGCGACTGAAGCTTCAGTCGTAATATTCACCGTGATTTTGTCGCCTACATTAGGCACATATGCCCCAACACCGAATGCAGAACGGTCAAATGAAGTCGTTGCATTGAAACCAATAGACTGCGCTTTCGTCATAGGATGTTCAGCTTGTTTATTCAAAACAGCATCTAGTACGACAGGCTTAGTAACATTTTTAATCGTTAGATCACCTGTGATCTTATACTTGTTCTTACCATTTGGTTGAACTTTAGTACTTTTAAAAGTGATATTCGGATATTTTTCAGCATCAAAGAAATCTGGTTTCAATAAATGTTCATCTAATGCTTTGACATTTGTATTGATACTTGAAAGTGGAATTGTGACATTCACCGCTGAATTAGCAGGCTTTTCATTGTCTACTTTGATCGTTCCTTGGATATCGCTAAAATTACCTGATGGTGTAGAAAAGCCAAAATGATCCCAAGTAAATACTGTCGCTGTATGAGTTGGATCAATTTTATATTCAACTGGTTTAGCAAATGAAACTGTTGCTACAGAAAGCACTACGGCACTTAACGCTATTGTTTTAAAGTTCATCAATTTTTCCTCAAATTTTTTAAAACATTTATGAAATGGATAGTGAATAATGTATAGCATTCTGAAATTCTTGCATCAGTACAGATAGAACAGTTTGTTGCAAGATTAGAACGCACCTTAAGAAGGTGTCACTTTTATCAAATCAATTTGATCAGATTATGACTATCACTTGTGTATAGATCATGTTTTTCATCTTTAAGCTTTCTCCTAATAAGCAGTTAACATCAACACATATCTTAAATATGAGATTAAATTAAACATTTATACAATATACTAATATTTTGTCTCATTTATAATACTAAAATTACCACTTTGAACTGGAGAATAATGATGAGTGAACAACAACAAGCGATTGATAAAGCGCTTAAAACTAAAGCACCTAAAGATGTCGTATTGGCTTTTTTATATAATACTGATAAATCAAGAGTAGCGATTGCTTCAGAAAAGTTAGTGGCTAAAGATGCCATTTATACTTCGCTAAATTTTAATAATCCTGAACTTAAACAAATTGAACCTTGGGCTGGTACTTCTACAGGTCGTGATGTCTACATTTATACTTTTTCTAATGTCGGAACTTATTGGACGATCGATGATTTTCAAATCACAGATATTTTAGCTGAAGATGAAACAGTGGCTGTATTCGGTCAATTTACTTATACATCTGTTTACGCTAAGCGCACTTTTACTTCACCTTTTTCAATTAAAGCAATAGTTAAAGATGGCTTAATCACGTATTTCCAGTTTATGGAAGATACTTATGCTTCAGCAGCATCTTTCAGAGTAAGTGGTGAATGGACAATTCAACAAAATGCTGATCCAAAATTAAATTTTACCGTGTCAGAAACTACGGCTAATTAACTGTAAAATAATAAAAATAGGCTATTAAAAAAGCCTCATAGGAGGCTTTTTTATGACTGTTAAAGCTTTTCAATCAGAATACGATCAATCTGTTTTAATCCTGAAGTTTTTTCACGATTTTTTCGACGTACTTTAATGATTTTCTCTTCTGCCATATCTTGTAGCAATAACTCTACTGCTACCATCGCTTCAAGTGGTAAGTCTTCACCAATCCACTTTTGCTCACCCGCATCCATTAAAGTAATTTCATCACTAATTTGCTCATACAAACTCATTGCGCTACTCACTTCCAATCTGAAATCTAGGGAATGAATGTATCTATATAGATACATAAAAATAAAAAGACGCCCCACAGTTGGGACGCCTTTTAAAACACTTAATTCTAAGAATTAAGCAGTAATTTCTTTCACTGCTGCGACAACTGCTTCAGTCGTAATACCGAAGTGTTGGAACAAATCTTTCGCTGGTGCAGATTCACCATACGTAGTCATACCAATCACACGACCATCAAGACCTACAAATTTCCACCAGTAATCTACATGTGCTGCTTCTACAGCAACACGTGCACGAATGTTAGATGGAAGAACTGCCTCACGATAAGCCGCATCTTGCTTAACAAATTCTTCAGCACATGGCATAGACACAACACGCACACCTTCAAGCTGTGCATAAGCTTCCATTGCCAATGCAACTTCTGAACCTGTTGCAATGATAATCGCTTTCAATTCGCCTTTTTCTTCAGCCAATACATAACCACCTTTCGCAACATCAGCAATTTGTGCTTCTGTGCGTGTTTGGAATGCTAAGTTTTGACGAGAGAAGATCAACGCAGTTGGGCCTTCAGAACGTGTTAACGCAGATTTCCAAGAAATTGCTGCTTCAACTGTGTCACATGGGCGCCATGTGTTGAGGTTTGGTGTACCACGTAAAGATGCGATTTGTTCAATTGGTTGGTGTGTTGGACCATCTTCACCCAAACCAATAGAATCGTGTGTGTAAACATGAATCACACGTTGTTTCATCAATGCAGACATACGTACTGCGTTACGTGCATATTCCATAAACATGAGGAATGTTGCTACGTAAGGAATGAACCCACCGTGAAGTGCAACACCGTTTGCGATTGCAGTCATACCGAACTCACGTACGCCATAGTGTACGTAGTTACCTGCAGCATTGTCTTGAACGCCTTGTGCGCCTTTCCAAAGTGTTAAGTTAGAACCTGCTAAGTCAGCAGAACCACCTAAGATTTCAGACAGCATTGGGGCAAATGCTTGGATTGCATTTTGGCTTGCTTTACGTGTTGCGATGGTTTCAGCTTTTGCGTTTACTTCAGCAATATACGCATCGGCTTTTGCAACGAAGTCAGCAGGTAATTCACCGCTTAAACGACGTTTAAGATCAGCCGCTTCAGTTGGATATTTTGCTTCATATTGTGCAAATACTTCGTTCCAAGCTGCTTCTGCTTGTTGACCTTTTTCTTTAGCGTCCCATGCAGCATAAACGTCAGCAGGAATTTCGAATGGACCTTCAGTCCAACCCAACGCTTCACGTGTTAATGCGATTTCGTCGTTACCCAGTGGTGCACCATGGCAATCTTCTTTACCTTGTTTGTTTGGTGAACCTAAACCAATAATCGTTTTACAGATAATGATTGTTGGTTTCTTCGTTTCAGCTTTAGCTTCTAAAGTTGCCGCACGTAATGCATCTGCATCGTGACCATCAACTTTCAATACTTGCCAGCCATAAGCTAAGAAGCGTTGTTCTGTGTCATCAGAGAACCAACCTTCTACTTCACCATCAATTGAAATACCATTGTCGTCATAGTAAGCAATTAATTTACCTAGACCCAAAGTACCTGCCAATGAACATGCTTCATGAGAAACACCTTCCATTAAACAGCCGTCACCTAAGAAACAGTAAGTGAAATGATCAACGACTTTAATGTCTTCTTTGTTGAATTGCGCTGCTAAGGTTTTTTCAGCCAAAGCAAAACCGACAGCATTCGCGATACCCTGCCCTAATGGACCAGTAGTTGTTTCGATACCAGGTGCATAACCTAATTCTGGGTGACCCGGTGTTTTAGAATGCAATTGACGGAATGCTTTTAAATCTTCAATTGAAAGATCATAGCCAGTCAAATGTAATAATGCATATTGAAGCATTGAGCCATGACCATTTGATAATACAAAACGGTCGCGGTTAGCCCACTGAGGGTTTGTCGGATTGTGATTTAAGAATTCACGCCATACAACATCAGCAATATCAGCCATCCCCATTGGTGCACCTGGATGTCCAGAATTTGCTTTTTGCACAGCATCCATTGCAAGTACACGAATTGCGTTAGCAATGCGACGTTCATTCAGCGGGGTTGTCATAGATCAGTGTCCGATAAATTAAAGATGGGAAATGAATAAAATTCAAAAACTGGGTGTATTGTCTTAAAAAAATCAAACAGCGTAAAGCCCAGAAACGTATATTTCAGCCCTAAAGCGAAAAAATTCATACAATGCGAGTCGGTTTTACCAATATTCAATTCAATCCAATATTTTTTAGTCGCTTGGCCTTTTTTTAAAGTACTGATGTTGAATCATATATTCATATTCTTTCGTACCCACTTAAGCTGTTTTTTATTTCAGCTCAGTCTTAAAAAGAATAAGTCTTATACAAAAGTTTTCACTTATCAATTTAACAGATGATGATATCAATTAAAAAAACACAAAAATGACATAAATTCATGCTTTTTAGTCAGGTTAAGCTAGTCCTTAACGTTAAGTCGATGTACCATATTGCGTCTTTAGAAATAACTGTGATAGGACTTATGCGCGAGTACGCTGTATTTACTTCAGAATCTGTAAGCGAAGGCCATCCAGATAAAATGGCTGACCAAATCAGTGATGCTATTTTGGATGCAATCTTAAAAGAAGACCCATATGCACGGGTTGCTTGTGAAACGCTTGTAAAAACAGGTGCTGTTGTTCTTGCAGGTGAAATCACAACAACTGCAAATGTAGACTTTGAAGCAATTGTACGCCAAACCGTAAATGGCATTGGATACCATCATTCTGATTTAGGTTTCGATGGTTCAACTTGTGCTGTTATCAACATGATTGGCAAACAATCTCCTGAAATTGCTCAAGGTGTAGATCGTCAAAAACCTGAAGATCAAGGTGCTGGCGATCAGGGCTTAATGTTTGGCTACGCAAGTCGCGAAACAGATGTTTTAATGCCTGCTCCTATTTCGTATGCGCACCGTCTTATGGAAAAACAAGCAGAACTTCGTCGTAACGGAAGTCTGCCATGGTTACGTCCAGATGCGAAAAGCCAAGTGACTTTTGCATATGAAAATGGCGTACCTGTTCGTTTAGATGCGGTCGTATTATCGACTCAACACGATCCTGAGATTTCACAGACTGATTTAAAAGAAGCTGTCATTGAAGAAATCGTGAAAAAAGTGATTCCAGCAGATATGTTCCATGCGGATACCAAATTCCACATCAACCCTACGGGTATGTTTGTGATTGGTGGTCCAGTCGGTGACTGTGGTTTAACAGGTCGTAAAATCATTGTAGATACATATGGTGGTATGGCTCGTCACGGTGGCGGTGCTTTCTCTGGTAAAGATCCATCTAAAGTAGACCGCTCTGCTGCTTATGCTGGTCGATATGTTGCAAAAAATATTGTTGCCGCTGGTTTAGCCGATAAATGTGAAATTCAAGTGTCTTATGCGATTGGTGTTGCTGAACCAACATCTATCTCAATCAATACATTCAATACTGCTAAGGTTTCTGAAGAATTGATTATTGCATTGGTACGTGAGCATTTCGATTTACGTCCATATGGAATTACACGTATGTTGAATCTCATTCAACCGATGTATAAGCAAACTGCTGCATATGGTCACTTTGGTCGTGAAGGTTCTGATACTGCATTCACTTGGGAAAAGACAGACAAGGTTGAAGCGCTTAAAGCATCAGCTGGTTTGTAATTTCCAAATAAAAAAGCCCACATCAATGTGGGCTTTTTTATAGATTCAATTTGCTTTATCACTTTGATGAAGCGTGTCCAAAAACGACTGCTTCACAGGGACATTTTGGTTATCTTGTAAATATAAATGGGCCACTTTAAACACAATGGCTGCGGCTAAACACGCAATGATACAAAATATCCAAAAACCATAAGGTGTTCTGATATTTTGTGATCCGCATTCAGAACACACTTTGTCTGTCGAAGCAACCACCTTGTCGCAACACGCACAATGATACTGATACAGCATACTCATCCTCCCGATTTGACTGTCTTTTTATTTTTATCTACATCACCTTAGAGGCTAATATTTATACTATATAAGCCTTCACCAATAATCAACCTCATGATGTAGCTATAAAACAGCAACCATCTATGTCTTCATTCAATATCTTGTATTATCAGATATCTATATGAATTTTTTTTGACAACCTGCTCTATCATTCTTTTTTCTTCTAGAGATTATCCATATTTTATTCACGCACTCGCCCATCATATCCGCATGGAAATCATAAATTGAAGTAAAATAAACGTAGTGAAAAAATGATGATATGACTATGGTTCAATTAATTAAGAAAGGCGGCTTGAGAGAAAGAGCAAACAGAAGTCGCTCTTATCAAGGTTCTGAAAATACTGAAGCAACTTTGCGACCAAGACGTTATCAGCAAGACACGCTCGTTCTGACTCAAACAGAAGAGTTAGATCAGGATTCAGTTAAGCAAAATAAGCGCATCTATCCACAACCAGACTGCAAAGATCAAAAATAGACCACCCGATGCCATATCTATGTAATGCCCTGAACGCTGGTAGAGCTGTTTAATTTTAGGTCGTGCTAAAACGACCATCAAAAACGTAAAGGTTAAAAACGTTTGAATCGGAATAATGACTGCCAGTTGTATTTTCAACATCTCTGGTGCTGAAGCAGTTAAGGCAAGTGAAAATACACTACTAAAATAAATCAGTGTTTTAGGATTGGATAGGTTTGTAAACAACCCCATCAGAAAGTATTTTTCAGCTTTTAAAGGTAACTGATTTTCATCAATTGCATCAAGTTTGAAAGACTTATAGGTTTGCCAACCACCCTTTAGCATCGCCCAGCCCATTTTTGCCAAAAATAAACCACCGACTAACATTAAGACTTGTTGAATCCATGGGAATTGGGCAATCAAAAGTGCAAAACCTGATAAAGTTAAAATCACCCAAAATAAAATTCCAATAGAAATACCTAAAATAACTTTCAACGTGTTTGCGATTGTGGTTGACGCTGCGCATTTGGCAATCAACAAAATATCAGGTCCAGGACTCAATTGAGCAACAAGATGTAGGACACAGATGGTAAGTAATAGAGACATAAATCAAAAATGAATAAAAATTGTTTGAATTATACTGTTTTTTAGAAAAATCGAGATACAAAAATAAAAAAACCAGACATTACATCTGGTTTTGAACATGCGCAATTTACTTTTGATTAACGTCTTTCATTTCAATTTTCTTTGCTTCAGGTGTAATTTCTCTTGCTTCACCATCAATGATAGTAGAGTCATTTGAACCACGACCGTGCTGCTGGCTTTGCATTTCTTGCATTTGGCGCATTAAATCTGCAAATGGATTCTGACCATTTGCTTGACCACCCATGCCGCCCATATCTCCCATCATACCACCCATCATTTTTTCCATCATGACTTGCTGACGCTTCATCATGGTTTTCATCATCACCGCTTTAAATGCTGTTTGAACAGGTGGAATTAGAATAAGTAAGGCGAATAGATCGGAAATTAACCCCGGAATCAAAAGGAAAATACCCGCAATAATTTTAGGTAAGTTATTGGTCAAATTCGGATCAGCACTCATATGACCTTGTTGCATTTGCTGCATCTGTGGCATTAAACCTGATGCATGAGAACGAACCATATTTAAACCAATAAAGAATGCAGCAATAAACCAGCAGAATACATACCACATACTTCCGACTAGATCACCCACACCGACCCATACGAAGATTTCAAGGACTATACCGATTAAAACAATAAGAGCTAATTTCATGAAATGTAATCTAATCTCAAAAATTTAAATATAGGGTCGTAATCATCTGCTCAATCTGTATCAAGCTTTTTTCATACGCTTATGTAACAATATGGGCATTATTTTATTTTTAAAGTCATGGAATGTCATTAATTATCGGAATTGATCCTGGTTCACGTCTAACAGGTTACGGTATTATTCAAAAAGAGGGGCAAAAACTCACTTTTGTTGATGCTGGAACAATTCGCACTGAAACACCTGACATGCCTGAGCGTCTAAAACGAATTTTTTCAGGCATTGAAAGAATCGTTAAATTTCATGGTCCTACCGAAGCTGCTGTGGAACAGGTATTTATGGCGGTCAATCCTGACTCTGCCTTAAAACTTGGTCAAGCACGCGGTGCAGCTATAGCGGCATTGGTCAATTTAGATCTACAAGTGGCTGAATATACTGCGCGTCAAATTAAACAATCTGTTGTTGGCTATGGCGCTGCTGATAAAGAACAGGTTCAAATGATGGTTATGCGCATACTTAATTTAAGTATTAAACCACAAGCCGATGCTGCAGATGCACTTGCCGCAGCAATTTGCCATGCACATGCCTCTGGCAGTATGAGTAAATTGGCTGTCTTAAATGCTTTAGGTGGAATGGCACGTGGACGAAGCCGCAGCAGTAGTCGTCGACGTTAAAAGTCTCTCGACACTCAATGCACTTATTGGCGAATTTGAAAGTTATCGAAATCACGCTCTTTGATGTCAATTAAGTCTTCATAGAAGATTTGCTTAACTTTACTATTATGAGGCCCTGCCATGGCCAGTTTGATCATGTCATTTACATCTTTATATGTGCCAACAATGATAGCTTCCACATCCCCATTATCCATATTTTTAACGTAACCAGTTAAATGTAACTTTAAGGCTTGTTCCATAAACCAGCGACGAAATCCGACCCCTTGAACAAGACCTTGTATCGTTAATTTTAAATATCGCATATCTATCCCTGAATTTTATTTTAGATTTACTATTTGATAAATCGCTTGAGCCATATTCTGAGCTAACAAACCACGTTCACCCTGTTGAGCCAATACATCACCTGCCATGGCATGTAAGTTAACAATTTCATGAAGTTGAATGGAATTAGACAATTGTCCTTTAAGACTAGCAATCATTCCTGCAAGGATATCCCCCATTCCACCTGTACCCATTCCTGGATTACCTTGGGTGCAAATCCAAATGGTTTGCTGCGCGTCAATCGTTAAACTTCCTGCACCTTTTAATACCCATTCACCAGCATACAGTGTTTGTAATCGTTTAATTGCTTTGATGCGGTCATGCTCAACTTCCGCCACGCTAGAGTGTAAAAGTTTTGCAGCCTCACCAGGATGTGGCGTTGCGTAAGTACTCTCATTGAGTCGAATGGGCTTTTCAGATAAGAACCACAATGCATCAGCATCGAGTACAGTAGGTTTGTTCGTAGAGGACAGAATACTCATCCATTGATCATATTGCTCAGCTGCCCAATCATCACGTCCCAACCCCATTCCAAAACAAATCGAATCGACTTGCTGTAGCAAATTTTTTCGTTGTGATGGATCGAAACGATTAATATCCTGCACCATTACATTGGGAGATCGTGACAAAATTGCTGAATGATGTTTAGCATCACACACGATCGTGACTTTACCCGCCCCAGCGGCAAATGCAGCTTCAGCCGCCATAATCACCGCACCTCCCATTTGTGCATGACCGCCAATCACGAGCACATGCCCATACGTTCCTTTATGTCCTGTAGAGTGTCGTCGCGGCAAAATTGTTTTGACTGGGCTTAATCGGGCCACAGGTTTTAAATCTGAGTCACATGGTAAAATGGGAATGAGTTTTAGATGTCCTATAAAATCCTGTGCACGCCCTACAAATTGCCCTACCTTATATGCGAGTGCGGTAAGAGTATGCTGAGCATGAATAGCCATTGGTAATGGTTGACCTGTATTTGCATCTAAACCGCTCGGCATATCAATCGCAATTTTGACGCCGTCTTGCTCATTAATATGATGGATAATTCTCTGCCAGTCTTCACTTAAAGTACGATTAATTCCAATTCCAAACAATGCATCAATATAGACATCATAACCCTTACAATGGTTCAGATCGGTGAACTGCTTAAGTGGTATGGATTGACTCATTTTATAAGCACTCTGCAAGGAGTCAGCCGAGTGATGATCGACTTGTGAAAAAGAAAAAATATCGATTTCTAGATTTTGGTTGAATGAACAATGTCGTGATAAAGAGTGCTGTGCTAAATAGTACGTAACAAGATAACCATCCCCTGCATTATTTCCTTTGCCGCAGCAGACTGCGATACGGATTTTCTTTTTTTCTATACCTTGAAGAATTGTGATGATTTCTTGTGCCATCATCCAAGCAACTTGCTGCATAAGACCAAAAGCACTATTTTGATCGTCAAACCAGCGCTGTTCCCAAGCTTGTATCTCACTGCTGTGATAAACTTGTTGATGCATTATCGTTCCTTTTTTTATTTATGACTCAATCTCTCTCATCTATACCAGCTCGTATTCCAACACAGCAATTTGATCCTCATGCGCTTAAAGCTTGGATTAAATCTCAAGCATTGGAATTGGGCTTCGCTGATTGTGTCATTGCCCGACCTGATGCTCAAGATGAATTACCTCGATTAAAAGCATATTTAGATCAAGGATTTCATGGTGACATGAAGTTCCTCGAAGAAAATTTGGAAAAACGTGCTAATCCAACACTGTTGGTTCCCCATACAAAAAGTATTATCTGCGTCAGAATGAATTATTTGGTTGAACGACCTCAACCTCGAACAGTACCTGATTTCCCTAATTCTGCCGTTATTGCGCGATATGCACGCGGACGGGATTACCATAAAACCATGCGCGGTAAATTAAAAACACTTTCAAACCTTATTCGTGAAAAAGTCGGTCCGTTTGAATCAAGACCTTTCGCCGATTCAGCCCCTATTTTTGAAAAATCACTCGCTGAATCTGCAGGTATGGGTTGGACAGGTAAACATACCCTGCTCATCCACAAAAAATCGGGTTCGTTTTTTGTACTCGGTGAACTGTTTAGTTCTCTTGAATTACCCTTTGACGAGCCTGCCAGTGCACATTGCGGATCATGTACAGCATGTATTGATATTTGTCCAACGCAGGCGATTGTAGCGCCATATCAATTAGATGCCCGAAAATGTATTGCCTATCTGACCATTGAATACCAAGGGGTGATTCCTGAAGAACTACGCCGTGGCATAGGTAATCGCGTATTTGGATGTGATGATTGCCAGCTGATTTGTCCTTGGAATAGTTTCGCACAAACCACAACGGTTACTGATTTCCATCCCCGTCATGGGCTGGATCGTCTTTCTTTAATGGAATTATGGCAATGGGACGAAGCAACATTCTTAGCCAACACAGAAGGCAGTCCACTGCGTAGAACAGGCTATGAAAGCTTTATGCGGAATATTGCGATTGGAATCGGGAATGCACCCTATCATCCAAACAATATTGAGCAATTGATACTAAAAAGAAATCAGTCTAGTGAGATTGTGCAAATCCATATTGACTGGGCAGTACAAGAACAACACTCAAAAAGAAACAATTAACACTACTTTTCCAAGATGACTTGACAAGACAAAATCATCATTTTGAGCATGATCTGAAATTTTAAGCACACGTTAGCAACAAGTTCTCAGCATCAAGTTCCCAAAAAATAATTTTGCCGCGAAAAATGCATAAAAATAGTTAAGTTTGTAACTAAATCAACAATGATTAATTTCTATTGAGTTGGCGAATTTGATAATTTTTTTGAGTCATTATTGTCATATTTTACGATTTTGCATTATTAAAATTACAGTATGATCAAATAAGTAGCTTTTTAATTGATGGATAAATTATGCAAGTACGCAATGATTGGACGCGTGAAGAAATACAAAAACTCTATGAACAACCCTTCATGGACTTAGTTTTCGAAGCACAACGCGTGCATCGTCAATACTTTGATGCAAATACCATTCAGGTCAGCACATTACTATCAATCAAAACGGGTAAATGTCCTGAAGATTGTAAATACTGTTCTCAATCTGCACGTTATGATTCCAAACTTGAGGCCGAAAAAAGAATTGCTGTTGAAAAAGTAATTAATGAAGCCAAAGAAGCTCTCGCTTCTGGATCATCTCGTTTTTGTATGGGTGCTGCATGGCGAAATCCTCATGAACGCGATATGCCTTATGTACTTGAAATGGTACGTGAGGTAAAGGCCCTAGGACTTGAAACTTGTATGACCTTAGGGATGCTCAATCAATCACAAGCGGAACGTTTAAAAGAAGCAGGTTTAGATTATTACAATCACAATTTAGATACCTCTCGTGAGTACTATCCAAATGTGATTACCACACGCACTTATGATGATCGTTTAAATACTTTAGACTTTGTACGCCAAGCAGGCATGAAAGTGTGTAGTGGTGGAATTGTTGGCTTAGGTGAAGATACTCAAGATCGTATTGGTCTATTACATGAACTTGCGACCTTAGCTATTCATCCAGAATCGGTACCAATCAACATGCTTGTACCGATCGAAGGCACACCCTTAGCAGACGTTGAAAAACTCGATGTGACTGAATGGATTCGCACGATTGCCGTAGCGCGCATTATCATGCCAAAAAGTTATATAAGACTTTCAGCGGGTCGTGAATCTCTTTCTGATTCTGATCAAGCTTTAGCGTTTATGGCAGGTGCTAACTCTTTGTTCTCAGGTGAAAAGCTTTTAACGACACCTAATGCTGGTGAAGGCAAAGATAAGCAGTTATTCGATAAGTTAGGTCTAAAAGCCGAAAAAGCGAAGCCGACTGTATCAGAGCTGACTATAGATGCAATGGCAAGTTAATTTATAAGATTCGCTCAATCAAAAACCGAAGCTTTGCTTCGGTTTTTTATGATGTGATCAATATGCCATAACTGGCATTAAGATACTGTCCTGGCTTAATTTCATCTGTTCCATTGGCATGGTGTACCGTTATTTTTTGACTAAATGCATCAAACTCAAAGCGATCATAACTATCTTGGTGGTGCATCAACCAATAAATCGTATCTATGACATGATCATCACAAATATAAGTATTCGATTTAAAATCTTTACTCATTTAATTTAAATCCTTTTTTCAATCACAACATTATTATATCTCAATTCATTTTATTGAATATAATTTTCTTTATTTAAGATAATTTCTAATTTTTTATTAATCCAATATATTATATTTACATATCACAATAAATCGATTTTCACCCATTTTATAAGCGCTATTATTTTATTTTAATTTAAAATAAAGACTGAGTATTATGAATATCGTTAATTTAAAAACTCAAACTGCATTACAACACCGTCCCAGCGCACTGACCACACAAATTAATGCTGTATGGGGACAAGGACCATCTTCACGTTATGAAAGCCTCGCCTCGTTATTTAGACCAACATTTGAAAAAATCAAAGCTTCGCGATCAGAACGCGAAGAAAAGCGAATTTTAGCTTTTGAACAGATTCAATGGTTAAAAGACATCGGTTTTACGAGACTTCGCTTACCCACTTCGCAAGGTGGATTTGATGCAACTATTCCAGAATTATTTAATCTATTAATCGAACTTGCCGAAGCTGATGCAAATTTACCGCAGGCACTTCGCGTACATTTTGGCTTTGTGGAAGATTTACTGCTCAGCCGCGACCCACAGTTTAAATCTATATGGCTTCCTAGAGTGGCTCAAGGTCAAATTATTGGAAGCGCATGGTCTGAAGGTGGAAATGAGTCCATTCATGAATTTAAAACGAGACTTTCCAAAGATGCTGAGGGACGCACGATATTGAATGGACAAAAATTTTATACCACAGGAAGCTTGTATGCAGACTGGATTGATGTGGGTATTACTGATTTGTATGGAGAATCAGCCAGTATTCTAATCCCTCGACATGCTGAAGGTGTTGAGATTGTGGATGACTGGAATGGTTTTGGTCAAATTCTTACAGCAAGTGGTACTACTAAGTTCACTGATGTTGTTGTGAATCAACAAGATGTCATCGGAGACCAACAGCGCTTTAAATATTCAGCAGCATTCTATCAACTGATTCAATTGGCAATTATTTCAGGGCTTACAAGAGCAGCAAGCTATGAAGTATCAGCTGAGGTTTATAAACGTGAAAGAAATTATACGCATGCCAATGCTTCCTTCGTCCGTAATGATGCTCAAATCCTACAAGTGGTGGGTCAAATTCGTGGTGTCGCGTACACCACTGCAGCAATTATTGAAAAAAATGCACAGGCTATACAACGTGCTTTTGAAGCTGGGTTGAATGAAAATGAACAACTCGAAGCAGATCAAAATGCCATAGCAGAATTAGAGATTGCTCAATCTCAAACCATTATCACCACACTTGCATTAAATGCTTCGACCATCATTTTTGATGCTCTAGGAGCATCAGCCACTGATAAAAACTTAGCTTTAGATCGTTTCTGGCGAAATATTCGTACGCTCGCATCACACAACCCAAGAATTTATAAAGATCGAATTGTCGGAGACTTTAGCGTAAATGGTGCATTGCCCCCTTATCAATGGCGTATCGGTAAAGTTGATGTATCAGGGCTTCGGCAAACAGATAAGGCTTCTTGAGCTCGCTTTAAATCGTTAAGACACTATTCTTTAGTGTTTTTTTTTAGTGTCTTTTTTTAGTGTTTTTTAAAGTGATCTATCTAAATCGCTTAGGCTATTAGAGCTCTTATTTACGAACCTAGTAAAAAGGTCCTTAACAGGACCTTCTTAGCAGCATCATCGAAATTACATCAATTAAGCCACTTGAGCTTTCAAGTGTTTCGCCAAAGGACTATTACCAATTTGCCATACAAATGGCAATTCAGTTTGATTCACGACAAAAGCCCCCACCACTTTCTCCTTATAAATAATCGGATTATGTGAGGATACGACTCGTGCATTACGCCAGAAACGATCTAACTGCTTCGATGAAGCGCTGGCTGAAGCACCCAAACTATTGAATAGTTTAGTTGTTAAATCAAGTACAAGATCTGAAATGACTACCTGCCCTTGAGCAGATTCTAGTTCCGCAATTTGATTAATCTCATGATCTTTTTCAGATGACGCATTAAAGTGACTTAAATATGCATCATCCAGTGCTGCAGCTGTTTTTAAAGTAATGGCTTGACTGGCAAATGCTTGGGAAGATGCCTTACCAATCACTTGTAGAATCTGAGCATCATCACGGACCAGATCAGCATTCCCGTGGCTAAAGATTCGAGTACGCTTACGCACTTCCTCACTAAAGGTTTCCACCGCAGAAAATGCAATGCCGGTCAGTGTTGCTAGATGTACAACTTGATAAAAAGCTGTTTGATATTTAAAACGCTGATCAAACGGGTAAATATGATCTCGTTCAATCGACACTTGGTTGATTTTTAGCGTCCCACTTCCCGTTGTTTTTTGACCAAATCCATCCCAATCATCATGTACTTTAATTCCATTAGCTTTAGTTGAGACCGCTGCAATCACATGCTGATCAGTGGTTTCATCATAGGCAAAAAGATCAATCCAATCGGCAAAAATAGTACCTGTAGAATAGAACTTTTCTCCTGAAACTTCATATTCGCCTTGTTGATTTTGTTTCACTCGGGTAATGACGTCGCCTATCTCAACATTACCGACCTCTGTCCAAGCGTTTCCTGCGATTTCACCATTTACAAATCGCTTAAACCAAAACGCTTGTGATTGATCTTTATGCGCCACTAAGCGGTCTTCGACAAATGCAAAATGTCCACGTAAAGCTTGCACAATATTTGAATCCGCTGTCGCCAACTCGATTAAGATTTGGAAAAGTTGCTGTTGGGTAAAACCTGCACCGCCATATTTTTTTGGCACACGTAATGCACCAAAACATGCATCGTTTAACCATTTAATTTGTTCATGAGGCAAATCACGATCGGTTTCTCGTTGAACGGCCCCTTCTGCAATCCGCTTAAAAATTGGTCGAAACTTTACTGCAACCTCTTCATAGTTGGCACCAAGTGAAAGTTCTTCATTCTGATTTAATATAGTCATAATAAATTTCTCCTTAGCTCCATGGATGACGTGGTGGTGGGACATCATTTAGAAAATAATTTCCTACAATGTTGTATTTCCAACGCACGGGATCATGCAAAGTGTGTGTTCTGGCATTGCGCCAATAACGATCTAAATTTAATTCTGATAAGGTCGAACGCGTGCCAGAAAGCTCAAATAATTTATTCGCTGCTAAAATCGCAATGTCAGTCGTTAAGACTTTTGCTTCAGCCACGAGCAATGTTGCTTCATTAATATGATCTTCGGTCGGTTCAGCAAGTGCTAAATCAATCGCTAATCCTGCCAAATCCAGAACGGCTTCAGCAGCACGCAGCTTAATTTTCAATTCACCAATATTGGCAATGGTATATGGATCTGAACTTGCTTTATCTAAACCTGAATCAATCCATGGACGTGCAAAGTTACGAACGTAATGAATCGTTTCTTGAATCGCACCACGTGCAATCCCAGCATCTACAGCAGCTTGAATAAATTGAGAAATTGCTCCAGCTGCTGTCGGTCTTGCAAAAGCTTGATAAATTGGAACGATATATTTTGCATCTACTTTAACGTTGTTTAATTCGACTGATCCACTGACCGTTGTACGCTGACCAAACCCACTCCAATCATTGGTAATTTTTACACCTTCTGTCCCTTGTGGCACGATTGCAGCAAATGGTTTTCCTTCAGCATCAATCGCAACAACTGGAATGCGGTGTGCCAGTAAAGCTCCAGTCGCAAAGAATTTTTGTCCATTCACAATCCCATTGCCAGAAGCATCAAATTCTATTTTTGTGGTGAGATCGGCAACCGTCTTAGACCCTTTTTCTGAGAAAGCATTCCCCAAACGCTCTCCACCCAGTACTGCTTTAAAAAAGAATTGTTTTTGTTCTTCGGTGGCATCTAAACGGATATGCTCTAGAAACACCCAATGATTTTGTGCGATTTGACCTAGTGATGGATCAGCGCTAGAAATGGTTTTAACAACTTCAGCGAGAGTCTTGTAGCTCGCTCCTGCACCGCCATATTGCTTTGGAATGTTAATTGCCCAAAGCCCTGATTGAGAGTACTTGTTAATTTCACTCAAAGGTAAACGGCGTTCATGATCACGAATGGAGGCTTCCTTTGCAAAATCTTCAGCGAGCTGTTGTGCGATTTGAATCGCTTCTTGATCTGTCTTAATCACATGCGCTGGCTGATGAATTTGGTAGAATTCTTTTGAAATTTCAGCTTCATGCAATTTTATATCTATTTGTGCGGTCATTTTATTCTCTTCAAAAAAATTGAATAAAATTAAATTAGCACTAATTATTTTAATTTTTTATACGATTATTTTATTTACTAATCTGATTTCAAACATAATCAAATCATTTATTTTTTTATTATGTATATTGCAGTTTTTCTCATTAAATAATAAGTATGATATTTCATATAATCAAAATATAAACATTTAATTATTTTATATTTTCATTATGACTAAACATATACGATTTAATGCTTTTGAAATGAATTGCATTGCACATCAGTCCCCAGGCTTATGGCGTCATCCGCTCGATCGCTCTACAGAATATAAAGATTTGGAATATTGGACTGATTTAGCAAAAATATTAGAAAAAGGTATTTTTGACGGTATTTTTCTTGCAGATGTTTTGGGTATTTATGATGTGTATCATCAATCGGCTCAACATGCTTTAAATGGTGCTGTTCAAGTTCCTGTGAATGATCCAATTCAGATTGTTCCAGCAATGGCAGCAGTCACCCAACATTTAGGCTTTGGTGTAACCACCTCTATTTCATTCGAACATCCTTATCCCTTCGCACGACGTATGAGCACATTGGATCATCTCACCAAAGGTCGCGCGAGTTGGAATATTGTGACTTCATATTTAGAAAGCGGATCTAAAAACTTAGGTTTAAAAACCCAAGTGAGTCACGACAATCGTTATGATATTGCAGACGAGTATCTGGAAGTTTTATATAAACTTTGGGAAGGTTCTTGGGAAAATGATGCGGTACGACGCGACAAAGCCGCTGGTATTTTTGCGGATCACACCAAAGTTCATCCAATCCAACATGAAGGTAAATATTTTAGCGTGCCAGGTATTCATATCTGTGAACCTTCTCCGCAACGCACACCTGTATTATACCAAGCTGGTGCATCAAAGCGTGGACAGAAATTTGCAAGTCAAAATGCAGAGTGCGTATTTATATCTGCACCAACGAAAGTTGCTGTAAAAAAGTTAGCACAAGGAATTCGTCAGAATCTTATTGAGGAAGGTAAAGATCCAAACGCAGTTTTAATTTATACAATGCTTGCGATTGTGGTCGATGAAACTGATGAAAAAGCACAGGCTAAATTTGCAGAGTATCAATCTTACGGAAGTTATGATGGTGGATTAACACTCGCTTCAGGGTGGTCTGGTGTAGATTTTTCACAATTCAAAGCTACAGACCAGGTTGAATATATTCATACCAATGCCATTCAGTCTATGTTGCAATCTTACGTAGAAGCAGATCCAGATAAAGTTTGGACCATTGAAGAAATTGCAAAATGGACCAGTGTAGGTGGAAACGGCCCCGTGATTGTCGGCTCACCAAGCACAGTAGCCGATCGTCTTCAAGAATGGGTGGATGAAACTGGCATTGATGGATTCAATTTGGCTTATATTTTGGCACATCAATCTTTTGAAGACGTGGTCGAATACGTCGTTCCTGAGTTACAACGTCGCGGTGTTTACCCTACAGAATATACCAAGGGGACACTGAGAGAAAAGTTGTTTGGTCATGGACCATTACTTCCAGATGATCATCGTGGTGCTCAATACCGTAAGTCATCAACGAATGGGCTGCACACTTCAACCCAAACCGCAACACTTGAATCTGTGTAGATCAATTTAAATTCTCTATATGTAAAAAAGCGCTTTTCGGGGCTTTTTTTAATGCTGATGTTCTAGTTCATGGTGATATGCATCATCTTCTATCTGCAAGGTCATTTCAGTAATATGGTGATCATGACTTAACATTTCAAAAGCTTGTTGATGTAAACGTTTAGGATCGACATTCGGTGCAACCAAATGAACTGTGAGCATGACTTTTTTGGATGTGATCGCCCAAACTTTGAGTTGGTGAATGTCCTTAACTCCTTCAAGCGATAATAAATCTGTACGGAGCTTTTCAATATCAATCTCATCAGGTACACCTTCAAGTAGGATATTTACACTTTGCTTGGCGAGAATCCAAGCACGTGGTAAGACCCAAAATCCGATCAGGACTGCGATAATCGTGTCAATAAGTACCCAGCCTGTAAAATAAATAATCACAGCACCGATGATCACACCTACAGAACCAAGTGCATCACTTAATACTTCTAGATATGCACCTTTGACATTGAGGCTATCTTTACTACTCGAAAAAAGAATCTTCATCGAAATTAAATTAATGATTAAGCCAATGACGGCGACTATCATCATTCCAACACTCTGAATTTCAGGAGGATTACTTAATCGATGAATCGCTTCTATCAAAATATAAATTGCAACGATAAATAACATCACCGCATTAAATAGAGCTGCCAAAATTTCAAATCGCTGGTAACCAAAAGTTCGCTTATTGTCTGCAGGCTTTTGACCAATCTTAATTGCAACCAACGCGATGGCTAGAGCAGCAGCATCAGTAAACATATGTGCAGCATCTGACAGCAAAGCTAAACTTTGAGTAATAAATGCAGCAACAACTTCAATAATTAAAAATGTCGTGGTTAAGGCTAAAGCAAAAGTTAGTTTCTTTGCGTTGTCTTTACTGACTTCCACATGACTGTGATCATGATTATGCGAACTACCCATTTTATACTCCCCATCAGAAGCCTCTCTTAAAATAAAGTGAGGCTTCTGATTCATATACATAATGTTATTGTTTAATTTATTGTTCTGCTTTTGCTTGATTCATCCACCTATACAATACAGGTAAAAGTAGTAGCGTCAGTATGGTGGATGAAATAATTCCACCGATAACCACTGTCGCAAGCGGTCGCTGTACTTCAGCACCCGTACCCGTAGCAAGCGCCATTGGAACAAATCCTAAAGACGCCACAAAAGCAGTCATCAGCACAGGACGTAATCGCAACATTGCACCTTGCCAAATGGCATCTTTTAAACTGTATTCACTTCTTAGCTCCTTAATAAAGGTCAACATAACCAGTCCATTCAGAACAGCGACACCTGATAAAGCGATAAAACCAATACCCGCAGACATTGAGATGGGAATATCACGTAACCATAAAAATAAGACTCCCCCCGTGAGAGCAAAGGGTACGCCCGTGAATACCAATAAACTTTCTCTTATATTTTTGAATACAGCCATCAGCAGGATAAAAATCGTAATCAAAGCCAATGGAATCACGATAGTCATTCTAGCTTTGGCAGATGCCAAATTCTCAAACTGTCCACCATACTCAATCCAATAGCCACTCGGTAATGCATATGTCGTGAGGCTAGATTGCAACTCTTGGACAAATGAACCCAGATCTCGCCCTTCAACATTTGCCGTCACAATAATCCTACGCTTGCCATTTTCACGACTCACCTGATTCATACCATCAATATTTGAAACTGTAGCCACATCTGCCAGTCTTACTGTCCCACCATTGGGGAGTTGTATGGGTAATTGTGCAATCCCCATGACTGTCCGATCTTGATCAGTAAGTCGAATAACAAAATCAAAACGGCGGTCGCCTTGTAGAATTTCACCGACTTGTTGACCACCGATACTTGAAGCGACTAAATTTTGTATCTCACGAACCGAAAGACCATATTGCGCTGCTAAAGAACGATTTACGTCTATATTTAATAAGGGTAAACCTGAAGTCTGTTCTACTTTGACTGCGGTACTGCCACTGATTTTTTGCACAATCTTGGCAATTTTGGCAGCTTCATCGTTTAACACCTGCATATCATCGCCAAAAATTTTTATACCTATGTCACTGCGGACTCCAGAAATGAGCTCATTAAAACGCAATTCAATGGGTTGAGAAAATTCACTATTGTTGCCAGGCAAAGTCTCCAAAAAAGTTTCAATACGTGACCTTAAATCATCTAAGCTTTCTTTGGGATTCGGCCACTCTTGACGATGTTTCAACATAATGAATCCATCTGAGATATTGGGTGGCATCACATCTGTCGCCACTTCAGCAGTACCCGTTCGTGCGAAAACATTTTTAATTTCTGGAAAATTTTGAAGCAAAAGTTTCTCAGTCATTTCCTGCATTCTTAATGATTCTTCTAAGCTGGTACTGGGTGAACGCATTTGTTGAATAGCAAAATCACCTTCGCTTAATTGCGGTGCGAATTCACTTCCTAGACGTGTCGCCAACAACCCTGTTAAAACCAAAATACTAACTGCGAGCGTTAACATGACCGTTCGATATAAATAAGTCATATCTAATACTTTTAGATATTTTTTCTTTAACCATAACATCCATCTACTTTCAGTTTCTTTGACTTCACCTGTTACAAATAAAGCCACTGCAGCAGGAACAAAAGTAATGGATAAAATGATCGCAGCAATAAGAGCTAATACTACGGTGAGTGCCATAGGGTGAAACATTTTTGCTTCAACACCACTTAAAGCAAATATGGGCAAGTACACCACTAAAATAATCGTTTGACCAAAAATTAAAGGACGGCGCGCTTGACGAGCGGCAAGGAATACTTCTTTAAATCTCTCTGAACGTGTTAAAGGTCGTCTTAACTGTTCTTGGGCATGAGCTAATCGGCGAATACAGTTTTCGACAATTACCACTGCCCCATCTACAATAATTCCGAAATCTACCGCACCTAAACTCATAAGGTTGGCACTAATCTTTTGCTGTGCCATACCTGATAATGTAAATAACATCGAAAGTGGAATCACGCATGCTGTAATTAAAGCTGCTCGAATATTTCCCAAGAAAATGAATAAAATCACAATCACCAAAATCGCCCCTTCGACTAAGTTCTTTTGAACTGTCTTAATGGCTTTCTCGACTAAGGTGGTACGATCGTAAACAGTTTCAATTTTTACGCCTTCGGGCAGTGTGGTTTGAATTTCTTGAATTTTTTGATCAACAGCTTGTGCAACACTACGGCTGTTTTCACCCATCATCATCATGGCGATGCCGAGTACGGTTTCTTCTCCGTTATAGGTCGCTCCGCCTGTTCTAAGATCATGTCCAATCGACACTGAAGCAATATCTGAAACACGGACAGGATTTCCATTTAAGGTAACCACCGTTGTATTTTCAATATCCTGTATCGTATTCAGTGTTCCAGGAACTCGTACTGTCAGTTGTTGACCTCCATCTTCAATAAATCCTGCTCCACGATTTTCATTGTTCTCAGTAAGAACTTGTTGAAGTTGCGTCAAACTGACTTGTAGTTGTTGCATACGATTCAAGTCTGGCGAAACAACATATGTTTTATTGAATCCTCCAATACTATTCACCTCAGCAACGCCTTTTACGCGTTGCAATTGTGGACGCACGATCCAATCTTGAATTTCGCGTAAATCCATTGCTGTGTATGAAGAACCATCAGGTTTTTTAGCCTTTGGCTCAGCTTTTAGTACCCATTGATAAATTTCACCCAGCCCCGTAGATACTGGAGACATGGTAGGTGCGATATCATCAGGTAATTCGGATTGAACCTCTTGCACACGCTGATTGATTTGTTGACGTGCCCAGTAAATATCTGTGCCATCTTTGAAGACAATAGTGACCTGAGATAAACCATACCTAGAGATCGAACGTGTTAATTCAAGATCTGGTATCCCCGCCATGGCATTTTCAATTGGATACGTAATGCGTTGCTCAACTTCGAGCGCAGTAAATCCATTAGCTTGGGTATTAATTTGAACCTGTGTATTGGTAATGTCTGGAACTGCATCAATTGGCAATTTTTGATAACTATAAACTCCAACAGCAATCCAAGCACAGGCAAACAGCATGATCCAAATCGCATGTTGAATTGAAAACTGAATAATTCGCTCAAATAGCCCTTCAGCCTCCGGCATGTCATGATTAGTGCCCATGGTCAGCTTCTCCTTTTTCTAACTCCGATTTCAGTAAGAAGCTGCCTTGATTGACATATTTTTGCCCCGCTTGAAGACCAGACTTAATTTCTGCCCATTGACCATCTGAAGACATTTGACCTACTTCAATGGGTTGTGCTTTAAAGTGGAGTTTTCCATTTTTTTGTTCTGTAACAATAAATATTGCTGATTTACCTTCGATTTGTTGCACTGCATTTTTTGCAACGCGTAATACATTGGATGCATCGGGACTTTGAAGTTCAACATTTACCATCAAATTTGGTCTTAACTCACTTGCCTTTCCTTGAACTTTAGCGCGAACAATCAAGCGACCAGTCTGCGCATCTGCTTGCGACGTTAACGATTGCACAACTGCTGTATACGTCTGACCTGATTGTAAAGATTTGAATTGAATATTTTGTTGTGCACGAATTTGATTACTCGCATCTGCAGGTAACACAAATTCCAGCCATAAATCTTTTAATTGTTCGATGATGAAAATCTGATCTGCAAGTTGCACATTTTCACCCACCACGATGTCTTTTTGGCTGATCACGCCCGAGATAGGCGAACGAATGGTAAAACGACCATTAGAACCTGCTGAAGCTCCCAAAGCTTGTAAACGTGCATTGGCACTTTGCACTGTGATTTGTGCTTGACGATATGCATTTTCAGCACGTTGCAAATCCTGTTTTGCAGAGATCCCCTGCGACCACATCCGTTGTTCACGTTGCAAATCTTGGCGTGCCAAATCTAAATTGGATTGTTCCATTCTTAAATTTGCTTGTTGGTCAATGAGCTCTGGGACACTTAATACTGCAAGTATTTGACCTTTACCTACTTCTTGTCCCAGTGCTACATTCACTTGTTCAACATGACCAGCAAAATTAGGGGAAATATGCGCTTGTTGATCTGTATTTACCATCAATTTTGCAGGCAAGTTTGTGTATCGCGGAATTGCACCTAATTGAGCTGATTCTATTTTTATACTATGTTCGACTAGCTGTTTAGATGTCAGTTCAATCTCACCTTCTTCTGCATGATCAGCTTCTGCGCCATTCGACGTTTCAGCTTGCTCTTCACTCTCAACAATTGCTGTTTTCTTATTATCTTTGAAAAAAATCCAAATCCCGATAACTACCGTCACCCCAATAATCAGGGCGATGAGGAATGCTTGGTTTATTTTTCCTTGTTGTATAGATCTCATTTTATTCTGCCCCTATATTGATGAAATTTTCTGACTGTGACACAGCCTCTTTGAGTAATTGGGTATAGGCATCCGAACGACTAATTTGTTCATAACTGGTACCAATACTTAATGCCTCAGCAGCAAGTGCGGTTTGCCATGCCTGTCTTAAGAGCTGAATTTGACTGAGCCGAATATTTTGTAATTGTGTCGTTGCTTGTTGCACCTCAGTGATTGAAAGTTTTCCATTTTTAAAACCGAGCAAAGAGCGCGTCTGTACTTTTTCAGACAAGCCTTTTTGTCTCAGTACAGCGTCATACTGTAGTTTTAAGCCACGCACCTGATGAAATGAGTTTGCAATCTCTAAAATTTGTTGTTTGAGTTCTCTTTGTTGTTGACGCTCAAGTAGAGATTGCTGACGTTGGGCAAGCGGAATTTGGTATTGCTGACGATTAAAAATATTGAACGGAATATCGACACCCACAGATAAACTAGTATCGTTTGTCTCATTGGGCGCTTTTGTTCGCGTCATCCCTACATTCAAATTTGGATTTGGTTTTGCTTTTACTTTAAGTTGCTCAATTCGTTGATTAGCCTGAACAACATTGAGTGCATAAAGCTTTTCTAAATAACCTGCAGAAATATAATTTTGAACATTCTGTTCAACTTGGTCAGGCCAATAAATCCGATTTGAATCAACCTTCACCTCTGCTTCAGTTTCTCCCCAGAGATTAGAAAGATTACGTTTTGCAATTTCCTTATTTAAAATGGCTTGCTGATAATTGCGTTCATTTTCTGCCGCTTCAATCTGCGCTCGTTCATACTCAACTAAGGCTATGCTTCCTGCCTGATATCGTTTTTTAGCGCTGTCTAAAGTTTCACGACTGACTTGCAGTTGAGACTTTTGAATTTGCGCTTCAGATTGCGAAATTAAAAACTGTGACCAAGCATACTTCACGATTAATTGGCTTTGTGCTTCCCACAACTTTTCTCGCAATTCATTTTGTTGCCCAACCAAACGCGCTATATTTTTTTGAATCCGTCTTTGACCAAAAATGTCGATCGGCTGACTAATACCTAGACTTAACTCTTGATCTTGATTCGAGCCAAAACCATCTCGAGAGAGATTGATGGACGGGTTTTGCCAAAGTCGACTTTGCTTAACAGCAAGTTCTGACATTTGTTGTCGTTGCTGCCAAATATGTTCTGATTGTTGATATTGAGACACTTGAACGAGTGCTTGTTCAAGCGAATTGACTGTCATTGCTTGAGCATTTGCACCCAAACTAAGCGAACCTAAAACCAGCCATAATCGAATGGAATGTTTTAATTTAAAAGACATGTGAATTTCCCACTATTTTAAAAATAAGTGGTGGGAAATTTTTAGGCTACCCCACCAATAGCGAGGCTAATTCAGGAGGTGGAGGGATTTTACCTAAATGAGGCGATTGATAGGCATTGGTCCAATGAAAGTGATTTTGGTAAATCTTTTCGATGTATTGTGATGAAGGCATATTCTCGTTTACAGCAAGAATAAACTGAGACATCGACGGTAGATGATCTTGATGATCCAAAACATCGATTTGCGCTTTTTCTTCAAGCGTTACCCTTTGATCATCGCCAAGCACGAAGCCTTTTTCAATTTGAGACTTCGGACTTTTATTTGAAAGATCGGCTTGGCAAAGTACAGGTTGATGATGACCAAAGTGAAAACTTTGTGTCGATGTTGAGTCGCTTTCATGAACACAAAAAGCCGCCGCCACATTCCAAAGGCTTTGGAACATGAACATACATGCTAAGAATGTCACAAATTTAGCCGATCTCATTTAAGCAGGCTCTCATCTTTTATATCTGCATTTAAAACGTGATAGTGATCACCATCAAGTGAAGAGTTGTAATTCTCCATCATATTTTGATGATCGAAACCTTGATATTGAAAGAATGTACATAAGAAAAATGAATGAAAACTTAAAAATTTAGCGCTTTTAAAGCACGCTTCGAAAATGGCATCGATTTTGCAATCTAATCATACGAATTTTATTTTTTGTATTACTGAGGTGGCAACAATGAGCTATGTTGCACGAGAATTGAGTCAAAAGCATAAATTTTTGCTTGGTTTTGGATCGTTTTTAATTCCAATTTTAATCTGGTGTGCAGTGAGTTATCTGCCTTTTATTTGGCATCCCCAAGTTCAAATCACAGATTCTGGTAGCACAACATTTTTACAAGTCGATAGCCGTGTCAGTAGAGAAGTTTATTATGCTGAAGCGCAATTGGCAGTCGATCAAGGACTCCCACCACCTCGGGGAATTTTGGTCAATCCCATTTATCTACCCGCACCAGATGAAGTCGCTACAGCCTTAGTGACCGCATTTACAACGCCACCCGCTCAAGCAAATGCACCATGGTTTCATGAAAGTTTATGGCACAGCATTAAACTGGTGTTTACCGCATTTTTTATTTCTTCTTTGATTGGTATTCCTTTGGGTATTCTTTGCGGTTTTTCTCATAAAATTTCTCAATTAACTGAACCTTTTGTAGAGTTCTTTCGCTATCTGCCTGCACCAGCCTTTGGCGCTCTTGCTGTTGCGATTTTGGGCATTAATGACGCACCTAAAATTGCCATTATTGTGATTGGTACCTTATTCCAACAAATTCTGATTATTGCCAATACCACCCGTTTGGTCGACCGCAGTCTTATTGAAGCTGGATTCACCTTAGGAACCAACAAAATCAAAAGTTTATTTTATGTAGTCATCCCTGCTGCACTCCCAGAAATTTATCGAAACCTTCGTGTACTTTTAGGTTGGGCTTGGACCTATTTAATCGTTGCAGAACTCATAGGAAGTACATCCGGTATCACGTGGTTCATCACTCAACAAGCTCGCTATCAAAACTTTGACAATGTTTTCGCCGCAATTTTGATTATCGGGATGATTGGTCTGATTTGCGACGTGATTTTAATGAAAGTAGGACAGCACTTATTTAAATGGAAAACGGGAGTTCGCTAATGTCTTCATCACTTCAACCCTCATATTTTGATGCCCGCGCTTACTTTGACAAAATTTACGCTCGTCCCGTCATTTTAGAAGCAAAAAATCTCACCCAAAAGTTTAGCCACGGAAAAACTGAGCGCACCATTTTAAATACTTTAGATTTAAAAATTCATAAACGTGAATTTATCTGTGTTATTGGTCCTTCAGGATGCGGTAAATCTACCTTTAGCCGTATTGTGGCAGGTCTTGATCCATATACCAGTGGTGAATTACTGGTAGACGGTGAAACCATCACAGGACCGAGTCCAGAGCGTGGCATGGTTTTCCAAGGCTACACACTGTTTCCATGGAAAACGGTAAAAGAAAATGTCATGTTTGGTCCACTCATGCGAGGTGCCAGCAATGCTACAGCTGAGGCGCAAGCCCGCGAATGGATCAACATTATCGGACTTGGAAAATTTGAGCAGCAATACCCTCATGAACTTTCAGGAGGGATGAAACAACGCGTTGCCATCGCTCGCGCGCTCGTGAATCAGCCAAAAATTCTCTTAATGGATGAACCCTTTGGGGCTTTAGATCCTCATACGCGTCAAAAAATGCAAAAGCATCTGATCGATCTTTGGGCCAATATCGATATCACGATTATTTTTGTGACACACGATATGGACGAGGCGATTTTACTGGCCGATCGGATTGTGGCATTGAAGGCCAATCCTGGCGAAATTAAGGAAATCATTGAGGTTGATCTACCAAGACCACGTCAGCATGAATTGATGCTCACTGAAAAATTTAAATATTTAAGACAACGTGTAGATGCTTTGGTACATGCTGAAGAAGATGAACTTGATCCAGCTCTCGCAGACTTACCTAAAATTCCAAGAATGACCAAGGTCAGTCATTCTAAATAAGGCGCTATATCCTGATCACACAAACGGTCAGGATAAAGCATGCAACATCAATCCTTTTGACCACACTATTTTAAATGCAGACTTGGATTAATCACGACTTCATTTCATCACGTTCAATTCGCCCATCTACCAGTTGAATGGTTCGATCACATGTAGCGGATAATCGTGGATCATGGGTCACTAACAATACCGCACAATTTTGTTGCTCATTTACTTCACGAAACAGCTCAAAGACTTCGCTCGCTGTTTGACTGTCCAAATTACCTGTAGGTTCATCAGCGAGGAGTAAAGCAGGCTGTGTGATTAAAGCTCTGGCGATTGCGACACGTTGTTGCTGCCCACCAGAAAGTTGACTGGCTTTTCTTTGTGCAAATTGACTCAATCCTACCGCTTTTAACAAATCATGTGCTCGATCCAAAGCTTGTTGATTGGGTTTGCCATGCGCCAACATTAGAGGCATCAAAACATTCTCAATAACGGTGAACGCTTGAATCAAATGATGAAACTGAAACACAAATCCAATGCTCTTCCCACGCAATTCCGTTCTTTGTTGATCTTCCATTTGACTGGTTGGTTGACCAAGTAAATAAATTTCACCACTGGTGGGTTGATCCAGCAAACCTAAAATATTTAATAACGTACTTTTACCTGAACCAGAAGGTCCAATTAACGCAGCAAAATCTTGACGATGTATGGCAAAATCAATCCCATGCAGCACTTCAATTTCATTGGGTTGTCCAATGTTATAAGACTTTTTCAAAGCCTCTAAACGCAGTACTTCATCATGATTAGACATGACGGATTGCCTCCACAGGATCTAAACGCGCTGCACGACGGGCAGGAATCGCCGCTGCAATTAAACCGCTCAATGTTGCAAGTAATAAAGCTGATCCAATCAAATAAGGTGAAATTGGAATGTAAAATAATCCTGGACCAAATTCATTAAATGACCAAACCAATGCATAACTGGTCAGGATTCCGACAATAGAACCAAGTAAGCCGAAAATCGCACCTTGAATGAGAAAGATTATCAAAATCTGTTCTCGGCTCGCACCTGTCGCACGCAAGATTCCGATCTCACGTGTACGCTGTACCACTGTAATGGAGAGTACGCTGGCGATCGCAAATGCAACAGATATTCCAACAAATATAATAATCATATTGGTTGAAAGACTTTGCGCTGAAATCGCATTCATCAATTGCGCATTACTTTCAATCCAACTTTCAGCTTTTAATCCAGTGAGACGATGAATTTGCGTTGCGACCTGATCTGCGGAGAAAATATCAGAAATACGAAGATCAATAATGGTAACCCCACCCGGCAAACCCAATAAAGACTGTGCCCGCTTTAGATCGATATACATATAGCGTGAGTCTAGTTCTTTGACCCCGAGTTCAAAAATACCCGTTACATTCATGACGGCGTTAATATCTTGACCGTTATCAACGCGAATTTTACTGCCTACGCGCACACCAAGGTCTTTGGCCAACTCACTTCCGATGAGTACATCATCTGCTTTTAAACGAAGCTGACCAGTTTTTAGATACTCTTGCAAAGGTACAATACGTTGATACCGTGGTAAATCAATCCCCATAATCGCAACTGACTGAATCGCTTCCCCCCGTTTTACCAGTGCAGGCCCTGAAACCATGGGAGAAACGGCATTGAGCGTCTTGATATTGTCTAGATTTTCAAGAACTTCTTGCCAGTTATTGATCGACTTGAGTCTTTGAGCCCTTTGATCTTCATGGATGATGTGTGCTACGCCCTCAGGCACTTTAACGACGCGATTGACCTCATCTGGTGCATGTAAACTAATATGTGCCTGAGTACCCAACGTACGCTCAATCAAATTGGACTGAAGCCCCTGAATTAATGCACTAATAAAGACAATAACGGCAACACCAATAGCAACACCACCAATAATCATCAGTGTTTGACTGCGACCCTCGCGTAAAAACCCAACAGCGATGAGCCAATTGGTCCATAAACGCTTCATCTTCAAAGTGCTTGTACCTGCTTAGTTCTGACACGCTGATCCGCTTTTACTTGATCAGGCTTTATAACGACCTGATCATTGTGATCCAACCCTGATAAGATTTCAGACATGGCAGTCCCACGCAACCCTAATTTTACAGATTGACGTTGGACCTTGCCCTCTCTTACCACCATAACTTCAGCTTGCGTGGTTGAAGGGTCAATAAGCGCGTCATTGGCTATTACTTTGGTTTTATTTCGACGTGCTGTTTCGACATTCACTGAGACTGTCATATCTTGCTTCAAAAAATTGGGTACAGAGTTCACCGCCAATTTGACTTCAACCGTACCACGTTGAGGATCAATATTAGGTGCAATAAAGTTAACTTCAGCTGGAAATGCTTGCTCTGGATAAGCATCTGCAATCACTTCCGCTTTTTGACCCAATTTCAGATAAGGTAAATTTTGCTCATCCACCGCCACTTTAATTTGCGTTGGACTATCAACTGCGACTGTAAAGAGCACCTTTCCAGGTTGAATCGCATCCCCTTTTTCGACTTCACGCGTCAAGATCGTACCCGATACTTGTGCCCGAATTTCACTTTTTGCCAATTGGGCACGTAGTGCATTTAATCTTTCACTTAAGGTTTTTTCTTCCACTTGACCTGGAGCAAGGCTTTGCGCCTTCAGTTTTGCCGCAGATAATTGATTTCTCGCTAAGCGTTCAGCTTCTAAGGCTTGTTCTTTTTCCTCTACAGAAAGCACTCCCGGTTCCGTTTGCTGACGACGTCTTGCTTCGCGACTGGCTTGTTGTAATTGGAATTCTGCCGTTTTCAATTCAACCTGCGCTTGTGGATAGCGAATTTTCCGCAATTCCTCTAGCGCAACTTCTGCTTCACGGACTTGTGCTTTTAAATCATCAGATTGAATAATTAACAGTACATCTCCTGCTGCTATTCGTTGACCTTCTTGCACGCGTCGCTCAATCACCACACCCGAAATTTCACTCCCAATTTCACTACGTGCTACATTTTCAGCACGACCTGAAGCGACCACTGTTTGAATCAGTGGTTTTTCTTCGATTAGGTAAGTTTCGACTACAGGACCTTGCCACCAACGGAAAATGAAATATATCCCACCGATCGAAATGAGCAGAATGAGAATCCACCATTTTCGTTGTTTTAAAATACGCAAAGCTTTATCTCCCAATAGGCCTACTTCGGTTTATATTGTCGAGTACAGTAAGCTCTTAAAATATCTGGTGAGCGCTTGTGAAGATGCTTGGTATTCCGCCCCGCAACACGTTTACGCCACATTTCAAAACTACTTTTTTTTAATTGTTGTCGCATCAATCGAATGACTGCACTTTCGTTTAATCCGTATTCCAGCAGAATGGCTTCGAAGGGTGTCCGATCTTCCCATGCCATTTCAATGATTCTAGAAATATCAGCTGTTGTATACAACGCACATGATCCTTTTTTATACGCATTAAACCTCGATGTTAATTGTTCATTCGTGAAAAATATGTGATTTTTTGTTGATTTATAGACACTTCATACACGCTAACGCATTCATTGTATAAAACGATTGATTTTATGATTTTAATCCGTTTCCTAGTTTTTCCATTTTTATCTATTCTTAATCCATACAAGGTAGGCAACTCTGTTGCTCTACCGACCAATCATTCAGTCCAACTTTGTGCCCAGTGCAAGCCCCTCTGCACTGGGCTTTTTTTTATTTAAATGATTCAACCAATTTTGGATAAATCAGCCCATCAATATCTAGTTTTACCGTATAAACTCCATTTTCAAGATTAAACTTATTGACATGATAAGTTGATCCATAAATAGAATCTAAAGTTGAAGAGCGTTTAAATACCTTTTGATTTGCCTCAAGATCCAACAAATGTGTGCCTTGAATAAATTGTTCATATTGCTCAGGTTCAACACCAACACGCTTAGACATAATCATCAAAGCATCGTTTCTCGTCTCAGGGTCTTGAATAAATTTGACGGTTCGATCCCATACTTGAAGCACTTTTTTCCACTCTGCTTGATGCCTAGATAAATGCGTCATATTTACCGTCAACGTATCATAGATCAATCCTGGTTTATCTTGAGAACTATAGATGATTTTGGACCCAGCTACGCTTTTTAAAGCTTGATTTGCTACAGGTTGCCATACAGCGATGGCATCCACATCTTGGCTGCTAAATACTTGGGGTAATTCGTTGGTTGCTGCATTAATCAGTTTGATTTCATTGGCTGATATATTTTGATCTGAAAGTGCGGTATTCAATAAATTATGATCGACCAGCCCTTTTTCGACTGCAATCGTTTTACCCTTAAGATCTGCCACACTATGAATGCCCTCTTTTGCAAGAATGACATCATTCCCTGATGAATAATCAGTTGCTAAAATCATAATGCCCCGCGTTCCACCTGAGGCAATGACCAAATTATCCCCATGAGAAACAGAAACCGCATCCAATTGGTTTGCTGCAAAAGCATTCATAGAGGCTGAATAATCAAACCATTTAAACTCTACGTTTAATCCAGCTTCTTTAAACCACCCTTTCTCAATAGCAACTTGCCATGCCACCCATCCTGGCCAATCACTGTAACCAATACGAATCGGTTGCATTGATTTTTCGGCTTGAGCATGTTGACTTGGTTCTGGAATTTTTGCGGTTTTATCACAACCCACGAATAACAGTGCAGTTCCAATGACTCCCCAGACCATCGTTTTCATTGCACCACCTCACCAATGCTCGTGCACTTAAATTTAGTATTGGTAAAATTTGAGGCTTGAATATAATCACGCCATCCACCAAAGTGACTGATATCAAGTGCATCTGCTAAAGCATGGTTTTCACATATAAAGCCTTTCACCCATGTTCCATCAATGAGTTGGACATTGCCAATACCAAGTGGTGCTGGGACTTCAGCAACAATGTCACCGAACAATGCTCTTGGTACATCCCACACTTCCACTTCAATAGAATGACCTGATGTATCTCGTTGTAGCCCCGGCTTAGGTGGCTGAGTATTTTTTAAAGCAAATAGTTTGTAATACGGCGCAGTACGCGTTTTTTTAACCAAGGTGGCTTGTCTGCTCGTTAACTGAAAATTCAGCGGCATGCCTGTAAGATGTGCTCCCACCACTGCTAATTTAACGGTGTGCTCAGATCCTATTGATTTATGAATTTGATAGCCTTGCTTTGACATTGCTAAATTTAATCCTGAAGTCGCTTGCCATTGCTGACCGAAGTGTGCCAAAGCTTGATCCATCCAAGCGCCAGCAACTAAAGTGATACCACTTGGCAAACCATCATCACGGATGACATTTGGGAGTGCCAATGCTGATAAATCAGCAAAATTAACAAAATTGGTATAAGCCCCCATATGCGAATTCTTTTGGATCGGATCTGCTTCAACATCTGCAATGAGATAAATCGTAGGAGCTGTTGGCACCATCAACGCATCATAATTTTTTAATTGAAGATTGATCTGCCTAGCCCATTCTGCACGCTGATACTCATCTTGCATCACATCTACAGCATTGAAGTGATCAGCTTGATCAATGATTTGCTTAATTACCGGATGACATTGCTCACGTCGAACTTTGTGTTCGACGGCATGCGTACGCTCAGCAACCCATGAGCGGTTATACAATGCAGCAGCCAATTGATTAAATACTGTGAAATCAATCTCTTCAACTTGAAATCCGAGCGATTTCATTCGAGCAATGGCTGTTTGAAATGCTTGCTCACTTTGAGTATCACCATAAAATTCTAAGTGATCTGGGATTGCAATCTTGCCCTTCGAAAATTGTGTCGGGACTGTTCTCGGATGCTGTCTTGAATAAGCATCGGTCGCATCATAACCTTGCATCAATTGCGCTACCGTCCAAGCATCATCCACTTGAGTTGCAAAGATTGAGATCACATCAATACTTCGACATGCAGGGATTAAACCCGTGGCTGAAAACCAGCCTTTGGTTGGTTTGAGTCCGACAATATTATTGAAACCCGCGGGAACTCTGCCAGAACCTGCTGTATCAGTACCGAGGGCGAATGGTACACACCCATTTGCTACTGCAACCGCTGAGCCAGAGCTTGATCCACCGCTAATATAATCCGGATTGAAACTGTTTTTTACAGCCCCAAAGGGTGAACGCACGCCAACCAATCCCGTGGCAAATTGATCTAGATTGGTCTTGCCCACCACGATTGCACCAGCAGATTTAAGCTTAGCCACTACGGTTGCATCTTGCATTGCTAAATAAGCAGCATCTGGACACGCCGCAGTGGTATAAAATCCAGCAACATCAATATTGTCTTTGACAGCAAATGGCACACCATATAACGGAAGATCAGCGATATCCTGATGGGCTAATGCATCAATCTGCGCCTGTATTTGCTCGGCACTGGCTATTGAAATCCAAGCGTGATCATCATTGGAGAATTCAGCAACATAACGCTTCAAATCATTCAGTTGAATAGTTTGATTTGCATAAGCCTGTTGCCAATCTTGTATAGTCCATAATGTCTGCACGACGGTGCTCCTTATACGTGTTCCGAATTTTGAGGAATAGGTGGCATGACTGCATCCATCAGCTCTAAATGCCCCTTAATTACCCCTTTTAATGCTTTAAATTGCTCACTTATGGCTTTTAGGTCACTGCTGACCCCTTGCATCAACATCACCTGCATGACTTTGTCATCATCTAATTGGATATGTAGTGAACTAATCACCTGAGTCAAAAACTGTTGCTGTAAATCAATAAGTTGTGTTCTTAATGGCTTTAAACTGACGTCATACAATAAGGTTAAAGTACCGACCATGACTTCATTTCGGCTAACAAGGTCATTGATCAAATGGTGGTTAATCATGTCAACAATGGCTTGAGATCGGCTTTCATAATGTTGATCTACAATTTTTTGATCCATAGCCTGCAATGTATTTTCAGGTAAAGTGATGCTGATCCGCGCCAGCTTCTGTTTAGGCACGTTTGAGCTCCTTAGGTTTTTGAGATTGTTGTAGGTGTAAACCCGCACGGACACTCATCAGTTCAATGAAGAATTGAAGGATGGGATGCTTCGATTGTTTGGATTGATTTGTCGTCATCTGCAGCACCTCTAGGTATTACAAAAAAAAGAATTGGTAATACTTGGTAAATGCAGAAAGCGTGCCAAAACTTTTCTTGAGATATATAAAAGAGAGCTAGAAAAAAAGTCGTCGGAAAGATTCAAAAATGTGCATGAATCAAAATTGTGCACTTGATTTGTTCAATGTTCAGAAATGCAAAAAGACCGCCTTTCTGGAGATAGACGGTCAACTCGAATGGTTATTATTTTGTCTTCTTGTTCTAATGAAATACTTTACTGGATATCAGTGACGAACTCCTCACGCGGAATACGGAATTTCTTCAATCCAATTAACCAATCTTTTTCTGGATTACGTCGACCTAGTGCCAATAGCACCACAGACTTTAAGCCTTTTTCTTTTAAACCTAATAATTCATCCAGACCATCTTTATCAAAACCTTCCATTGGTGTTGCATCTACACCTAACTCAGCTGCTGCCGCAATTGCCATACCAAAACCAATATGCGCTTGTTTTGCAGTATGGTGGTATTGCTGCTCTTCAGTAAACGTCGAGAACAGGTTCTTTAAGTTTTGCACCACATCCATGGTCGTATCTAAAGGTAAATGACGCTCACGATTCATTGCGTTATAGCGTTCATCGATACGCTCGTCTGGAATCGTATCCCAAGCCGTAAATACCAAAAGATGCGATGACTGGGTAATTTGTGGTTGATTCAATGCAACTGGTGAAATTTTCTCCTTAAGTTCTTGGTTGCTGATCGAGATAATATGGAACGGTTGTAAGCCCGCTGAGGTCGGTGCTAAACGCGCAGCTTCAAGAATTTGATCGACTAATTCTTGCGGTAGTTTTTCACCAGTCATTTGTTTGGTTGCATAACGCCACTGTAAAGCTTCTAATAATTTCATGTATTTACCTATAATGTTTAAATGTGAATATTTTTAATTCTTTAAGCGTATAAAATCGCCAATATTGATTTGAGTGATTGGCTTGGACGACCTAAAAGTTGTTCTAAATCTTGGCTTTGAACTTCATACTGTTGATGTTTAATATCTACAACTGTGCCATGTGTGAGATAGATCAGAAATTCGGGCAAACCGATTCTTTTTAAGAACTGCTGATAGGCTTCTTCAGTAAGATCGTGATATTCAACTGGTATTGTTTTGAGTTGACTCAGCTCATCAGCAATATTTTGATAGCTATAAGTTTGGCTGCCGACTAACTCATAGACCTTATTCTCATGATCATTTTGAATTAAGGCATTTGCTATTGCTTCTCCTAACTCTGCTCTTAACACATAAGGTACTTTCCCCGCACCTCCACAGAGCTGGATGCCTGTATCGATAACTCCTTCACCGATAATTTGTGGAATCGCTTCTGCATACATGGTGTTGCGTAGGAGTGTATATTTCAGTCCGCTTGCTTTGAGGTAATCTTCAGTTTGAAAATGACTGATCATCAAATCCTTCACTGCTGAATTTTCAATATTTTGAATGGATAAACCTGTGTAATACACATGTTGAACACCTGCTTCACGCGCAGTATCAATGACATTCTTATGTTGTTCAAAGCGATTCATTTCCATCGTTGAAATGAGAAGTAACTTGTCGATACCCTGAAAGGCTTTGATCAAACTTTCAGGTTGATTGAAATCTCCTTCACGCACTTCAATATGTTCGTTGACATAAGGTTTGGCTTTTTCTAAGTTTCTCGCCAATACAGCAAATTCATTGTTTTGTAGCTGTTGCTTTAATTGTTGCACTACACTTCGCCCTAAATGGCCAGTAGCACCAGTAACTAAAATCATTCAATAACCTTGGATTATTTTTGCGATGATGTAATTTATAGGCAAGTTAAAAAACGAGATCACTATACTGTTGTATAGTGAATTTAGGATTTCATTTGATTAAATTTTATGACGAGATGGGAGGATAGATGGCTGATTTTATGAAAGAGAATGCAGAAACATTAAGCGAGGATGACCAATGTAATTTGATGTTTATTGTGGCACTTAAAAATGCCATGAACGTCATTAATGGCAAATGGAAACTTGCGATTGTTGCAACCATGATTAAACAGCCACGCCGTTTTAATGAGATTGAACGTCTGCTGCAAGGCATTACACCAAGAATGATTTCTAAAGAGCTCAAAGAACTTGAATTGAACAATGTTGTTGAAAAAATTGAGTCTCTTGATGAAACCACGGGTAAAACGACCTCAATGTATGATCTGACGCCATCAGGTCGTGGCCTAGAAAAGTTGATGGTGCAAATGGCGGTTTGGGGACAAGAGCATAAAGAGAGTTTGAAATAATTATATTTTTTATAAATCGTATCACGGCTGTCTATATCTAAAACAAATACCACAATTTTTGCATCGATGACTAGATAGACCAAGCGATATAATGCCGATCTCAATTTCACTTTATAAAGATCAATTGGGCTAATGAGCTCATTTTTATAGAGTATTGGTAATTTTTATCAATTTGAAAAGAAATAAATTACTGCTAAATTAGTCACCAAATATAGGGACTTTTTATGACAGAAAAATTATATTACTGGGCTGAAAATCTTGAAAACTATATGTCAGATAATGATAGTGAAACAGGCTATGATCAAATTATAGAAATAAAGCGTCTTAATTTTTTTATTGGAAAAAATAATGCAGGTAAAAGTAGGTTTCTGAGAGAACTTTTTTTATCAAAATATAAGATAAATGAATATAATCTTCTAGGTGAAGAGGATACCTTCTATAATGAGATTTATCCTTTAATTAATGCTATCGAAGGCTCTCAAATAGGTGACATCTCTTATTTTGGAGGTAAGAACAAAAACGAATTATTAAATAAATTAAAACAGCTAGCTAACCTATCAAAACCACTTGATCCTAAGTCAATTTATAATTTAAAACAGGAAATTTCTAAATTTCGATTCGGAAAAAATGATATTGCTGTTAAAATCTCCGCTACTATAGAAAAATATTTGCATTCTTATTCAAAAGTATATGTCCCTATTCTTCGTGGCATGCGTCCTGTGACAGAGCAAGAAAACAAACAACCATACATCGAACGCGCCCAAAAAGATTATTTTCATAATAAAGATAAATTCGATTCTAAAAATATTATTACAGGCGAATGTTTGTATTTTGAACTGCAAACGCATTTGCTCGGAAGACCTAATCAACGAGAACTAATTAAAAAATATGAACAAAAATTAAGCCAGTATTTCTTTGATAACGAAACCGTCACTTTAATTCCATATATTGGTAAAGATGATAATGGGCATGACAATGATGTTGTACATATTAAAATTGGTGAGGATGAACAATTTCCAATTTATAAACTAGGTGATGGTCTGCAACAAGCCATCGTTTTGACTTATGAAGCCTATATTAAAAAAGATGAAACACATGCTTTTTTTATAGAAGAACCTGAACTCCATATGCATGCAGGTATGGTTCGTCAACTAATGAATTTTTACTTAAATGAAACGCCACATTATTACTTTTTTACCACACACTCGAATCATCTTTTAGATATGGCGGATGAATCAGATCAAGTCATAATTCAAAAGTTTGTCAAACAACCTAAAGAAGAAGATCCCACTAAATTTGATTTTAAAATTTACCGCTGTGACCGAGATCGTGATTTGCTTGCTTCATTAGGTGTACGTCCTTCTTCGGTTTATTTGGCAAACTGTACAATTTGGGTGGAAGGGATTACAGATCGGCTCTATATCACTAAATATATGCAGAAATATTTAGATGTATTAAAACAAGAAGAAGCTTTAAAGCTTGAAGAAAAACCTAATAATTTAGATTTATATAAATTTAGGACATCAGATATTCAAAGATTAATGCCGAATTATCATTACACATTTGTGGAATATGCTGGTAGTAACCTAACACATTGGGATTTTAGTGACGAATTTACTGATCATTTAGATGATTGCGGTATGAATGCTCTCTTAACTTCTAGTAGTGTGTTTCTTATAGCTGATGGTGATATTAAAACTAAAAATAAAGGCATGAGAGCTACAAGTTTAGAAGAAAAACTAGGAAAAAAGTTTTTTCTTTTAGAGTGTAAAGAAACTGAAAATACCCTGCCATCAAACATTATTTATCATGCTTGCCGTATTAAATTTTTAGGTTTAAATGATGCTTTTCAGGATGATGAAACAAAAAGAAATGCTCTTTCCAATCATCTATCCATAGATGGTATGCAAGCAGATACCAAAGAAGGTTTCGAGATTGCAAAGCTAGATTTTTCTAAAAATTATTTCCATGCTAAAAATGGAATTGGAAAAATTATCGATGATCAAATTAAAGATGGTGATCCTAAAACTGACGATGGCAAACCTAAAAAATGTTTTTCCGATCAATCAGGCACTATTAAAGAAAAACTTAAATTTTGTCGCTTAGTTCTAACAGTTATGGATCATGTTGAATGGGAATTAACTGATTCTGCTAAAGAATTATGTGAGAAAATATTCGAACACATTATTTCGGAAAATCCTTTACCAAATAAAAAGACCGCCTAAGCGGTCTTTTTTATTCCAATTTCATCAAGCCACTGGCGCTAACGTAAACAACACCTGCCCCGTTTTCACCGTTTGCCCTTTTTCAATGGTAATGGCTTCAACCTTCATACGTTCAGGGGCAATTATTGGAATCTCAATCTTCATTGCTTCAATCACCGCAAGCGTTGCACCTTCTTCCACGATATCACCTGATTGACATTCAATCTTCCAAATTGAACCCGGCATATGCGATTCCACCGCACAGCCCCCTTCAGGCACTTCTACGCCTTCACCATCATCCACAGCATCTAAACTTTCAGAGACATATTCGGCAAGTCCTGCTTCATGCCAGCGACGGCGTTCAGCATCAAAGTTCGCTTGTTGCACTGACTTAAATGCTGAAATGGATGCTTGGTTTTCAGTTAAGAAGTCGTTGTACTCTTTTAAGTTCAATACACCTTCTTCAATACGAAGTTTTAATCGACCGGCTTTAAAGTCCTCACGCATCTGCATGAGCTCGGACTCAGACACTTCATAAAACTTAATTTGGTCAAAGAAGCGCAGTAACCACGGTTTGCCTTGTTCAAAGTCGGCATTTTTACGGTAGCGTGACCACATTTGTGTAGTACGACCGACAAACTGATAGCCCCCCGGACCTTCCATACCATAGACACACATATAAGCACCGCCAATGCCCACGGCATTTTCAGGAGTCCATGTGCGTGCAGGGTTATATTTGGTCGTCACCAAACGCTGACGCGGATCAAGTGGTGTTGCGACAGGTGCACCCAAATACACATCGCCCAAGCCCATGACCAAATAATTTGCGTCATACACCACGTCTTTTACGGCTTGTTTGTCTTTTAAGCCATTAATCCGACGGATAAATTCAATGTTGTCCGGACACCAAGGTGCATCAGGTCGCACGGTTTGCATATAGCGTTCGGTCGCGAGTTGCGTTTGTGAATCTTCCCAAGCGAGTGGTAAATACACCGTACGTGATGGTACTTGCATCTCTGTGACATCTGGCAATTCAGCTTCTGCCACTTGCAACAATCGCAGTAAATCCAATTGATCGAGCTTGATCGAATCAAAGTGAATTTGTAACGAACGAATACCCGGTGTCAGGTCGATAATACCGGCAATGTTTTGCTTTTGTACCCATTGCATCAGCGCATGAATACGGAAACGTAAGTTCAGATCGAGCACCAACTCGCCATATTCCACTAACATGTAGTTGTTGCCGGCAGGACGATAGACCACATCCGGTGCACCATCTTTACCTTTTAAGGTATCCAGAACCGCATTTTTCAGTGTAGATAGCTCAGGATAGAACGATTCATTAAATGCGACGGCTTGTGTATTAGATGCTTCTAATTGTGCGTGATATTTTTCATTTAAAAGTTTAGCTTGGTGATAGCTGACAGGTACAAATTTCACTTTATCACCCGCTTTAAGCTGACCAAGTTTCCATAGCTCAGAGTTGATCACCACCGCAGGACATACAAAGCCGCCCAAACTTGGGCCATCTGGACCCAAAATAATCGGCATATCACCGGTGAAATCAATCGCACCAATCGCATAGGCATTGTCATGAATATTCGATGGATGCAGACCCGCTTCACCACCATCCTCACGTGCCCATTCAGGTTTTGAACCAATGAGACGAATACCGGTACGGCTTGAGTTAAAGTGAATCTCAAAGGTACTGGCAAAGAAAGTATCAATGTCATTTTTGGTAAAGAAATCAGGCGCACCATGCGGGCCATACATCACCGCAATTTCCCATTCATGGCTAAATGACGGCACTTGTTCAGGTGCAAGAGCTTTAATTTCATCGCTTGTGAATGCTGTAATTGGGAGCATATCGCCAATCAATAAGTTACGCCCTGCATGACCACCAAACTGCCCCAAAGTAAAGGTCGCTTGTGAACCTAAATATTCAGGCACATTCAGACCGCCTTTAATCCCGATATAGGTACGGCAACCTGTGGCGATTTTGCCACATTTGAGAATCTGACCTTTACGTACATTGACGGTTTGCCACATTGGCACAGACTGACCATCTAAAGTCGACGGCATATCACCGCCGGCAAGTACGATTTGGCTGTCACAATGGAATTTTAAGGTTGGCCCTTGTAGGGTACATTCAAGCCCTGCAGTGTTATAGGCATTACCAAGCAACTGGTTTGCAACATTCAGCGATAATGGATCTATCGCACCTGAGGGTGGCACACCGACATCCCAATAGCCCAAACGCCCTGTGACATCTTGCACGGCGGTTTGAATGCCGGCTTGTAGCACTTCAATCTTTTGAGTTTTCCACTCAAAGGTATTTAAGAAGCGTGTGGTTTGTGTGCCGGCTTTAAACACTTCACAGTCGATGATGTTTTGTAGATATTCAAGATTGGTTTCAATCCCCGCAACAGAGGTTTTCGCCAAAGTATCGGTCATGGCTTGAATCGCAGAAGCTCGATCATCTGCAGTGACAATGATTTTAGCAATCATCGGGTCATAGAATGACGATACATTCGAGCCTGTTTCGACCCATGTTTCATTTCGGGCATTAGCATCAAACTCAACATGTGTCAGTAAACCGGCACTTGGTTGGAAGTTTTTAATTGGGTCTTCAGCGTACAAACGCACTTGAATCGAATGACCTTTGGATTCGAGTTTTTCAGTTGGCGCAGTCCAATCACCGCTGGCCAATGTCACCATCCATTCCACCAAGTCCACACCAAAGACTTGCTCGGTCACGCCATGTTCCACTTGTAGACGAGTGTTTACCTCTAAGAAATAGAATGCTTGTGTGTCAGTATCCATCACAAATTCAACCGTACCGGCAGAACGGTAATTTACCGACTGCATGAGTTGAATGGCAACATTTTGGATGTAGGCACGTTGTTCATCATTGATATGCGGTGCCGGGGTTTCCTCAATCACTTTTTGGTTACGACGTTGTACCGAACAATCACGCTCACCGAGTGCAATCACTTGACCTTGACCATCACCAAAAATTTGCACTTCGATATGACGGGCATTTTGCACAAATTTCTCTAAGTACAAACCTGCATCTTTAAAGTTGGCTTGTGCTAAATAAGACACGGTTGCATAGGCATCTTTCAGCTCTGCTTCGTTCCAGACCAAGCGCATGCCGATCCCACCGCCACCTGCGGTACTTTTCAGCATCACAGGATAACCAATACGATCAGCCTCAAGCAGTGCTTCAGCTTCATCCGCCAATAACTGACTACCCGGAAGTAGCGGTACATTGGCTTGAATCGCAAGTTCACGTGCCGTGTGTTTAAGACCAAAGGCACGCATTTGCGCGGAGTTTGGACCAATAAAAGCAATGCCTTGTGACTCGCACAAATCGCAGAATTCAGCATTTTCAGACAAGAAGCCATAACCCGGATGGATCGCTTGTGCGCCGGTTTTCTTGGCCACTTCTAAAATTTTATCGACATTTAAATAGCTTTGGTTGGCTGGTGCTTCACCGATATACACTGCCTCATCGGCCAAAGTCACATGCAATGAATCACGATCAGCCTCTGAATAGACCGCAACTGATTGGATACCTAATTTTTTAAGGGTACGAATGACACGACACGCAATTGCACCACGGTTGGCGATCAAAACTTTATTCAATCCATATTTTTTAGTCATGGTTATGCGTCCTCGCCTTCACGGATGATCAATTGAATTTTAGTTGGGTTATAGGCATTACAAGGATTATTCAGTTGTGGGCAGTTGGAGATCAGCACGATTAAATCCATTTCCGCTTTAATTTCCACATATTTACCCGGTGCAGAAATACCATCATCAAACTTTAGATGCCCCTCAGAGGTCACGGGCACATTCATAAAAAAGTTAATATTTGGACCGATGTGACGCACGTTTAAGCCGTGTTTTTTGGCAATTGGATGCTGAGACAGCGCAATCATGAAATTGTTACGGCAACTGTGCATTGGATATTTGTCATGTGCATAACGAACGGTGTTACTTTCACATGAACAAGCACCGCCTAAGGTGTCATGGCGACCGCAGTTATCATCATGAATGATGGCAATTTTGTTGCCAAAGTTGGTGTATAAAGCTGTACCTTTTTCTAAATAGATTTGTTTATTAATCGCTAAGGTATCAGTTGCGCTATAACGCTCTTCAGGGTTTGAAGCCGAGATAAACAGCGTATCCACCGCTTGGTTGCCTTCTAAATCCACAATACGGAAATATTGCCCTTTTTTGACTTCGCACATCCATGCTTCACCAGCAGGACATACTTCGCTTAAAACTGATTTTTCTAATTTTACGAGTGCAGTCATGTTGTATTCTCCCAATTAAGCGCTGAGTGCGTAGTAACGAGTATTGTTTTGAAATGCACGCTGATTTTGCGGGCATGAATCACGACATACATCGCTGTCGCTTAAAGGAAGTGCTTTGTATAAAGACAATTGAACATCGGCAGGTGCATATTCGGTGCTGGTGTCTAAAGCATGCGGTGCAGAGGATAAAAACACCAAGCAATCCATTTCAAAGCGCAGTTCAATCACTTGATTCGTATTGTCAGATGCCACATAGCTGAGATTGCCATGGTCATCCGGTTGAACTTTAGAAAACAAATTTAAAGTACTGCTGAGGTCTGTTGCAGATAAACCAAACTTGGTCATTTCAAGCAATAACGAATCTTTGCCGTTACGGTACATGTCGTTGCGTACATCTTGAAAGGTTTTTGAACCAAATTGTTGTTCAATTTGTTGTGCGGTACTTGGTGCACAAAATGCATCATTCCAGCCATGGTCATCTTTGACGATAGAGATCATCGCGCGACCAAGGTCAGATGCAAGGATATGTCCTGTACTTAAAAATGCCGTATGTTGCCCTTTTAAGCTGTCTGGCATGTTGTAGCGTTCGAGCTTATCTTCGCTATTGATGCAGTACAGTGCCACATTGGCATTTTTACCTAAGGCTTTGAGTTGTAATACTGCGCCACGCTGAATACGTGCTGACCAGTGGTGTCCACCCGGTAAACGTTCCGTCCAAAGGACTTGATCTTCGTGATAAGTTATTGTGCTCATATGCATCCATCCCAATCTTCTACGGTTTACCTCCCGGGCTTTTATCCCTCCGTGTAGCTTGAGCTTGCAACTTAAGCCGTGAACTCTCGGTCGCAGACCTACATGAAACTTCATGTATCGGAACCCTAGATCACTTTATGATTGAATAGATAGATGCAAAGGCTGTGCCAAAGTAATACTTTTTTGTATTTTAGTATTACTATCGCTTGATATATAACATTTCTCTTAGAGCTGATTGTATTGAACAGAATTTAATTCAAGTAAACCTGTTGAATCAGTCGGAGTAAAGAATACTCGGTAAGCACCGAAATTAACCTGCGTGCAATTTTCTTGTGCAAAGAAAAAAGCTAACACATGATTCTATTTTGTTTGTTTTGAGCGGTTATTTTCTGATTGCTTAAGTAGGTTTAGACTCTGATTGATATCACGCACAGTGATTAACTTAAAAATCATAACTAAGCTTCCAAGTGCTACGAACAAAAGAAATACAAGTAAAATGATTAAAGTCATCCCTGTGTTTAATGCGCTATCTGAGGTATAACGAGCTAAAAACCAAGTAAAATTTGAAAATATAAAAAAAGCTAAGGAACCGGTGACGGTATATAGAGCACCATACGCTAACCCTTTAAAGACTAATTCCCGTTCTGAATAAATACATTGAATTTCTCCATTTTCAACTTTAAAAAATTTCCATGTAGTGCGAAGGGACTTCACTAAGTAAAAATAGTAATCTGCATATTTGCGTATAAGTATATCGGTTAAAAATGAAGGAATCTCGACACCGCCATTAAGTTGATCACTGGCAATTTTCTTCAAAAAAGGATCTATTGTTTTATTCGGGCTTACATAGATAAATTCTCGAATGTAAAAAGATGCAGCCTCATATAAATTTTTATTTTCATTAAAACTTTTTAGACTCACAAAATACGTTTTTCGACCGTAAAAGACAGCGACGATACCTATAAGCGTCGTACAAATAATCGAAAATAAGCTGAGATAGTCTGAGACTGAAAATGAAGGTATGAGTTGTATCATGGATATAATCTTAAATTTATAATGTATTGAGTTTTATAATTAAAAAACCACTTAGATAAATGACCAAAATAATGGACAATGGACTGAGATCAAATCGTTTACTTTCTACAAACAGATGATGAGTCCAATGTCTCGATGTCAGACATCAATCTTAGTTAAAAAAGTATAATCAAAAGCAAAAAATTCGTCTTCATACAAATAATAGCGACTATCTAATTTTCATCTTAACTTCGCTCATTATTGATATGAAGATTCATTCGAGGTTCAATCTTCACTTTATTCAGAATGATTAAACTTTCTTACATGTAATAAAGTTTTCTTGATTCTGAAAATTTAGCTAATTTTTTTATAAATAAATCGAAATAATCTTTTTTCTTATCTTCAGTTCGAAAACCTGCATATAAAGTACGCCTTAACCCCTCTGGTGCAACGCACTCTAGGCGACGTGAAGTGACCCACCCTTTGGTTTCATATTCGTTTACCACCCAATCTGGTAAAGCTGCGATTCCACGCCCACTTGCGACTAACTGAATCAGCATCTGGGTCAGATCTGTGGTTCGAATATTTTTTGGAAGAATATTTGCAGGAATGAACAACTTCGACATGATATCTAAACGATGTTTGTCTACTGGAAATGTAATCAGCGTTTCTTCAGCTAAATCTTGAACAGTAATGTTTTTTGCACGTACCAAAGGATGTGTTGTAGATAAAACAAGTCGTGATTCATATTTAAATACTGGGAAATATTCAACTCCCTTTAATGCAATTGGGTCTGCAGTAATCAACAAATCAAATTCGCCATTTTGTAGCAATTCATGAGGATTTGCTTCAAACCCTGATGCAAAATCTAAATCAACATCAGGATATTGGTTTCGATACTGATTTAATATCGGCATGAGCCAATCAAAACAACTATGGCATTCTGAAGAAAATGTAATTCTACCAGTTTGCCCATGGATAATACGCGTGATATCGCTTTGAGCAATCTGAACTTGCGGTAAAATTTCATCCGCTAACTGCAACAGTCTTAAGCCAACATTAGAAAAAGTAATTGGTCTCGTCTTGCGGTTGACGACTTCAACCCCCATCCACTGATCAAGCTCACGTAACTGATGAGATACGGCTGAAGGTGTAATGCAGAGATCACTCGCTGCAGCGACTAAAGAGCCATGCTCTCTCAAAGCCAATAGCATTTTCAAATGTTTTAGTTCGATCATATGGGAAAAAACTCAAATCATGATCCCTCTAGGGACATATTAAAATCTTCGCTTTAGCCCACATTAAGTGAGCTATCTAGGCTGATAAGACATTTGGGTGAAATTAAATCAATCCTTTTACAAGGAAGATACTTCCTATGATAACCAACAAGACAGCGAAACATTTCTTTAACATTGCTGGCGATAAGGCATGTGCAGTTTTGGCACCAAATTTTGCTGTTATAAAACTCATCACACTAATGCCAATGAAAGCATAAATATGAACATACCCGATGGTATTCGGCACATTGATCTCAGCAGTCATACCAAAAACCATAAACCCTATAGCACCAGCTAGAGCTATTGGTAATCCACAAGCAGCAGATGTACCGACAGACTTTTGCATCACCACCCCATAACGATTCAGATATGGAACGGTCAGACTACCACCACCTATCCCAAAGAGTGCAGATGCAATCCCAATGACACTACCTGCTGCAACTTGCTGACTTGATGAAGGAAGAGTCATTGTTGAATTAATTGCTTTGTTCGCGCCTGTAAACATAGTATACGCCACCCAAATCAAAAATAAGCCGACCATGATTTGAAGATGTAATCCCGATAACAAACCAGCAATTCCAGCACCTGCAAAACAGCCGATGGCCATGGGTGGAGCTAGATTTTTAAATACAGGCCATAGCACAGCACCATTTTTATGGTGTGCCATTAATGAGCTAATCGAAGTGACAACGATTGTTGCTAAAGATGTACCTAGTGCCAGATGCATAATGACATCAGGATCATAACCCATTTGGGTAAAGACAATAAAAAGTAGTGGCACAATAATCGTACCACCGCCTACACCAAACAGCCCAGCCGCAAAACCAGCAAATGCACCGATGATTAAAAAGGTTATAAGTTCCACAATAGACTAACTTTTAAAAAGATGAAGGGATTAAGGGGTTGAGTTAAGCGTGTTCCAACTGACCCACTTGATGATAAGCACGGTTAAAGTACACCAAACTTTCTTCTTGATTACTTTGCTTTACTGCAGTCACACGGCATAAAAAAATACTATGTGTACCGACTTGTTGAATATTCTCAATCTCGCAATCAAAACTGACTAAAGCATCTTCTAAAATCGGCGACCCAGTTTTTAAATCAATCCAATCACCTACTCTGAAGCGATCTTCTGAGCTGAGCTTGCTTGAAGCAAAAGCATTCGAAAGCTGTTCATGCTGAGTACTCAGTACGTTTACAGCTAAGACTTTATTTTCAACAAAATGTGCATGTGAACGAGAGGACTGATTCATACAGACTAATAGTGTTGGCGGAGTATCTGTGACACTACATACCGCAGATGCAGTAAAGCCATGCATCCCTGCTTCGCCTGTGGTTGTAATCACATTTACCGCAGTTGTAAGTAAAGACATTGCATTTCTAAAGTCTGTTGCTTCAATCATCTCTTTCATCTCAAATATACATATGACGTGTCGTACATTAGACAGAACAAATGATCTTGCGACGATTTGCCCTGATTAATACAAGACTACGTTTGATTAAGCTTCTAGCTCTTTACGGACAATGGCAGCTCCAGCACTTAAAGCCTCAAGCTTGCCACGTGCCACTTGACGAGAGAGCGGCGTCATACCACAGTTCGTTGATGGATAAAGCTTATCCGCGTCCACAAATTGCAAAGCTTTACGCAGGGTATTCGCGACTTCTTCTGCGGTTTCAACTTGATTAGTTGCCACATCAATTGCACCGACCATGACTTTCTTACCACGAATCAATTCAATCAAATCCATTGGCACACGTGAGTTTTGGCATTCAAGCGAAATAATATCGAGCTTAGATTGTTGTAGCTTCGGAAATGACTCTTCGTATTGACGCCATTCATTACCCAAAGTTTGTTTCCAATCGGTATTGGCTTTAATACCGTAACCGTAGCAAATATGAACCGCAGTTTCACATTTTAAACCTTCAAGTGCACGCTCTAGGGTTGGTACCCCCCAATCATTTACTTCATCGAAGAATACGTTAAACGCCGGTTCATCGAATTGGATAATATCCACGCCTGCTGCTTCAAGCTCTAAAGCTTCTTGGTTTAAAATTTTGGCAAATTCCCAAGCCAATTTTTCACGGCTCTTGTAGTGACCATCAAATAAAGTATCAATCATGGTCATTGGACCAGGCAACGCCCATTTAATTGGCTGATTGGTTTGGCTACGCAAGAATTTCGCATCTTCAACAAATACCGCTTGTTTACGAGAAACTTCGCCCACAACAGAAGGTACACTTGCATCATAACGATTACGAATACGCATGGTTTCACGCTTTTCGAAATCCACACCTTCAAGATGCTCAATAAATGTAGTGACGAAGTGCTGACGGGTTTGTTCACCATCACTCACGATATCAATACCAGCAGTGACTTGCTCATGTAATGATAATTTCAATGCATCACGTTTTGCCTCAAGAAGCTCTTCCCCTTCGAGTTTCCATGCAGACCATAGTTTTTCAGGCTCAGCTAACCAAGATGGTTTCGGTAAACTACCCGCAGTTGAAGTTGGGAGTAATAATTTCGGTGGTGTAAGTGCCATGTCTAATCTTCTTTCTCTAAATTCGTGAATCTGTATATCAATTGGATGTTTTAAGCAGCTGTTTCGACTTCGAAATTTTCAGCCCATTCATTTAAAATGTCTTGATAAGGCTTAATGAAATTTTCTTCTGTCCATTTACCTTGTTTGACTGCTAACTCAGCACGTTCTACACGGTCATAAACAATACGAGTTAGTGAGTAGTCGCCATAGCTTAAGCTTGGTTTATATTCCACGCCTGCTGGTGAGTTAGTATTGTAAATTTCAGGACGGTAGATTTTTTGAAAGCTTTCCATAGTTGCAATCGCACTGATCAATTCAAAATCAGTGTAATCACGAAGTAAATCTCCAGCGAAATAGAATGCGAGTGGTGCGTTACCACCTTCAGGTTTGAAATAACGTACACGTAAGCCCATTTTGGCAAAATATTCATCGGTACGTGAATATTCATCATTTTTGTATTCCACACCCAAAATAGGATGTACGTTGGTGGTACGGTAATAGGTTTTAGAGGTTGAAACACTCAAGCAAATTACTGGTTCTTTATTGAATTCTGCTTTAAATACTGCTGAATTCACCAGATGTTTATACAATTTGCCATGTAGATTACCAAAATCTTCAGGTTTTTCACCCACGCCACAACCCAACTGAGGCAATACCACACTGAAGTCATAATCACGCACATAAGATGAGAAGCTATTGCCAATCATACCTTCAATACGTTCACCTGTTTGGTGGTCAATCACCACACTTTTCAGTGTTTCAATAAATGGGAAAGTTTGTCCATTGCCTTCGATATCAATTTCTGCAGAAATGATGTCGATCTCAAGTGAATAGCGATCACCTTTAGGATTATCGACAGTCGCCAAGCTATTAAAACGGTTGTTGATCATCGCAAGTGTACGGCGCAGATTTTCCTGACGACTTTCACCACGAGCCAAATTAGCAAAGTTTGTAGTCAAACGTGTACTTTCTGCTGGCGTATAGTTTTCATCAAAACGGATACGTTTAATTGAACACTCAAATGCTGTACTCATGGAGATTGCCACCTAAAATTTTATAAAAAGCTAAATTTCTGAATGGCTGTATTTAAACGTGAATAATAAAGTGAGTAAAACGATATAAATTCAGCTTAAGATGAGAATCCCTCATGTTAAAGTATATTCGCTATTTCAAAGCGATTTAGAATAGATGAGCTAACTTATCCATGCAGTTAATGAGTAGATCACTGGTATACGGATGCGATTCCGTTCACTCAAATGGTGCTCAAGTGAATTTATCTCAACCTAACCTTAGAAAATATCAGCTTATTAGAGGTTTAATTATCTACTCAATCTTTAAAATATAGGGTTTAAATTTAAACCTATATAACCATGTCAAACAAACTTGAACGTCAAAAACTGTCTCTCCCAGCAGGTCACGACAAACTTCTACTTCATTCCTGCTGTGCACCATGCTCGGGTGAAGTGATGGAAACCCTGATTGAATCAGGCATCAACTTTTCGATCTTTTTTTATAACCCCAATATTCATCCTGTCAAAGAATATGAAATTCGTAAAGAAGAAAATATTCGCTTTGCCGAAAAACATAACATTCCTTTTATCGACTGTGATTACGATACAGACAATTGGTTTGCACGCACCAAAGGTATCGAAAATGAACCTGAAAAAGGCATTCGTTGTACTATGTGTTTTGACATGCGTTTTGAACGTACAGCTTTATATGCAGCTGAAAATGGCTTCAGTCTAATAAGTAGTTCGCTTGGTATTTCCCGTTGGAAAGATATGAAGCAAATCAACGACTATGGTCATCGTTCAGCTTCACATTATGAAGGGATAACTTATTGGGATTACAACTGGCGTAAGAATGGTGGTGCTGTGCGTATGCTCGAAATCAGCAAAAAAGAGGAGTTTTACCAACAGGAATATTGTGGTTGCGTCTATTCCTTACGTGATACTAATCGTTGGCGTATGAGCCAAGGGCGTGATCGCATCAAAATAGGTGTGAAATTCTATTCAAATGCTCTGGATGATCTAGACTGATTACTTCAGTATTTAGCTATAATCTATATAAATAATTAAGCTTATGGCTAAATTTCAAAATTGTTGATCAGATTTTATAGTTTTTAACATATGAATGGTATCGTAAGTTTTTAACCATTCACGTTTAATCACGTCGAAACCTTGTAAACGCCAAAATTGCTCCGCTGCAGGTAAAAAGGGATGTGTATGCAAATACAAGGTTTCTATGCCGTGTTGCTCGGCATGTGTAAATAATAACTGACACAGTTGCGTGGCAATGCCTTGTCGACGATATTCAGGCAGTACAAAAAGTTTGACCACCTCAACAGCACCTTCAGCAATATCCAAATCAAAACGTCCGTCATAGGCACGGTAAGCAATCGTTGCGATAATTTTGGCTTGATTTTTGACCACGATAAAACAGCCTAAAGGACTGTCCACATAGTACTGCTCAAACTGGGCAATATCTTTTGGAATACAAGCACCATACAGTTCTGGAAATAAAAGCTGCCGTGAATATAAAGCAAATTGAATGACAGATTGATCTGCGGATTGCAGTGTTTCATAGGTTAAATTCATTTTACAACCAAGAATGATCAGGGATAACAATGGTCTTGTCTTGAATCATGGCTTCATGAAACTCGACATCGTAGACGCTTTTTAAAAATTTCGGATCGGTGAGACGCGCTTTTGAATCAGGACGAATCACTTCATGTTCACGCATAAAGAACAAATGATCGGCAAATAAAAATGCCAAATTCGGATCATGCATAATGGCGATCACAGTAAAATTCTGCCGTGACAATTGTCGCAGTTTTTTCATCAAATAAGATTGATAATAAACATCCAAATGATTGGTCGGCTCATCTAATAAAATCACTTTCGGTGCTTGCACCAAAATACGGGCAATCATCACCAATTGACGCTCTCCGCCTGACAGCTCGGTATAAGGGCGTTCTTTTAAATGTTCTATATCGAGATCAACTAAAGCCTGATCGACCATGTCCCAATCTTGTTTAGATGGACGAAATCGACTAAATGCAGCCCGACCTGTAATCACCACATCTTTAACTAAAAATGGGAAAACCGTTTTATGGAACTGCGGTAAAAATCCAAGTAGCGCGGCTCTTTCTTTGCCTTTTATCTGTTCTAACGCCCGCCCCGCATAAAGTACTCGCCCATCTATGGTCTGTTCTAAACCTGCCATCAGTTTAAATAATGTGGATTTGCCACAACCATTGCGACCTAAAATCACCGAGAACTGATGCGCTGGAAATTCAAGCTGAATATTTTTTAACACGTGTTTATGCCCATAGGCATAGTTCAACTGTTCAATTCGAATCATGCCCAAGCCGTCCTTTGTGTTTTGATCAGTAATAAGAAAAATGGCGCACCGAGGAGCATGGTGAAAATGCCAATTGGAATTTCAAAGCTGAGTAAAACTCGTGAAAAATTATCAATGAGTAGCAAAAAACTGCCGCCTAAAACCATGTTGGCAGGAATACTGTAACGATGGTCAGGGCCAACCAACATACGCACAATATGCGGCATAAATAGTCCGTATAGACTAATGATGCCTGCGGCAGCCACTGAAGTTGAGGTGCATAGCGTGACCAATACAATCAGTATGAGCTGCTCCCACTTCGGATTTACCCCCACGGCTTGTGCTTCATCAGCTCCCAATGCCATCAGATTCAAGCGCCAACGCATGGCGTATAAGCCCATTAAAGCCACCGTAATCGGCACAACCGCATATTGGACTTTCTGCCACGATGCCTGATGTAAATTCCCCATGGTCCACTGCACGATCGCTTGTAATTTAAAAGGATCACTTAAATATTGAATAATGGTCAGTCCTGCTAAAAACAGACCTGAAACAATCATGCCGGATAAAATCACCATCACCAATGAAGTTTGGCTTTCATGCTTTTGTTGGGCAAACACATAGGTTAATGCCACTGCACATACGCCAAAAATAAATGCTGATAAATTGGGCGATAACCAACTCAAAGATAATGCTAAAGCCGCACCAAAGGCGGCACCTGATGAAATCCCCAGCACATAGGAATCCACTAAGGGATTGCGGAACAAAGCTTGCAAGCCATTGCCGGCTGTTGCCAAAGCAGCCCCGACCATAAAGGTCAATAAGATGCGTGGTAGGCGAATATTGAAGACAATATTGTGCATCAAGCTAAATTGTTGCGCATCAAAATACGCTGTACCCAACATCCACTGGATAAACCACAGTGCATAATCCCCTGCGCTTAATGTTTGACTCGGTCCTAGCAACAGCGACATAAAAATCAGCAGAATCGGCAATGGATAAAACCAGGTGTATTTCAATTTTGCCTTATTCATGACATCAACTCCTTGGCAATTTTCTGACCATAGAGTTTCTCTAAAATTTTGAGTTGCAAGGCTTCAACTGCTAAGTCTGAGGTGTCAGGGTAAATGTGATGATGCAGATAAATCGCAGTCACAAGAAGTTTGATGGTATGTGGGTTATAGATAAATGCAGGGCTGAGATTAAACACTTTCTGTTGTTGTACTGCTTTTAGACCTTGCAATTCTTTACGCTGATAAATCAGGTTTGGGTCGGTATTCCACAGTACAATATTGTCAGGATTCCACTCAATCAACGTTTCTGGATTGACATTCGGTTGATTGGTCTCCGTTTTAACCACGTTGTAAGCCCCTGCCAATTCAATAAAATCATTGGTAATCGATTTACGGCCTGAGGTTGAATAAATTCGTCCACCTGACCATGCGTAATATATTGATTGCTTATATTTTTGCTTTGAGGTTTTGAGTGCCACTTCAGCCAGAAGCACATCTGAAAAATCCAGAATTTCTTTAGCCCGTTGCTCAGCACCTGTAAGCTGTGCAATTTCATACAGCTCTTCTTTCACCTGATCGTAAGTGCCTGATTCCATCACATAGACTGCAATACCAAATTGTCGAAGCAATTGAATGGTTTGTGTTTGCCCACTACCTAAAATCACCAAATCTGGCTTTAATAGCATTAAGCTTTCAATGTTGGTGGCATTTGTACCTTGTGAAGGTGTGGCGAGTTGCTTATTGGCAATACGTGAGTCCATTTTAGAATAAGCATTAAATAACAAGGGCTGTAAATACACCTCAGCAGGAATCCCCACGACCTTTGCACCCTGCCCCAACATATGTAGCCCGTCTAAACCTGACTCAAATAAGGATACAATGCGCTGTGCCGGCTGAGCTAGGCAGACTTCGGTCTCTGAACTATCAACCACACAATGCGATGTTGGGCTTTGTATTTTTGCTGGTATCGGTTGCTCTGTTGCCGTACAAGCCAACAGTACACAGCTCAGTAAAAGGACAATAAATCTTTGCATTAGTATTGCCACTGTACCGATAACGCTGCTTTGATCGGCTCACCGGGTTGAATCCATACATGGCTATAACTGGATAGATAATATTCCTCGTTTAACAAATTATGAATATTCAATTGATAGCGTAAATTTGGATTTGCTTGGTAATAAGCCCCAAGGTTAAATACGGTATAGGCAGGTAAGCTGAAACCATTAGCCGTATTGGTTGGGCTGTCCCCACTGCGTTGCCCGACATAATGGAGATTGAAATTTAGACCTGCCGCTTGTTGCGCATTTTGCCAAAGGTCATAGCTTGCCATGACATGTGCGCTATGTTTGGGTACGTTGCTCAGTGCTGAGCCTGCAGGCAACACATCATCTTTGCTGACTTTGGCATCCATATAGGCGTAGCCTGCTGACACCAGCATCTGGTCATTGATACGATGGTTGAAGTCAATTTCAAGTCCCTTGCTTTTCACTTCACCGACTGCAGCTTCAAAGTTTGGGTCAATCGCATCCGTCATCAGAACATTTTTTTTGCCCATATCAAACAAGACGATGCTAAGCATGCTGTGATCTTGCCAATGGTATTTCGCGCCGATTTCATAGCTTTTCGCTGTTTCAGGTGCAAACGTCTCCCCTGTGCGACCCATGCCATTATTCATGGAAAATGCTTCACCATAATTGCTATATACAGACAGTGCTGGTGTAGGACGGTAATTAAGGCCTATGCGTGGGCTAAACTTTTGTGCTGTACTCTGATCCTTGAACTGCGTGCGATGGTTGATGAAGCGCTGTTCGACACGATCGAATCGACCTCCGAATAACACATTCCATTGGTCATTAAAAAAGACCTGATCTTGTACATTCACAGCCATGTACTGCTGACGTTCATCGGAATCGGTATGTAAAGGTAGTTCAGAGCTAAATTGCCCATAAGTGGGATTGTAAATGTTGATCCAATTTGGCTGAGCAGCCGAGTGATTAAGACGCAATTGACGTTGCATAAAGTCCAAACGCCCTGTTTCTGCACCGAGTACCAATTCATGCTGAACATGACCGAGTTCCAGTTGACCAAGTAATTCACTTTGGAGCAGCATATCCTCGGTCTGATAATCACGATGACGACGCTGACGCTCTAATGTTTCAAGGTCAGCCTGTAATTTGCGTGGTTCTGTTGAATAGCCGACCATTTGCGCATCTTTATAACTGATCGCAGCATTCATCTGCCATGCGTCATTGAGCTGATGCTTTAATCGTACTTGATAGAGATTGTCTTTGACGCGCATATCACCATCAGAAGGCTCACCCGTAAAGGTCTTTGGATCCATCAATAACTGGTTGTTGACAGCCGTGATACCACGGTCAAATGTGCCTAGATGCTGGGTAAATTCAGTATCTAAATCCACTTGGGTATTTTCAGATAATTTCCATGAGAATTGTGGCGCGACAAATAAACGTTGGCTACTGACATGATCACGGAAAGACTGGTTATCTTCCATTGCAGCGGCTATTCGATACGCCAACGCATCGCTGATTGGCGCGGTCTGTTCAAGACTTAAACGATATTCATCTTGTGTTGTCCCACGAAGATTAAGCGTTGTTTCAGACGTCCATTTTGGTTTTTTTGTGGTGACATTCAATGCCCCACCGACCTCACCACGTCCATACAGTGCGGCACTGGGACCTTTTAAAAAATCCAGTGATTCAATATTGACCATATCTTTAGGTGCAGAAATGCCACGATTGACACTCAGCCCATTACGAATGGCATCCACCCCCATATTGGGATTGCCTTGGAATCCTCGGAATGAATAGTTATCCCAAAAGCCCCCACCATAATTATTTTGATGCAATACCCCACTCACGATGCTGAGGGCTTGATCCATGCGCTGAATATCTTGCTGCTGGATAACGTCTTGCGACAAATGGCTTTTATTAAACGGGATATCCAATAGATCATGCTGAAATTTGGTAAGCGCTTGAGCATGCTGTGTAGATTCTGAGGCTAAAGCTGTGCTGAGATAAATCGTATCTAGGGTTTTGACCTGATCTGTTGCAAACACCCCTTGATTGATGCCAGTTAAACCTATTAATAAAGTTACACGAGATCTCAAAAAAACTATCCTCATTTATACGCACAATATTGATGCGTTTACAAATATTGAATTCAAATTGGTGCACTATTCATTAAATCTATGCACTAAAACTAAGCAAATGTTGTTCTGGCATCGCTGGATTAGTTTTGTGTACATTCTTGTATACAAGATATGAATTAGAGGCAAAAAAAATGCCAATTTTTTAAAATTGGCATTTTTTTAATAATTTATCCTAAACAGTCGAAAATATTTTAAGAGTAATTTTCTTCACGTCCTCAATACTATGTAAGACATGATGTTCTGCTAAATGGATCGCCCCATCAGCATCACGAGCTAAAATACATCTAAGTATTGCAGCATGATCTTGATAAGCATGCTGGATATCGAATTCACGCATGGCGCCTAGACTGAGCACAATTCGGATTTTTTCACTGATTTCATGATGAATCTTGGCGATTTGACGATTTCCTGCAGCTCTAACCAAGGCACAATGAAAATCTTCACTTTGCAGCACCAATGCTTTGGTGTTCTGGTTATAGTCCTGTTCGTCTACAAGCCATAATCGCTTTAAATTCTGTAATTCTTCAGATTGCTCATGATCCATTACGCATAAACGTTTAACAGCCTCTTTTTCCAAGATCATACGTAAATCAAAGAGCTCCTGATAAAAGGTAAAATCTAAAGGCTTAATTTCCCAACCACTGCGGAAATGCACATTCACATAGCCTTCCTGTTCAAGACGATACAGTGCTTGCCGTGTTGGGGTACGGCTGACCTCATACTTTTCAGAAAGGTCCGTTTCAGTAAAACGTTGTCCAGGTTTGAGCTTAAAGCTAAAAATATCATCCTTTATTTGTTGATAAATCACATTAGCTAAATTGCCAGTGCCTGACTTAATGGGCGTTATGCTCATCCTTAATTCTCGTTTTACATCTATGTAATAAATAAATTATAGAGTCATCATGAGAATTTAAGAATCAGTAAATATTGATATATAGGAAAATAGATTAAATTTTGGCTTTTAGATTTATAGGATAATTTAATTTAAGCCCCTATATAACGCTAATTAATAATTGCATTTCAATACTATAAATCAACCCATACAAGAAATTGAAAAGACTTAAACTTTTCCCAAAAACCAATTTTTCCAAGAACTGGTTCCACGAACTTCAACGGGTACGGTTGCAATCAGGGTATCTTTTAAAACGTCAGTTTGTCCTACGGCTTTGGCTAATCGGGCTTTTACAGAGTGAATGCATTCCCGATCTCCAAACTCACATCGATCTAATGTGGTGCCACCGCAAGGACCATTTGCAAGTCCTTTAGGACATGTTTCAGAGCAAATATATAAAGTATCAGCCAATCTACATTGACCACAATTTTCGCAGCCCACAACCATATGTTTTGACTTAAATTCGGTTTTTAACAAAGTTTTTGATGCCAACTCATTATCCCAAAAGGGCGCTTTAAAAATAAACCTACCTACACCTTTAGAGATTTTGGACTCAAAAAGGGCTTTATGCATGACATGCAAATGATGATATTTAATCAGCTGACCTAATGTCGGTTGACGCGCATCATAAGTTAATTCTGGAACAAACTCATCTCCAGTCTTAATCTGCCAAAGAGATTTCCAGCGTGCTTCAAGTTCCTCTAAATCATCATGTTGATATTGCTCAATATAATTTTGCAGAACCTTCTGTTCTTCTGAATTTTCGCATGCTGAAAGATGAACACCATTAATACCTAAAAGCCAAAAAGCCAAAAAGCCAAAAAGCCAAAAAGCCAAAAAGCCAAAAAGCCAAAAAGCCAAAAAGCCAAAAAGCCAAAAAGCCAAAAAGCACTGTAAACTAGATCCTGAGCTAAAAGTTTACAATCAAGAAATCAATAAAAGAAGAATTGGGATTGAGCATGTATTTGGGACTTTGAAGACCTTCAAAATCCTTGCCGAGCGATATCGTAATCGAGGCAAAAGATTAGGCTTAAGATTCAATTTAATTGCTGGGATCTATACCATGGAACTGAATAAAAAATGACTTATGATAGAACTCTATTATTAAAACCAAGCCCTAAACCAAAACCAAATTGAAATAACTCCCCTGTATCAATCCAAACAAAATTATCACCATTCAAAGATGAAAAATCAATTTCATTAATAGGCTTTTCTCCAAAATCTTTTTTTAGATTATTAATCACTTCAATGTTACTGACCAATGTATAAAAAATAGATTTCAAAGTGATATTAGTTCCTTTCCCTGGATAACATTTATCCTGAATCCAAAAACTAAATATTCCTAAATTTAATCCATCATTTAATGCAAAAATTACATCCCATTGAACAAAAAAATCATCATTAAACTTTAAAATCATTTTAGTGCCTCTGACTTCCATCCATTTTTACGCAAAATGGCTTTGGTTTTATTATCTAACTTTAAAGAATTTCTGGCACCATCTGAACTGCCAGCCCAATGGTAAGTATTTGATCCAGTTCCTTCATATGTGAACTGATGAATATTTCCTTTGGAAAGTCAGTCAAACGCCCTTTATTAAAAAACAGCAATCTAAACGAAATTAGTATAGTTTTTAAGTTAAATCTATTTCCATTTCTTTATGTAGCCCTTTGTCGCACTCTAAAATAAATGGATAAATTTTTTCGGGTTCAGCGTAAATATATTCTAAATAGCTTGCTGGTAACCAATAATATATTTCATAATCACTTTGCCTATTATGATTCGGAACTAGAAAAGATACATAATATTTTTTCATTCCTTCTTCAATCCCAACACTAAATTTTAATTCTTTTGATACATATATATCTCTAAAATTAAATTTCATTTTAATTTCCTATTTTTTGACCTTTAACATGTCTTTCCTGACCTTTGTTGCATCAATAACAGCCTCAAAACTACCATTAGTAATTTACCCTCAGGAATCCACTGACTATTTGCACCAGCCTCATTACCAGATGGTAGTCTTAAACCTGCAGATCTTGGATTAGAAATATCAATCCTTACTAAACTGCCATTTTTAAGTTGACTTTGTGGTATGCCTATTGAAGCGATTGCAAGATGTCTTTCATTCTCTGTAATTTCCTGACCTGTTAGGAAATCATTCTTCAAACCAACTGCAGCCCAAATTTGTTTCAAAGTAAGCTCATTAGCCAAAGCAAGAGTTCGCTTACCTAAAGTTTTTTCAGGTGTGGGCCCAATACAATTTGTAGTAGCACCACTGACGGAACCTACATCCTGACCTGAACGGACGGCTTCTATATCTTTTATTGCTTGACTTGTGTAACCAATGCTTTCATTTAATAAGCCTGTTACCTGTCCTGATATTTTTAATCGTTATAATTATTTCACCATTTCTTTCATTTCTGGTGAAGCATCACTTGCCAAAATATTTTTTAGATGTTGTTCTACACAAGCAGAATTACCCGTTTGCACACAATCATTGAAGGCTTTATCAAGCATTTTATCGGTCTTTCTTAATATTGAAATTCCTTGCTCAATACATGCTCTATCATTCGAACTACATTTTTGAAGGTGTTTATTTACAGCTTTAAGAGTAGCTCTGGTTTGATAATTATTCTCCACCGCATTTTGAGCACTTTGACCACTCTGTACAGTCGAAGCCACATCACCAGTACTTGCACCCACGCCAGATGTAACCAAACCAGTAATCGCACTTACCGTTCCTTTCTCATCTACAGTTAAGTCTTTGGCTTCTTTTCCATACAAATATTTTGAAAGTAACGGTGCTGATGCTTCTGCTCCACCCGCAGTAACTCCTGCAAGGAGTGCATCATTATCACCTGCTGCTGCAACCGCCGCGCCCAACACAGTGTGCGCTAAAATATGCGCTGCACTTCCTTCACTATTATTGGATTTGAAATATTGCCCAATCTCATAGCTAAGCTTAGGACTCACTGTTGCGGCTGCTATACCTAAGCCACTGCTCGTTGGGGCTGACAAGCCTGCTGAAATGCTATCGACTAATATGCCTAATGTTTGAAGTTGTTGCTGTTTCTTGTCGAACTCAGCTTGACTCAGTGTTCCTGCTTCCTTGGCTTTTTTAGCTTCATCTAAATTTTTATTAATTTCAGTACGTACTTCTTGGCGGTTCGCATCAAACTTCTTCGTCACATCCATTTGTAAATTAATTTCGCTTTTAACTTGATCTCGATCAAAGTTATTTTGCAATGCGCCACTGTTTTCACGTGCTGTATCTGTTGTGACATGTGTGAGGATTTCTGACTTCATCTGCCCAGCAGAGTTTCCTGTCAGCTCTTCTTGACGAACTGTTTCTCTTATCGTGATATTAGACGTATTAATTCCACTTTGCGTCACACTACTGTCTTTATCACTGTCCAAACCAAAACCGATCGACTTGCTTACACCTTGGATAGTGGAAGCATGTTGATCAATTTTTTCAGGCGCTGATATTACAGTACCGGGTCTACCCTGATCAAATTTAGTCGTATTTAATCCAGCACTCAGTGAAATCCCTTTAGCATCATATTGTCCCGAATAAAGGCGTACCTCATTTGGACTGGTTTGCCAAGTACACTGCGACATTTTTTAATATAGCCCTTTCTTCGCCGAGTATTGCAGTTATTTTTTTAAATTTGTTAAATATGCACTTGGATCATTAGATTCTGTGATCTTGGGCTGCTGTGGATCATAACGTTTAATCTATGCTTAAAGACTATGTGTAGTTATACCTAAACGTGCAGCGATATCAGTAACACTATGACCTTTCTCTGTGACCTGTTTTACTGCTTCAATTTTAAATTTTTCAGGGTATGGTTTATCGCTCATAAGCACCTCGTTAATTTGATATTTTATCTAACTAAAAGGTCTCTATAAAATAGGAAGCTAATCACTCAATCAAAAAATATCATACTTTGCATCTTCAACTGAATGGGTTTTCACGAAATACCCTTTTAAATCCGTTACACAATATCATCGTCGCGCTTGAGTATATTCTGTCCAAATTAAATTCGGTGTACCATCATATATACAAAAACACAAATCAGGCCAATACAAATCATTAGTAACCATTACTCCAAATCCTTGAAAATTAGGAAAATCACCATAATAAGGAGAATGTATATACCAATCTTCTTTTCCGATCTTACTTAAGTTGATTAGATCTTTTGGAATAATTAATTGATGTCTTAAACTACCATCCGAATTGTATACAGCAGCGTTGTTAGGTCTTAAGAAGTACCAAGGATATTCTATTTTTTTACTTAACTTAGAAGGCGGGTTATTAAAAATAATCAAAAAGCATTTACAATCTAATAAAACATGAACACTCTCCGCAATAGGTAAAATATACTCACTACCATCGCTATAAATAATTTTTTTTTCTAAAGCAATAATTTTCTCATTCGTCAATAATAAATTATTAAAAATATTGAGCGAAATATCAGAATCATATTCAGGATAATTCATAAATTCATAAATTTCTCCATTTTCAAAAACATTTGTCTCTATTACTTTCTGTATTGTTTTCATTATTTAATCTCTCTTGTCGAGCTAATTTTAAATAGCTCAGGGTTCGTGTAAGGAGATTTATCTACGAAATTAATCTGATGAGCATTACCTGGTAAAGTTTTACCAGTCTTATAATCATACATAGAGCCTGCTCTTCCTTCTCGAACACCCACACTTGGCTGTACTTCAAATTCAACCACATAAAATTTATTTGGCTTACCAGATTTATTAATACTAGGCTTAAACTCTTCAGTTATTGCAAGTTTATTTCGCATATCTGCAACAGAATTAACCTGTTCTTTTGTCGCCCAACCACCTAATTTCTGTGCCGGATTTTCTCCTTTTTTGATAGCTTCTACCATGTTAGAGTATTGAACTTCATCAATCACCATTCGCATTTTCTCGGATTGAATTACTCTTCGATCAGTTACAGTTGTGCCTGCTTTCCATGCTGGATAACCTGTAGGATGATAACTACCACCAACCTGTTGATCATTCAATGTTTTTGGATTATTTCCAATAAGATTTTCATTTGCTCGTACTAATCCATCTCTATCTGTTACTTGTCCAGCATTAATATTTTCCGCCCTATACGTTGTACCGGATTGAAAGTCACGTACTGATGAGTCTCCAAAACTAGGATTCTCCACATTAGCGTTATTCTCAATTTTTTGTCGCTGAATTAAATCATCTGCTACTTTTGCCTCCTTATTGGCTAGACTCACTCCTTTAGCCGTTCCACCACCTACAGCCATTAAAGCTAGATCTGTTGCACTTTCAGGGAAAAATATTTCTGTCGCAACATAACCAAAACCAGCAATATAGTAACTTGCTCCTGTTCTTGGTTTTTCCCCTACCATATAATCTAAAACAGCTGATTTTGCTGGAATCAATATTTTTCAGCTGCGCTTTGCTTTAAACCATTATATTTTGTACTGCAAGCACCATACGTCATGTTTTGGCAACTTCTTTGTGAATATTTCAAGAAATCTAATTGCTTCGTTGCTTGTATTGAAAATCCACTAGTTTCATTGAGAAGCCCTTTTGCTTCAATTGAAACTTTTAGTCTTCTTAGCTGTTGTTCAATCTCTTTCATTTCCGGTGAAACATCACTTGCCAAAATATTTTTTAAATGTTGTTCTACACAAGCAGCATCAGCTGTTTGCACACACTTATTGAAAGCTTTATCAAGCATTTGGTCGGTCTTTCTTAATATTGAAATTCCTTGCTCAATACAAGCTCTATCATTCGCACTACATTTTTGCAGATGTTTATTCACAGCTTTAAGAGTAGCTCTGGTCTGGTAATTATTATCCACTGCATTCTGAGCACTTTGCCCACTTTGCACTGTACTCGCTACATCTCCAGCAGTAGCACCAACACCTGAAGCAACTAAGCCTGTAATGGTACTAATCGTTGACTTTTCATCTGCTGTTAAATCTTTGGATTCTTTACCATATAAGTATTTAGCTAGTAGAGGTGCTGATACTTCTGCTCCACCTGCAGAAACTCCTACAAGGAGTTCATCATTGCCACCTGCTGCTGCAACCGCCGCACCCAATACAGTATGCGCTAAAATATGCGTTGCACTTCCTTCACCATCATTTGATTTGAAATATTGACCAATCTCATAGCTGAGTTTAGGACTTGCTGTTGCGGCTGCTATACCTAAGCTACTGTTAGTCGGAGCTGATAATCCTGCTGAAATACTATCGACTAATATTCCTAAGGTCTGAAGTTGTTGCTGTTTCTTGTCAAACTCAGCTTGACTCAGTGTTCCTGCTTCATTAGCTTTTTTAGCTTCATCTAACTTTTTATTAATTTCGGTACGTACTTCTTGACGATTCGCATCAAACTTCTTCGTCACATCAACTTGTAAATTAATTTCAATTTGAACTTTATCTTTATCAAAGTTATTTTGTAGTGCACCGCTGTTTTCACGTGCGGTATCGGTCGTAAGTTATCTTATGAAAATTAGGACTAGAGCATGAATTTTATGTGGTAAGTCAATAGATGCCTCTAGTCCTTGTATTCAAATTCTTATACTTGATTCTGGTTAAATAAAAAACCCATCTGTAAAGATGAGGCTCATATAACGCAGTTTTAATTCTTTTCTTATTAATTTGAATATATCTTAATATTCTCTATAGATCATATTTTATAAATATTTTCTCAATTTCATCTCTTCTAGATGGTTGTTCTTTTAGAACACTCTCTAATCCTTGTCGAATATAGTATTTAACCGTTTTTTCATCATACCACCCTTCAGTTGGCTCTATTCCTATCATTTCTTCATCGACCCAAGCATGATATAGTTCTGTACCATCTTCCTGAACTTCTGAATAGAGCTGCCATCCTGGATCGCCTCCAACAGGCTCCATTGGGTCTTTACCTATCGTTCCACGTAAATAATATTCTAAATCTTTACCGCCATGTATCATTTCATAAATACAATACAACAATGGTGCCTGAAGATCATCATGTTCAAAACTAAAATAATCACTTTTATAGGTAAAACTCATTCAAAAATCCTCTCAATTGATACAATTTATTTTGAATTAGGATTAATAGGAAATGATGTTGGTACTTGAGGTACTCCACTTCGCGTAACGACAGGCACTCTAAAAGTAATTCCATTTATCACGACATTTTGTTGAGTTTTACCACTAGCTCCATAATTCACTATTGCTTTTGCAGCAGCTTGATTTGCCATACTTGCCATTTGCGCATTACTGTAGACTTTAGGATCATAAACAGTTTTTGCTTCAATCCTTCCATTTGGCAATTGATATCTTACTTCCGTAATTCCTTTGGATATTTCTGTTGACTGCCCAACTACTTTACCACCATTGGCATTTAAAATTTCATAAAAATTATCTGCATTATGTCCACCAGAGATCACTTTTGATTTCTTATTAATTGTCGCATCAATTAAATGTTTCCCTAAAGGTGTATCAATTTGGTTTGTACCAACTTCAGTATAGCCATCTCTAGGTCGAACAGGAATTCGACCAGCAAAATCTGCCTCAGGTTCTTTTAATAATTTCGTAATGTCACTACCATATTTTTTCCCAATATTCTCAAATGCTTCATCCGTTAATTTAATCGGTCCACTTAACGTTTTAGAAAAACCTAAACCTAGCATTGCAACTTTAGCTTCTTGTATTTCCTTTGGCGTAAAATGCTCCTTAGTTATAGGGTCATATTCTGCACCCATTGCAGCTGCTAGCTGTCTTATTGTTAAATCATTAATAACCAGTAGAGTTTTTTCACCCAAAGTTTTCTCGGGTATTGGACAAACATATCCTGTCGGACAAGAAAATTTCTCTTTAGTATTTTCTTTAACTACCTGCCCATAATTCTCATCAATAATTGAAAATCCATTATTTTCCACCGCATTCTGAGCCAATTGACCACTTTGCACACTCGAAGCCACATCACCAGTACTTGCACCGACACCCGATGCAAGCAAACCAGTAATCGCACTTACCGTTCCTTTTTCATCCACTGTTAAATCTTTTGATTCTTTACCATATAGGTATTTAGCTAGTACAGGTGCTGATGCTTCTGCTCCACCCGCAGAAACTCCTGCAAGGAGTGCATCATTGCCACCTGCTGCTGCAACTGCCGCACCCAATACTATATGCGCTAGAATATGTAACGAGTTTCTTTCTACTCTATTACTATTAAATTGACGCTTGAGATATGATATTAATTATCATAAACAACTTCATATTTATTTTTAAGCTCTTGCATTAATTTTCTTGCTAAAATTTCTCCTAAAGCTTTAAATTTCAATTCATCTTCTAGACTATTAAAACCTGATCTAATTGGATCATCCATATTTAAAGTTGTATCAAATATTTTTGACCAATCGTCTAATGCCTTTATCAACTCTTCGGAAATAGGTAAATCCTCAGGATTTAAATTACCTATTAGCCCTAATTCATCATATTCCCAAAGTGGATAACATTCATAATCAGCCATTAGCTTTATCAATTTTTTCATCACTTAATCCTCGTAGGGTTTGCACCAACTATGAATCCATTGTTTCCTATTGTAATTGCAATTCCTCGTTTTTTCCCTTTTATTTCAGTTTCATATATTGGACGCCCCTTTCCTTTTCCTTGATACCCAACTATTTTTCCCTTTTTAATTGCATCCATTAATACGTTAGGAATATCATCTACTTGTACACCAATATCTTCAAAATTCTTCTGATGCTCTTTTAGGACATGCAATAAACCAGCTTTTTCATTTCCTTTTTCAAGAAAAACAACCTTTCCATCTGGAGCACGTATAGTACTGATTAAATCTTTTTCACTAAATTTAATATTATTTGCTTTCAAATACTCAAGATCTTTTCTATTAATTTTCGATATAAATAATGCCTTAGTAACATCATTTATTTTTGAGACTACACCCGATTTACTTATACTTAATACTACTGGTTCAACTACCTTGCCTGCTCCATAACCTGCCGCCATAGTAAGAAGGCTTTCCCCACCTTTTTGGGCAATCTCTTGAGTTGTAGCGTAACGTTCTCCTTGTCTAGGAGCACATGAATATCCTGCGACCTTGACACACAAAATAAACTCACCATTCTCATTTATTTTATAAGTCGTATTATCTTTAATCGCTTGCAGAGTTCGTTTAGGAATTTCTCCTTTGTGATCATTTTGAATTTCATCAATTTCATGAGGAAGAAGAACATTTTCTAATCCATTATTCTCCACCGCATTCTGAGCCACTTGACCACTTTGCACACTTGAAGCCACATCACCAGTGCTTGCACCTACACCAGATGCAACCAAACCAGTGATTGCACTAATCGTTCCTTTCTCATCAGCTGTTAAATCTTTGGCTTCTTTGCCATACAAATATTTTGAAAGTAACGGTGCTGAAACTTCTGCTCCACCTGCTGCCAAACCTGCCGTTAAAGCATCACTGCCACCTGCTGCTGCAACTGCCGCACCCAATACAGTATGCGCTAGAATATGTGTTGCACTTCCTTCACTATCATTTGATTTGAAATATTGCCCGATCTCATAGCTAAGCTTAGGACTCACTGTTGCGGCTGCTATACCTAAGCTACTGTTAGTCGGAGCCGATAATCCTGCTGAAATACTATCGACTAATATGCCTAAGGTTTGAAGTTGTTGCTGTTTCTTGTCAAACTCAGCTTGACTCAGTGTTCCTGCTTCATTAGCTTTTTTTGCCTCATCTAACTTTTTATTAATTTAGCTCTAACTGCCAATAGATTTACGTTCAATTGAGTTATACTAAGCACAAATCATAAAGATCATTCCGTAATTTGGAAAATTTGTCATTTTCATAAGGTGGATATTCTCCATTTTTTTCTAAAACGATGTCATTAAATGAGCCCATTCCAGCATAATTCCTTAAAATATCGTGCTTAACTTGAGAAAAATTTGAATCAATTTCCGTCAAAAAACGTTTAAATGCTGTTGACCAATATGTTAAGTCAAATTCTTTAAGCAAATTAATTATTTCACTTATGATTAATTTTATAGATTGAACTTCATTCATTTTAGAGGCTTCTCACTGATTACTTTTACTCCAGGAATTTTCCAAGGTTCAACGGCTTTGTTGCAGAAAGCTATTCTTAAGGGCTTCTTCAGCCATATAATTTTCAAATGAAGAAGCCTACACAAAATCTACCGCACAACCAATTGGCCCGCATATAACCGAGCACCCATTAATCGCGGAAATATTGCCATTTGGTTTGATCCTACTACGCAATGGTATGCTCCATCAAAAGGCAAACAAGGACGAAATCAAATCTACTCCGACGCAGCCATCCAATGCTGCTTAATAATTAAATCCTTATTCTGTCTGTCTTTACGTATGGTCACTGGCTTTATGCAAAGTCTGATTAAACTTTGCGGATTAAATTGGACAGCACAGATTACAGTACGCTTTGTAGAAGACTAAAGTATATTGATATTGCAATCAGCTACCAAAAAAATAGCTATGGGCTGCATCTACTCATGGACTCTACAGGCTTGAAGTTTCTAGGTGAGGGTGAATGGAAACACAAGAAACATGGACCTGAATATCGTCGCCAATGGCGTAAGCTACATATTGCTATAGATGCTGAAACCCTTCAAATACGAGCTATTCAGCTCACAACCAATAATATCAGTGATTCACAGGTACTTGGTGATTTACTTGATCAGATTCCACAAGATGAGCAGATTGACTCTGTTTATACCGATAAAGCTTATGACACCAAGCAATGCCGTCAGGCCATTGCAGATCGGCAAGTGCATGCGGTGATTCTACCTAGAAAAAATGCGAAACCATGGAAAGATACAAAGAGCTGCTCGCTAGAGCGAAATGAATTACTTCAAACAGTTAAACGTTTAGGTAGGACACTATGGAAAAAATGGTCAGGCTATCATCGCCGAAGTTTGGTTGAGACTAAAATGCACTGCATCAAATTATTAGGAGATAAACTCAGTGCAAGTAGCTTTGATAGCCAAGTCAATGAAGTTCATGCACGTGTAGCGGTCCTCAACAGATTTACGGAATTAGGTCGACCACTTACCCAAGTTACGCCTTAAATTTGGCTCAATTAGGGGCGCTTTGCCTTTCAAATCTTTATGCAACAAAGCCATTTAGGATACAAACAAGGATACACAGAGCGTGTTCCCATATGAAGTTATATGACGTTAAACAAAGCAATAAAAAACCCTTAACTCTTTTAGAATTAAGGGTTTGGATCTTATATAAAGCTATATAAGTATAAAATTTGGTGGGCCCAGACAGACTTGAACTGTCGACCAACGGATTATGAGTTCGTTGTTAACAGTGTTGATTACAATTGATAAATGTTTATTTATTTATAAAAAACAATAATTTACAGAAAATTTAATATTTAATATTATTGAGTAAACTTTACTAAATTTACTTACATATTGCTTACACTATAGTCATAGGATGTTTGCCATGAAGATTAAATTTACATCATCTAAAGTTAAAAGTTTTCCTATACCTCCCCGAGGAAAGAATCAAATTTTTTATTGGGATACTGATACAGTCGGTTTATCAGTACGTGTCACGATTAATAATAATCGAGCATATATTTTCCAGAGCAAAGTTTTCAATAGATCAATTAGAATGACAATTGGAGATATAAAAAGCTGGAGTTTAGATGATGCTAGAAAAGAAGCTAGAAGATTACAGAATTTGTGCGATCAAGGAAAAGATCCTCGGAGAATCAAGAATGAAGAAGCAAAACTTAATCATGAAAGTATGATTAATAGAAAATTGAATAAAATAACATTAAATGAGGCCTACCAAGAATACCTTGAGTCACGTAAAAGTATATGGTCAGAACGAACATATGAAGATGCAGTTAAAATTTCCCAATCTGGAGGTAAATTAAAAAAAATTGGCGAAGGTCACACTCAACCTGGAGCTTTATTCCCTTTATTAAATATTCCTTTGGCTTCTCTTAAGTCCAATGATTTGGTGGATTGGCTTGCTAAAGAAAATCTTAAACACAAAACCATAGCTTCTCTAGCATTCAGAATATTACGAGCATTTATAAATTGGTGTAGTGAACACGATATATATAATAAATTGATATCCCCTGAAATATACAAATCAAAAAGTGTCCGTGAGTTAGTCCATAGAGTTACCCCAAAGACTAACTCACTAGAAAAGGCACAATTAAAAACATGGTTTAAAGCCGTAGATGAGATAAATAATATTGTCCATCGATCATTTTTAAAAATTTGTCTTTTAGTAGGAGCAAGATCTGAAGCTTTGAGATCTCTTAAATATTCTGATGTAGATTTTAAGTGGAAAAGTATAAAAATATGGAATAAAGGGAGCCAGAGTTTTATACAAATACCACTAACACCTTATGTTGAATATCTGATTAACAATATACCTTCTTTGAATCAAAAAAATTATATTTTCTCAAGCTCTAAATCCAAAACTGGATATATTGTAGACGTAAGAAAACAATACCATAGAGCTTTAAAAAAACACTCCTTACCACTTTTAACTATTCATGATCTCAGGAGATCATTTAGCAATCTTTCAGAGTGGGTTTCTGTACCTATTGGCGTTACGGAGAATATAATGGGGCATTCACCCAAAACTTTAATAGAAAAGCATTACAAAAATCGTCCTTTGGATCTACTTCGTTTACACCATAAGCGCATTGAAAAATGGATACTTGATACAGCCGAAGTAGACATTAGTTTTTTAAAATATTAATTTTAAAAAAAGCTAAAAAGAGTCTAATTACTTTAAGTTGTCACAATGGTTAATATCTTATTTTATAAACAAGATAGCCCTAAAATATTAGGGTTCTTTCATAAATCATTTTTTACTCAGTTCTAAATTATAAATCCCTGCGATTAAACTGAATCTTAATCCCAATCTTTTGCCACGGTTGCGATATCGCTCAGCAAGGATTTTGAAGGTCTTCAAAGTCCCAAATACATGCTCAATCCCAATTCTTCTTTTATTGATTTCTTGATTGTAAACTTTTAGCTCAGGTTCTAGTTTACAGTGCTTTTTTGCTTTTAATGGCAATAGACTATTTGGATACACCGTATAAATCCCTTGATAGCCTTTATCTGCAAGGATAAAAGACCCTTTAGGAATTTGATTCAGGTTGCGTTTGAAGAGCTCGAAATCATGTACTGCACCACGACTCGTGCATAAACTCAGAATTTGCTGAGTCTTATAGTGGATGATGGCTTGTACTTTAAAAGTATGTGCCTTCTTCTTACCACCATAGCTTTTCTTCTGTTTTTTTAGGTCTTTGTATTGGAACTTCGGTGGCATCTACGATCACCACATTCCAGTCGATACCTTCGCCTTCATGCAAACTATTGGGTAAATTAAATAGATTGGACTTGATCAGGCAATCCTCTACGTGGCGGACGATTCTTGAAGCAGTAGGCTCTGACACACCATAACTCGTTGCGACATGAAACAATGTTCGATATTCACGCCAATAACTTAAGCACAGAAGGATTTGATCTTCTACACTTAACTTAGATGGTCTACCTTTAGCAGGTACAAGCATTTTTAGCTGTTCAGCCATTAAATCAAAGGTTGACCATGAGATGCCTGTATATCGCTTAAACTGTGTTTCAGAAAGCTTCTTTGAGTCGATGTATTTCATTCACAAATTATGCATGAATATTTAAAATTATTCGGTACAAATAATCAGCAAGGGATAGATCTTTTTTTGATTTATGAAAGAGATCTATTCCTTGTTAAGTTATTTCCAGCATCTCTTTTACTTGGTAAGGAGAGATGTATGTTTGCTTATTGATTGACATCAAATATCCAGAACCAGAAATTTTGATTTTGATCGTGAACAGCACACCAAAATCTGTTCATTACTCTCTTTTTCTTCATCCGTTAAATACACATCACGATGGTCAGGCTCACCTTCTAATACATCACACAAACATGTACCACACACCCCTTGTTCACATGATTTCTCAATCTTTATGCCTTCTCTCGCTAATGCATCGATCAAACTCTCATCCGCTGCAACCGTAATAATTTTATTACTGCGCTGTGCAACGACTTCAAAGCTATCGCCTGTGACATCTGTTTCAACGTTAAAATATTCTTTATGAATCTGCTGATCCGCAAATTGATTCACTTTAGCTAAATCAATGACCCAATCCATAAAGCCATTCGGGCCACATGTATAGATATGAGATTGAGCATCTAATTGCTTAATATGCTGGTTAAGATATTCGCGATGACTTGAACCTTCTGCTTTAAAATGGAAGGTTGTAAATGGTGCAAGTGGTCCCTGTTCTACTTCTTCGACGAAAGCACAGCGATCGCGACTACTGCCACAATAATGCAATTCAA